>JBDQKM010000028.1:0-24587 GCA_040263275.1 Acidimicrobiales bacterium
GCAGGGCGGGGTGGCTGTCGACCCGGATCGCGGCGTGGGACTGCTCGTCGAGCCCGGGGGCGATCGACTCGAGCCGCTCGCGATAGTCGTGGCCGAGATGATGGTCGACGGTGAACAGCACCTCGACCTCGCTGTGGGCCAGTACCCACGTGAGCTCGCGCGGCTTGTAGTACGTGTTGAGCAGCGGGACGACGGCGCCGATGCGGGTGGCGGCCAGCCACGCAATGACCCAGTCGGGCCCGTTCGGCGCCAGCAGGCCGACGTGGGTCCCCGCCTTCACCCCTGACGCGAGCAGGGCGCGGGCCATGACCGCCGACTGCTGCTCGGCCTCGGCGAACGTGATGCGGTGATCGCCCAGCACGGCGAGCTCGCGGTCGCCGAACTCGCCGGCGACATGGCGGATAAACTCACCGGCTGTCGCCCGATAGTCGGGTTCACGAAACATTCGCTCGTCGGTGCTCATCGCGCGCTCAGCATGTCCCAAGAGTCACGAGGGGTTCAACCAGCGGCACTAGGTTCGCCTCGTGTCACGCCCTTCCCCGACTCGCTTCCGCCGATCGATCGCCGTCGTGCTCACGCTCGTGGTGACCGCGACCGCGTGTGGCGACGACGGCGGAGGTGGAACGGCACCGGTCCCGGCCGGTGACCCGGCCATGTGCGCCCAGCTCGATGCCGACTCGCCCGACGCGGGGTTCGTCGACGCCGTGCCGACCCGGTACCGGTCGCTCGCGGAGACCCTGGTCGACTTCGCCGAGGAGGAGGCCGACTTCGGCGAGGACGACGGGATGCGGGAGATGTTGTCGCCCCCCGGCGTGGCCGGGGAGTTCCGCGGTCTGGCCGATGTCGTGGCCGCGACGTGTGACGACGAAGAGGCGGCCGGCGGGCTCCGCGACTTCGCGACGATGGCGGAGATGGGGGCCGCCGCGGCATCGACCGACTACTGCGATCTGCTCTCCGATTCACTCGACGCCGACGACAGCGATTCGGTGCCTGCGGCGTTGCGGGCCGGTGCGCCGGCGATGCACGTGGCCGCTTACGACCTCATCGAGCGGGCCGCGACCGGTGATGCCGAGGCGGTCGGGAGCATCGGTGCCGCGCTCGGTGGACTGGGCTTGTATCTCGAGAACCAGTGCGGGCAGGACGGTGCCTTCATGGAGTTCTTCCTGATCGGTGCGCTTGCCGGGGCGTTCGCGTCGACCGGCGACGGAGGAGGCCGTTCGGCGATCGACCCGACGACCGAACCCGGTGAGGTCGATCTCGCGGCCGTCGAGGCGGTCGTGCCGGCCGGGACCGCGATCGCGTTCTCGACCCCGTCGTTCGCGCTGGCGGACGACGGCGACTATGTGGTGCGGGCGGCGGTGCCGGTGGGATGGGAGCAATCCGAACCCTTCCTCGGCGTCAGCTTCGAACCGCAGGGTGACGACTTCGACTTCTTCACCGAACTGCAGTTCGACGCCGGGTGCGACGGCCTCTGCGAGGTCACCGATTGGGAGGCCCGGCTCACAGGCCCGGACGGATTCCTCACCCGCACCCGCGAGAACGGGGAGATCCGACGCGACGAGTCGATCGCCGACGGGGTCCTGCTGGTCTCCGACGGGTTCGCCGGCGGGATCGACGTGCGCGTCATCCGGTGGAACGACGAAGCCGAGCGCTATCTCTCGTGTGAGGCCGAACTCGGCGAGGACGACGTCTCGCTCGTCGACGTCTTCATCGCGGTCTGCACCACGGCCGTGCCCGGTTGGTTCCCCGGCCGCTGACGCCGCTCAGCCGGAGATCTTGTAGCGGACCGGGAGGTGTTTCGGCCCGACGACGAAGCTCGACGCGACATAGTCCGCCTCGCCGGCCGGTTCCATCCATTCCATCCGGGCTGCAAGCTGCTCGAGCAGCGCCTTGATCGATGCCCGGGCCAGGTGCGCGCCCAGGCAGTAGTGCTCGGCCCAGCCGAACCCGAGATGACGGTTGGGGTTGCGGCCGACATCGAAGCGATCGGGATCGTCGAACACGGCCGCGTCGCGGTTGGCCGACGCGTAGAAGAGGGCGAACATGTCGCCCTTCTTGATCTCGTGGCCGTCGTAGATCAGGTCACGGGTGGCGGTGCGCTTCATGTAGTTGACGGGGGCCGAGAAGCGGACCACCTCCTCGACGGCCGACTTCATCAGGCTCGGGTCGTCCTTGAGCCGCTGGAGCTCTCCGGGATTGTCGAGGAACGCCTGGAAGGCGCCGGTGAGTGAGTGGCGGGTGGTGTCGTGCCCCGCGTTGAAAACGATCAGGTAGTAGCCGAGCGTCTCCATGTCGCCGAGCGGCTCGCCGTTCTCGAGCGTCGCCGTCGCCAGCATGGTGGCCAGGTCGTCGCGGGGGTTGGCCCGCCGATCCTCGATGATGGTGTTGAACATCGTGTAGAAGTCCATGAACAACGCCAGCATCGCCTCGTCTCGGGTCTCGCCCTCTCGCTGGAGTTCGGGATCGTCGCCCCCGAAGAGTTGGCTCGTGAGCTCGAGCAGCTGCTGCTCCTGCTCGGGTTCGATGCCGAGAATGGTGGACAGCACCCGGAGCGGGTGCTGTTGGGTGATCGACTCGACGAAGTCGGCCTCGCCCTCGGCACCGAGCGAGTCGATGACGCCCTTGGCCGACTCGGTGACGATCTCGTCGAGCCGTTCGATCCCGCGCGGTGTGAAGTAGCCGCTGGCGACCTTCCGGAAGATGCGGTGATCCGGCGGGTCCATCTCGATGATGGTCTTCATCACCATCGGGATCGTCGGGTTGTCGCGGCGATACGCCTGCTCATCGGTCAGCAGGACGATTCCTTCGCCGTTGCAGAAGTCCTCGGGCCGACTCGAGATCTCCATGATGTCGGCGTGGCGGGTGACGGCCCAGAAGTTCTCGAACCCCTCCGGCTCGACATACGTGAGCGGTTGACTGCGGAGCTGGCGCCACTGATCGTGGGGCGGACCCGCGTCGCCGTAGTGCGCCGGTGAGATGAGATCGAGTCCGTCGGTGGCCATGCGAAACCCTAGAGCGCGCGCCACGGCGGGCGCCCGTTTTCCGCCAGGGTGAACCGAATCTGGACGCCGGCCGACAGATCGCCACAAGGCGATGCTCACGTGACGGATACGGGCAGGAAATCGGCGCTGCCTAGCTTGCGCAGCCATGTATACCGATCGGTACACGGCCAGCACCCGGGACGGCGACACGCCCGGCTCCCGTGGTGCGTGGGCCTATACCGAGCTGAAGCGGCGGCTCCTGGCGGGCGACTACCACCTCGGTCGACGCCTCGGCGAGGCGGCGATGGGCAAGGACCTCGGCGTCTCCCGCACCCCGATTCGAGACGCACTCGCCCGGCTCCACGCCGAGGGTCTCGTCGTGCGCCTCCCCGAGGGGGGCTACTCGCCGTCGGTGCCCGACCTCCACACGGTCGCCGAGCTCTACGAGATCCGACGGCACCTGGAGTTCGGTGCGCTGCGTCGGGGCCCGCACGACCGTGACCGTCTCCGGGTGCTCGCCGGTGAATGGGCCGAGATCGCCGCTCCCGATCGCGACGAGGACACCACGCCCGACTTCGTGTTGCAGGACGAGAGCTTCCACCTCGCACTCGCCGACGCGGCCGGCAACGACGCATTGGTCGACCAACTCCGGGGGGTGAACGAGCGCATCCGTTCGGTGCGGATGCACGACAGGAACTCCTGCGCTGTATCGAGGATCAGTTCGTCACCATGGACGCGATGATCGTGCCGACCGTGCCCTCGGCACCGACTCCTGCCGAAGTCGCCGCCGCGCCGGTCGAGGTGAACGCCGCCCTCGGCCGGTTCACGACCTTCGCGAACCTCGCCGACCTCTGTGCGGTGGCGATCCCGGCACCGGCCGAGGGGCCCCGCCAGGCCGGCGTGGGCGTGACCGTGCTGGCGCCGGCGTGGCACGAGCCGGTCGCCATCACCGTGGCCGAGATCGTGCTGGGTGAGTCCCGCCCGGCCCGGGAGGTCGACGACGGACTCGTGCCGCTCGTCGTCGCCGGCGCCCACCTGCGGGGTGAAGCGCTGGAGGGGCAGCTCCTCGATCTCGACGCGGTGTGGCAGGAGACGACGACCACGGCCGAGCGCTACCGGCTCTGGGCGATGCACGACTCCGACCCGCCGAAGCCGGCCCTGGTGTTCGACGGTGGCGGTGACGGTGTCGCCGTCGAGGTCGACGTGTGGCGGGTCACCCCCGCGGCGCTGGGTCGGTTCCTGACGATGGTCCCCGCGCCTCTCGCCCTCGGCAAGGTCGAACTGGCCGACGGGCGGGTGGAGACGGGCTTCGTGGCCGAACCGCGAGCGATCGAGGGCGCCACGGAGATCTCCCACCTCGGCGGGTGGCGGGCCTACGAGGGCCGGTTGCCCTCGGCCGTGCACTGACCGGAGCGCTCGTCGGCGTCAGATCACGTCGAGGAGGTTGTCCTCGAAGGTCCAGTCGTGTGGCTCGTCGGCGAGGCCGGCGTCGTGCCACCAGCGGTAGGTGTCGTCGACCATCGACGCGAATGTGTGCTCGGGTTCCCAACCGATGTCGGCCCGGAGACGGTCGATGGAGAACACCGTCGACCGGTTCCAGTGGTGGATGTTCGGCGCGAGGTGCTGCACGAGCTGGCTGAGTTGGAAGCGCTGACGACCGGCCGAACGATTGACGGTGGGGTTCCCGCCGCCGCGGGAACGCACGGCGAGGCTCATGCCCCCCTGGTTGCCGAGATCCACGAGGATGTCGCCCATCCAGAGCTCGTCCATCCGTTCGCCGGCGATGTGGCGGACGTCGGGCGAGTCGGCGCCGACCGCCGCAGCGATCGTCTCGACATAGCCGTTGCGGCTCACGTACTGCTTGCCGGTGAGGTTGTAGCGGCGGCCGAAGGTGACCTGCTTGCCCATCATCTGTTCGAGGGCGCGGGACTGGTCGTCGACGTGGCCGAGCTGCAGCAGGGTCGTGCCATCGCCCGGAACCATGATCGGTCGCCCCTCGACGAGGCGGCGGAACATGGCCTGCTCGCGTGCCGCGATCATGTTGTGAGGGCCGAACACCATCGAGAAGGGCACGCTCGTGGCCGGGAACCCGTGGTCGGCATGTGCGGCCCACAGGAGGTCTTCGCAGAGCAGCTTGTGGAGCCCGTATTCGTTCTGGGCTTCGGTGCGGTCGTCGGGGTGGTCCTCGGTGATCGGCAGGACGTCGCTGGCGGCGTAGGTGACAGTCGAGCTGGCGAAGATGTAGTGGCCGACGCGATCCCGGAAGAGTTCGAGCATGAGCTCGACGTCTTCGGGGTGGTAGGCGGTCACGTCCTGGATGACGTCCCATTCCGTGCCGGCGAGCGCGGCGCGAACCGTGTCGGGTTCGCTGCGGTCGGCGACCAGGCGGTTGACCGAGGCGGGGATGTCGGCCTCGCTCTTGCCCCGGTTGAGCACCGTGACGTCGTGGCCCTGGCGGACGAGTTCGTGCACCAACGACAAGCCGTTGAAGTTGGTGCCACCCATGACGAGAACCTTCATAGGCGGCACCGTAGCGTGGTGCCCCGGCGACTTCCCGATTCGCATGTCGACCGTCGACGGCGTTGTCGCTCCGGCGGATCGCTGCGAGGCACGGCGCCGTGTCACCATGAGCCGGTGACTGCGCTCGATCCCGAACTCTTCCTCCCCGACCCCGAGCCGGCCGAGGTGGCCTACACGGTGATCTCCGTCGACGACCATGTCGTCGAGCCGCCCCACCTGTTCGAGACCTACATGCGGACGGCCACGAGGGACCGCGGCCCGCAATTGGTCGAGAACGACCGGGGCCACCAGCTGTGGGAGTTCGACGGCAACCGCTACGTCCAGATGGGAATGAACGCCGTTGCGGGGCGGAGGCCGGAGTCGGTGCGGATCGAACCCTTCCGGTTCGAACACATGCGGCCCGGCTGCTACGACGTCGAGGCCCGGATCAAGGACATGGACCTGGGCGGGATCTGGGCCATGCTCAACTTCCCGAGCCAGGTCACCGGCTTCTGCGGGTCGGTCTTCGCCAAGGCGAGTGAACCGGCGGTGGGTCTCGATGCCGTGCGGGCGTGGAACGACTGGCTCTTCACCGAGTGGTACCAGCCCCACCCCGACCGTGTCATTCCCGGCGGGATCACCTACCTGGGGGACCCGGCCGCCGCCGCGGCGGAGATCCACCGCAACGCCGAGCGGGGGTTCACCTCGGTCACCCTGCCCGAGCGACCGCACGCGATCGGCCTGCCCAACCTGTGGGACCGGGGGTTCTGGGATCCGATCATCCAGGCCTGTGTCGACACCGACACGGTCATCTCGCTGCACGTCGGGTCGTCAGGTCTCCACGAGATCCCCTCCGGTGCACCGGCGATCCAACTCGGCGCCACCATGTTCGGCCAGCTCTCGCTCGGTGCGTGTGCGGAATGGCTGTGGTCGGAGTACCCGCTGCACCATCCGACGCTGAAGATCGCGATGAGCGAAGGCGGGATCGGCTGGGTCGCGATGCTCATCGACCGGCTCGACAACATCGTCGATCGCAGCGGCTACGGGTTGGGGTGGGACGAGCGGCCGGCCGACGTGCTGCGCCGCAACTTCTGGTTCTGCACGCTGGACGACCCGTCGACCATCCGCACCCGAGACGTGATCGGCGTCGAGAACATCTGTGTCGAGACCGACTACCCGCACGGTGACAGCACCTGGCCCGACACGCAGCAGGTGATCGCCGAGGTGTGGGGCGAACTCCCTGCCGACGAACTCCGCATGATCTGCAGCGAGAACGCGGCGAAGCTCTACCGCCACCCGCTCCCACCCGTCGTCCTCCCCTGAGAAAGTACGGGTGCCTGGCACCAGAAAGTATGGGTGCCTGGCACCCGTATCTTCTCAGCCGTTGGGGAGGAGGACGGTGCGGGCTTCCTTGCCGTCCTTGATGGCGTCGAATGCGCCCTGGAGGCCGTCGAGCCCGGCGGTGTTGCTGACCAACTCGTCGAGCTTGAGCTTCCCCTTCATGTAGAGGTCGGCCAGCATCGGGAAGTCCTTGCGGGGGCGAGCGCCGCCGGCCCGGATGCCCATCAGGTTCTTGTTCTGGTGGAGCTGCTGGAAGCCGTAGGTGACCTCGGCGGTGAGGTCGGGCACGCCGACCGCGCAGATGTTGCCACCCGGACGGGTCATGGTGAGGCAGTCGGCCAGCAGCTTGGTGCTGCCCACGACCTCGAAGGCATGGTCGACGCCGCGGCCGGTCATGGCGATGACTTCCTGGATCACGTCGACGCCGTCCTCGGCGAGGATGAAGTCGGTGGCGCCGAAGTCGGTGGCGAAGGCTTCCTTCTCGGGGATGCGGTCGACGGCGATGATCTGCGAGGCGCCGCAGAGCTTCGCGGCCTGGATCACGTTGAGGCCGACACCGCCGGCGCCGATGACGACGCAGGTGTCGCCGATCTGGAGGTTGGCCCGGTTGAACACCGCGCCCGTTCCGGTCATCACGCCACAGCCGATGAGGGCGGCGGAGGTGAGCGGCATCTCCTTCGGAATCGGGATGCACTGGTTCTCGCTGACGATGGTCTCCTGCACGAAGGCCCCGATGCCGGCGAAGTTGTAGAGCGCCTGCTCGCCCTCGCTGTAGGGCTGCGTGAGGTTGCCCATCGAGACGGCACAGTTGCCGGGGTTGCCGCCCTCGCAGTCGGAGCAGTGTCCGCAGTTGCTGAACGTCGACAGGATCACGTGGTCGCCGACGGCGCAGTAGGTCACGGCGGTGCCCACCTCGACCACCACGCCGGCGGCCTCGTGGCCGGGAACCAGCGGCGTCGGCATGTAGTACTTGCCGTGCACACAGCTCAGATCGGAGCCACACACGCCCGCGGCCTTGATCTCGACCCGCACCTGGCGTGGGGCGAGGTCCGGGTTGGTGTGGGCGATGTCGTCGGAGAGA
Organism: Acidimicrobiales bacterium; assembly: GCA_040263275.1. Taxonomy (GTDB): domain Bacteria; phylum Actinomycetota; class Acidimicrobiia; order Acidimicrobiales; family Aldehydirespiratoraceae; genus JAJRXC01. The sequence goes on from JBDQKM010000028.1 coordinate 7,903, forward strand.
CGAACGCTGTCTTCGGTGGTTCCTTCGAGGATGAGTCCCTGCATGTCGTTAGTGTCGCGCAGCACGTCCGGGTTGGTGGAATGCGGGAGGAAATGGGAAATGGAACTCGTCATCGTCCGCCACGCGAGGCCCGAACACATCGAGGACGCGGTGGGCGCCGCTGATCCCGACCTGGCCGAGATCGGACGACGACAGGCCCGCCGGGTCGGCGAGTATCTCGCCCCCGCCGGCATCGACCTGGTCGTCACCAGCCCACTCGCCCGGGCCCGGCAGACGGCCGCCCCCCTCGCCGAGATGCTCGGCCTGGAGCCAGTCGTGGTCGAGGGCGTGGCGGAGTACGACCGGCACGACTCCACCTATGTGCCCGCCGAGGTCACCCGCCGGCTCATCAAGGAGGGCGGCACCGACGAGGCGTGGACCGATCCGCTGAGCGTGTTGGCCGAGGACGAGAAGCACGAGTGGATGCGAGGTGTTCATGCCGCCTTCCGGCAGATCATCGCCGACAACTCCGGTCGGCGGGTGGCCGTGTTCTGCCACGGAATGGTCACCTCGGTCTGGTTCGCCCAGATGCTCGGGATCGACGACACCCTGCGGTTCGTGCCGGACTACGCCGGCGTGTCGCGGGTGCTCGCCTCGGGTTCCAGCGACGCGGTGACCGTGCGGAGCTTCAACGAGACCCACTTCCTGGGCGAGACTCATATTCCCCTCTTCGAGAAGTAGCGCGACCGCGACAAGGAGTCTCCGCATGGAAGCCAAGGGCATCATCTTCACGGCGCTCGACACCGACCACGACAACATCGAGCGCTGGAACCGCTGGTACGACCTCGAGCACCTGCCGCCCAACCTCGCCATGCCCGAGATCGCCGGCGGCTGTCGCTATGTCGCGCCGCCCGAACTCCACGAGATCCGGCTTCCGGCCGTCGACGCGCATCCCGGGTTCGACGACGGCAAGGGGGTCAACGTCACGATCTATCTCACCGCGGTCGACCCCGGCGACGCGATCCAGGCGATGACGGAGTTCCGCGAGGTGCTCGACGCCGCCGGACGCATGGAGGGGGCCGGGCGACGCGCCGTGCGCACCGGCGACGCGATGGATCTCTCGTGGGTCATCGGCGACCCGACCCTGCGCCTCGACGACCGCGACGTCCCCCACGTCGGCCACACCGGTATCCGGGTGGTGTTGCGGCGAGGCGGCGACACGCGGGCGGTGGCCGAGCGCGCCGTCGCGGTCGAGGGAGTCCACGGAGTGATGTCGTTCGCCAGTCGGTTCTTCCCCGGGATCGAGGCCGACATCCACCTCTTGTCGGGCGATACGGCCGAGGTCACCGTGGCGATGCGCGACGCCGCGCCTTACGGCGACGACGTCGACGTGGTGCTCGATGCCCCCTTCGACGGCATCGCGCCGCTCGATTATTCGTTCGCCGACCGCATCCGGGCCAGCGACCTCCCGCCCGTGCTCGACGTCGATCAGGTGATGCCCGAGGACTGAGGGTCGGGCTGCGGCCGTCAGCTCATGGCCGGGATGATGCGCTGCCCGTAGGCGTTGAGCGTCTCGTCCTTCTGGTCGTGCATCAGGTAGATCGCGAACTGGTCGACGCCCAGTGCCTCGAGCCCCTTCAGGCGTTCGATGTGGGCGTCCTCGTCGCCGAGGATGCAGAAGCGGTCGATGATGTCGTCGGGCACGAAGTCGGTGTGGTCGTGACCGGCCTTGCCGTGGCCGCTGTAGTCGTAGCCCTCTCGGCCCTTGATGTAGTCGGTGAGCTCCTGGGGAACCGCGCCACTGTCGCCGTAGCGGTCGACGAGATCGGCCACATGGTTGCCGACCATGCCGCCGAACCAGCGGCACTGGTCGCGCTGGTGGGCGAGGTCGGTGCCGACATAGGCGGGCGCGGCGACACAGATGTAGAGGTCGTCGGGGTCGCGGCCGGCGTCGGCTGCGGCGGCGCGGACGGCGCCGATCGTCCACTCCGCGAGTGACAGATCGGCCAGCTGGAGGATGAAGCCGTCGGCCTCACGGCCGCACAGCTCGAGTGCCTTCGGCCCGTAACCGGCCATGAGGATGTCGAGCGTCGACTCCTGGGCCCAGGGGATCTGCTGTTGCGTGCCGTTGTAGGTGACCTCGCGGCCTTCGGCCAGTTCCTTGATCACCGTCATCGACTCGCTCAAGGTGGCCAACGTGGTCGGCTTGTGGCCGAGCACGCGCATGGCCGAGTCGCCCCGGCCGATGCCACAGATGGTCCGACTGCCGAACATGTCGTTGAGCGTGGCGAAGTGCGACGCGGTCACGGTCCAGTCGCGGGTGCCCGGGTTGGTGACCATCGGCCCGACGATCATCCGGTTGGTCGCCGACAGCATCTGGCTGTAGATGACGTAGGGCTCCTGCCACAGGACGTGGCTGTCGAAGGTCCAACCGTGGCTGAATCCGAGCGTTTCGGCTTTGCGGGCGAGATCGACGACCCGCCAAGCCGGGGGGTCGGTCTGCAATACGACGCCGAAGTCCATCGGGATTCCTCAGTTCAGATCAGGTAGTCGGAGAGGCCGCGGCGGAGGTACTGCCCGTGACCAGTGCTGCCGGTGTAGCTGTCGTTCTCGATGATCACCCGGCCGCGGGACATCACCGTGTGGACGTGGCCGTTGACCTCGAAGCCCTCGAACGCCGAGTGGTCCATGTTCATGTGGTGGTTGTCGACGCTGATCGTCCACGTCCGGTTCGGGTCGTAGAGCACGATGTCGGCGTCGGCCCCCGGCTGGATCGTGCCCTTGCGGGGATACAGGCCGAACATACGGGCCGGGGTCGTCGAGCAGAGCTCGACCCAGCGGGGCAGCGAGATTTCCCCGTTGACCACCCCCTGGTAGATGAGGTCCATGCGGTGCTCGACCCCGCCGATGCCGTTGGGGATCGCCCGGAAGTCGTCGCGTCCGAGCTCCTTCTGGTCCTTCATGCAGAACGGACAGTGATCCGTGGCGACCACGCTCAGGTCGTTGGTGCGCAACCCCTTCCACAGGTCTTCGTGATGATGGGCGTGCTTGGTGCGCAGCGGGGTCGAGCACACGTAGGCCGCGCCGTCGAACCCCTGATCGAGATGGTCCTCGACGTTGAGGTAGAGGTACTGCGGACAGGTCTCGGCGAACACGTTGGCGCCGTTGTTGCGGGCGATCGCCACTTGTTCGAGGGCCTCGGAGGCGGAGAGGTGCACGATGTAGAGAGGCGCGGCGCCGACCTTGGCCAGCTGGATCGCCCGATGCGTCGCCTCGCTCTCGAATTCGGGACGGCGGACGTAGCCGTGGTTGACCGGGTCGGTCTCGCCCCGCTCGACGGCCTGCTCGGCCAACACGTCGATGGCCAACCCGTTCTCGGCGTGCATCATGATCAGCGCACCGTTGCCGGCGGCCTGCTGCATCGCCCGCAGGATCTGACCGTCGTCGGAGAGGAACACGCCGGGGTAGGCCATGAAGAGCTTGAAGCTGGAGATGCCCTCGTCGACGAGCGCGTCCATGTCCTTCAGCGACTGCTCGTTGACGTCGCCGATGATCTGATGGAAGCCGTAGTCGATCGCACACTTGCTCTCGGCCTTGGCCATCCACTGCTCGAGGGTGTCGCGCACGCCGAGGCCCTTGCTCTGCACGGCGAAGTCGACGATGGTCGTCGTGCCGCCCCAGGCTGCCGCCCGGGTGCCGTTCTCGAAGTCGTCGGAGGCCACGGTGCCGCCGAAAGGCAGCTCCATGTGGGTGTGGCCGTCGACGCCGCCCGGGATCACGTAGAGCCCGGTCGCATCGATCACCTCGGCGCCGGCCTCAGCAGAGACGGCGACATCGGACCCGGGCTGGAGCACGGCGACGATCGTCTCGCCGTCGATCAACACGTCGGCCGGGTCGGCCCCGGTCGAGCTGATGACGGTGCCGTTCTTGATGAGCTTCTTCATGGGTTCGGTTCCTCTCGGGCGAGCCGTCAGGCTTCGGTGATGACGCCGTACATGTCGGGCCGGCGGTCTCGATAGAACGCCCACTGATCGCGGACCTCGGCGATCTGGCCGAGATCGAGGTCGCGGATCACGAGCTCCTCCTCGGTGTCGGACGCGGGGTCGCCCACGAACTGCCCGCGGGGATTCGCGAAGTACGACGTGCCGTAGAAGTCGTTGTCGCCCAGGGGTTCGACGCCGATGCGGTTGATGGCGCCGACGAAGTACATGTTGGCCGCCGCCGACGAGGTCTGTTCGAGCTGCCACAGGTAGGCGGACAGGCCGCGACTGGTGGCCGACGGGTTGAAGACGATCTCGGCGCCGTTGAGTCCGAGGGCCCGCCAGCCTTCGGGGAAGTGCCGGTCGTAGCAGATGTTGACCGCGACCTTGCCCACGGCGGTGTCGAAGACCGGATAGCCGAGGTTGCCGGGCCGGAAATAGAACTTCTCCCAGAACCCCGTCACCTGGGGGATGTGGATCTTGCGGTACTTGCCCAGGAACGACCCGTCGGCGTCGATCACCGCGGCGGTGTTGTAGAGCACGCCGGGCTGCTCCTCCTCGTACATGGGGAGGACCAGCACGATGCCGTACTTCGCCGCAAGTTCCTGGAACCGCTTCGTGGTCGGCCCGTCGGGGATCGCCTCGGCGTAGCTGTAGTACTGGGCGTCCTGCACCTGACAGAAGTACGGGCCGTAGAACAGCTCCTGGAAACACATCACCTGGGTGCCCGCGGCCGCGGCGTCGGCGAGGTGTTTCTCGTGGAGTTCGATCATCGACTCCTTGTCGCCGGTCCAGGCAGTCTGGAGAATCGCGGCCTTGACGGTCTCGGGCATGTCGAACCTCCGGTGTGTGCAGTCTGGTCACAGTGTCGCGTACATCGCTACGTTGGTGGGGGTGACCGACCTCGTCTTCAATCCGTTCGGGTTCTCGCACCACGACGATCCCTACGTCGTCTACAAGTGGATGCGCGACGAGGCCCCGCTCTACTGGAACGACGAGCTCGAGTTCTGGGCCCTCAGCCGCTTCGACGACGTGCTGGAGGGTTTCCGCGACACGGAGCTGATGTCGTCGGCCGGTGGCATCGCCCTCGAGAATCGACGCCCCATAGGCGAGAGCATGGGCTTCGACCAGATGATCGAGTTCGATCCGCCCGAACACACCGTGCTGCGCAAGCTCGTGAGCCGCGTCTTCACCGTCCGCACGGTGGCGAGGATGGAGGACGAGATCCGGTCGATCTTCACGCACTATCTCGACGGGATCGTCGAGCGGGGCGCGGCCGAGGTGGTGAACGACCTCACCAGTCCATTCCCGATGGACGTGATCTCGGCCGTGCTCGGCGTGCCGCCCGAGGATCGTGAACACCTCCGGATCAGCAGCGACAAGATCATGATCCGCGAAGACGGGGTGATGTCGGTGCCGGCGGCCGCCGCCGAGGGCATGTTCGGTCTGGTCGAGTACTTCATGGCCGACCTGCCCAAGCGCAAGGCGGGGGAGGGGAGCGGGCTCATCAACGACCTCGTCGGCTTCGAGGTCGACGGACGGGCGCTCACCGACGAGGAGCTGCTCGGCTTCTGCGTGCTGTTCGTGATCGCGGGCCACGAGACCACGACGAAGATGGTCGCCAACGTGCTCGAGCTGCTGTCGCGTCACCCGGAGCAGAAGGCCGCGGTGGCAGCCGATCTCGACCTCGTGCCGGGGGTCATCGAGGAGGTGCTTCGGTTCCACAACTCGACGCAGTACATGCACCGCACCCTGACCCGCGATCACGAGATGTACGGCCGGCAGATGAAGGCCGGCGACTCCGTCCTGCTGGTGATCGGGGCCGCGAACCACGACGACCGCGAGTTCGGCCCGACCGCCGAGGAGTTCGACATCTTCCGTCGCCCCGAGCGCCATCTGGCCTTCGGCTACGGGGCCCACTTCTGCCTCGGCGCTGCGCTGGCCCGCATGGAAGGCAAGGTCGCGGTCGAGGAGATCTTCCGTCGTATCCCCGACTACGAGGTCGACCACGACGCCAAGGTCCGCTTCCATTCGAGCAACGTGACCGGCTGGCGTTCGCTGCCGATCACCTTCCCGGCTCGTGAACCGGTGGGTGGCTGACCCTCGATAGAGCAGGCATGCAGCTGCGTGCCGGTCTCCATCGCCTTCTCTTCGTCTTCACCGTCGCCGCCGTCGTGGGGGTGAGCTCCGAGCGGATGTTCTGGTACTGGGCGTCGGCGCCGGTCGATCATCTCGTCGTCGCGATGGTCTACGCGCCGGCCGTGGCGGGCTGCCTCTGGTTCGTCGACCGCTACCGGGCCCGCGGGCTCTGGGGGCTCGTCCTCGTGGCGCCATTGCTCGGCTACTTCGTCGAAGGGGTCGTGACGCCGGTGGTCTACGCCGGTGGCCCGGTTCCCTTCTTCCCCGTCTGGTTCGCGGCCTGGCACGGGATGCTCGGCCTCGGGATCCTGCTCTTCGGGCTGCGGCATCTGCTCCTGGCCCGCCGGACCGCGGCGTTGTGGGGGGTGTCGATCGGGCTCGGGGTGTTCTGGGGTGTCTGGTCGACGACGATGTGGCTCCCCGAGAACGTGAACGACCCCGAGCTGATCGCCGATGCCGGCGCGCCGCTCACGCTGTTGGGTCCGGCCGACTTCGCCCTCTATGCCGCGTCGTTCACCGCGATCCTCGCCGGCTGCCACTGGCTGCTGGGGCGCATCTGGCTCACGGAGTTCGTTCCGAGTCGAGCGACGGTGTGGATCTGGATCGCCCTCACCGGCGCGGCGGTGATCGGCTGGAGCGTGGCGATCCCGTGGGCCGCGCCGATGTTCGTCGCCGGGGTGGCCCTGCAACAGTGGGGCCTGCGTCGCCACGCCCGTCACGGAAGGCCGAGTCTCCTCGCCGAACTCGATGGGCGGGTCGCCGCGCCGGCACTTCTCCCGCTCGTCGCCATCCCGTTGGCGGCGGCCGCCGTGTATGCGTTGGCGTGGGAACTCGAGCCCGCCGAGGGGCTTGTGCGCTACGGCGCGATGTACGGGGTGATCGCGCTGCAGACCGTCGTCGGTGCGGTGTTGCTCGTGCGGTCGTTCCTGTCCGTCCGTCACGTGGCCCCGCCGCCCGAGCTGGGCCATGATCGAGCCCGTGACGTTCACGCCGACCCCCGACCGCTTGATGCCGGAGATCACCGCGCGACAGGAGCTGGCGCTGCTGGCGCGCGCCCTGTGGCGTGAGGGCTACGACGATCATCTCGCCGGTCACATCACGATCAGCCGAGGCGACGGCACCCTCTGGTGCAACCCGTGGCTGCTGCACTGGGAAGAGTTGCGACCGGAGCACGTGATCGCCATCGATCTGGATGGGGAGGTGGTCGAACCCGCCCTCGACGGCAACGACTGGCCCGTGCCCCTCGGCATCCCGCTGCATCTCGCGCTGCACCGGGTGCGGCCCGATGTGCAGGTGGCGGTCCACAGCCACCCGCTCCACGCCACCGTGTGGGCCGACCTCGGTGAGGTGCCCCCGGTGCTCGATCAGTCGTCGGCGCTCGGGGGCGGCGAGCTCGTGCTGGTCGACGAGTACGAGGGTGCGGCCAACGACCCCGACGCGGCCGCGGCCGCGGTGCGGCTCATGGGTGAAGCCGACATGGCGCTGCTCGCTGCCCACGGGGTGTTCGTCACCGCGGTGTCGGTCCGTGCCGCCCACCAACGGTGCGTGGCGCTCGAACAACGAGCACAACGGGCGTGGCACGCCCGGGCCATCGCCGCCGGGCCGCTCGAGTCCCGGCTCGGTGCGGCCGCGGCGACGATGTTCGCGAAGAGCGCGGGTGACCGGTTCATCGGCTTCTGGGAAGCCGCGGTGCGGACCGAGCTACGGGCCGATCCGACGCTGCTCGATGGACCGGCCTCATGAGCCCGACCCTCGGCCTGTACTTCGACTTCCGCAATCCCGAGCCGTGGCGCCGCGACCCCGCCGCCTACTACGGCTGGCATCTCGATCTGATGGAGGAAGCCGACCGCAAGGGGATCGGGTCGCTCTGGGTCACCGAACACCACTTCGTCGAGGACGGCTACCTGCCCCAGCCGCTCACGGCGCTGGCGGCGATCGCGGCCCGCACCTCGCAGTGCCGCCTGGGCACCGGTGTGGTGGTCGCGCCGCTGATGCATCCGATGGCCATCGCCGAGCAGGCCGCGATCGTCGACGTGATCAGCAACGGACGCCTCGAGCTCGGTTTGGGTGCGGGCTACGTGGCGCCAGAGTTCGAAGCGTTCGGCGCCGACCTGGCCGACCGCTATCGCGACACCGATCACGCCCTGGCCGAGGTCGGGCGGATCTACGCGTCCGGTGAGTGCACCCCCGGCCCGGTGCAGGATCCCCTGCGGATCTGGGCCGGCTACCTCGGCCCCGTCGGAGCCCGGCGGGCCGGACGGCTGGGCGTCGGTCTGATGACCTGGAACGCGGAGAGCTGGTCGATCTACTGCGATGCTCTCGCCGAAGCCGGACACCCGCCGGAAGCGGCGCGCATGGGTGGCGTGGTCGACTTCGTGCTCGCCGACGACCCCGAGCAGATGTTCGAGCAGATCCTGCCGCACCGGACCCATCAACTGAACAGCTACCGCCAGAACGCGGCGAAGGGCTCGGGTCGCACGCCCCGGATGCTCACCGAGGACGAGGTCCGCGAGGGTCGGGGGTCGGGCGTGATCGCCCCGCTCCAGATCCTCACCGTGGACGAGGCGGCGGCCCGGGTGCGGACCATCTGCGACGGCCTACCGATCGAGCATCTCTACCTCTGGGGGTCGATCGGCGGTATGCCCGAGGCGCTCGTGGAGCGGCAGATGGAGCTGTTGATCGACGGCTTGCAGCCGGCACTCACCTGACGCCTCACCCGCCGAAATCGTGACGGATGGTCCCCGAGGGGGCTTGTCAGTCGCGGTGCCGCCGCAGGGCCTTCAGTCCGGCCTCCACGCCCTGCTTCATGAGTACGTCGTTGTCCTTCGAGATGAAGTCGTGCACGCGGCGTTCGAGCAGCCGGCGCATGACCGGATTGAACACGTGGTAGGTCTCGGTGAAGTGGACCCGCGTGCGCCCGTCGCCGAGGTCCTCGAGTTCGGTGATGCCGGTGGCCTCGGACCAGAGCGGCTTGCCGACGGCGTCGTAACGCCATCGCTTCGGCGGGTCGAGTTCGGTGAGCCACTCCCAGCTCTTGGCCCGGCCACCGGAGAGCAGGTACTTCGGCACCCTGAAGTGGCAGTGCCGTACGAGGCCGTTGCCGCCGTCGGCACCGGGATGCAGCACTTCGATACGGACGTCGCCGTGCTCCATCACGCGGGGCTTCGGGCCGTGGAACACCTGCCACACCTCGTCGGGTGTGGCGTCGATCTCGAAGCTGAACTCGTGGCGCTGCATGGTCCCCCCGGCCTGCCGGCTGAGCGAAGCGTAGTGTCGGGCCATGGACGCGGGTGGCGTGGCGATGGTGACCGGGGCGAGTCGGGGGATCGGACGAGCGATCGCGCTCGACCTCGCCCGTGCGGGCTTCGATGTCGTGGCGGCGATGCGAGATCCGTCCGATGGGGAAGGTCTGGCCGAGGAGGTCGGCCCCGGTGAAGGGTCGATCCGCGTGCAACGGATCGACATGGACGACCCCGACACCTTCGTGGTGCCCGATGGGCTGCGGGTCCTGGTCAACAACGCGGGCATCGAGCGGGAGTACCTTCCGGTCGAACACGTCGACCTCGCCGCCTGGCGGGCGGTGTTCGAGACCAACGTGTTCGGTCTGGTCGAACTGACGGCGCGGGCGATCCCCGTCCTGCGGGCCGGCGGTGGAGGCGTGGTGTGCAACATCACCTCGTCGTCGATCCTTGCCGCGATCCCGTTCTACTCCGTCTACCGAGCCAGCAAGGCGGCTGTGTCGGCCTTCGGTGAGTCGTTGCGCTGCGAGGTCGCGCCGTTCGGTATCCGGGTGATCGAGATCATGCCGGGACCCATCGCCACCGACATGCTGGCCGGGTCTGACCGCATGCCCGAGGCCGCGGCCCACGAGGGCTATCGCGAGATGGCGGAGGCGTCGCACGAGGGCCGCAAGGCGGTCGAGCACATGACCACCCCCGCGGCTGATGCCGCGGCCCGGATCCGGGCTGCGATCCTCGACGACCATGCGCCCTTGAAACACGGCTGCGACGACCTCTCGGTCGGACTGCTCGACGCATGGAGCGCGGCGCCGGTGGCGCTCGTCGGTTCGCCGTACGACGGCCAGGGTCTCTGACGCGCCGGCCCGTCGGCCGACTCAGACGATCCGACTCTCCTGATCGCCCCAGTACTCATCGCGCAGGCGTCGCTTGTAGAGCTTGCCGGAGTCCTCCCGGGGGAGCTGCTCGACGAAGTCGACCGAGCGGGGGCACTTGTAGCGAGCCAGGTTGGCCTGGCAATGGGCGAGGAGTTCAGCCGCCAACTCGTCGTCGGCCGCAGCCGGGTCGACGAGCTGCACCACGGCTTTGGCCTCCTCGCCGAGGTCATCGTTGGGGATGCCGATCACCGCCGCGTCGAGCACTGCCGGGTGGGCGAGGAGCACATCCTCCGATTCCTGCGGGTAGATGTTGACGCCACCCGAGATGATCATGAACGTCTTGCGGTCGGTCAGGTAGAGGTAGCCGTCGTCGTCGAGGCGACCGACGTCGCCCATCGTGTACCAGCCCTGCGGACTGCGGCCCTCGGCGGTCTTCTCGGGGTCGCCGTGGTACTCCATCGACGCGCCGGGGGTGTCGAACCACACGTTGCCGACCTCGCCGATGGGCAACACGTTGAAGTCGTCGTCGCAGATGTAGGTGGTGCAGAAGCGGGGGAGTCCGACCGAACCCGGGTGTTCGAGCCACTCCTGCGAGGTGATCATGGTCGAGCCGACGTTTTCCGAACCGGCGTAGAACTCGAGGATGATCGGACCCCACCACTCGATCATCCGGCGCTTCACGTCCACGGGGCACGGCGCAGCGGCGTGGCTGACGTGGCGCAGCGAGGAGAGGTCGTAGCGGTCTCGCTCGTCCTCGGGCAGCTTCAACATGCGGACGAACATGGTGGGCACGAACTGGGCGACGTCGACCTGATAGTGCTCGATCGCGTCGAGGCAGCCGGCGGCATCGAATCGCTCCATCACGACGACCGTGCCGCCGTAGCGGTGGCACAGGGCGCCGGTCACCACCGGCGACGTGTGGTACAGCGGTGCGGGGAGCAGGTAGACGCACCCGTCGGCCAGCCCGAGAGGGCCGCCGGAGATCACCATCGGATCATCGTCGGTGACCTGGCGGTCGGGGAGCGGGAACAGGATCCCCTTCGGCCGTCCAGTGGTGCCCGACGAATAGAACATGCCGTGTCCGCAGGGTTGGTCGGACAGTGGTTCGGCGGGGTGCCGGGCCAGGGCCGGTTCGTAGGTGTCGCCCACGATGAGCACGTCGACCTCGTCGGGAAGCGACGTGAGCTTGCCGATCTGTGTGGGCGACGTGACCACGGCCCGGGCGCCGCAGTCGGCGAGGACGTAGGCGACCTCGTCCGGGGTGAGGTGGAAGTTGACCGGCGTGTAGTAGAGCCCGCTGCGGAGCGCAGCCCAGACCACTTCGAAGTAGCTCGGCTGGTTCTCGAGCAGGATCGCCACGTGGTCACCCGAACGCAGGCCGGCCTCGTGCCAGTGGCGCGCGAGCTGGATCGAGTGATCGTCCAGGTCGCCGTAGCCGAGAGTGGCACCGCTTCCCGCCATGACGACCGCGGCGCGGTCTCTCGGGTGGGCGCCGGGATGCACGGCCGGACCTCTCCTGCTACCGGGCCGACGAGGCGAGCAGCTCGTAGGCGTTGTCGCGCATGATCCGGCGGGTCTCGTCGTCGGTGAAGCCGGCGATGTCCTTCACGTAGTCGGTCGGTTCGGGGAGTCCCTCTGCGTGGGGGAAGTCGGAACCGAACAGCAGCCGGTCGATGCCGATGACGTCCTTGAGCGCGGCCATGTCGTCCTCGAAGAACGGTGAGACCCAGATGTTCTCCTTGAACGCCTCGACGGGGTGGCGTGTGAACCCGAAGGGCATCTTGCCGAAGCCCGCCTGGAGGTTGCGGAGCAGGTCGGGCACCCACATCGCCCCGTTCTCGATGGTGACGAGGCGGAGGTCGGGGAACCGGTCGAGCACGCCGTGGCAGATCATCGCCGCGAAGGTGTCGGCGATCGTGCGGTCGGCGAAGGCCACGACGGGGAAGGGCGAGTGCTTGAACCCTTCGAACTGGCCCGAGGGCGGTTCCCAGATCTTTCCGTACTGGGAGGTGCCGCCGAGGCCGGCGTGGATCGCGTAGGGCACGCCGGCTTCCTGCAGCCGGGCCCAGATCGGGTCGTAGTCGGGCATGCCCGGCGACTGGTAGCCGTGCTCGGTCGGGACCGGCCCCGGCACAGTGACCACCATGCGGGCGCCCATGGCCAGCACCCGGTCGAGCTCGGCGACGGCGAGCTCGGGGTCGGCCAGTGTCAGGAACGGCGCCGCGTAGATCCGGCCGTCGCCCCGGTCGAAGCCCCAGTCCTCGTCGAGCCAGCTGTTGAAGGCCGTGAAGGCGGCGTGCAGCGCAGGGATGTCCTTCTTGAGGGCCTCCTGCATGCCCACACCCATGGTCGGGAACAGCAACACGGTCTCGAGGCGCTGTTCGTCCATGAGCGCCAGCCGGGCATCGCGATCGCGATAGCCGGGGTGCTCGGAGATCGGCGAGAGGTCGCCGAACATCTTGCCGAGGTCCATGTCGCCGGCGTCGTTCTTGCCCCGGAAGTAGTCCTCGAGGCTGCCGGGTGCGGCGATGGGGTCGAAGGTGGGGTTCGGGATGAACTTGTTGACCTTGCCACCGACGAGGAGGCGCTTCTTGCCGTCGATCTCGGCCCACTGCATGCAGCGCTTCTTCATCTTCGGGTCGATGTGGCGGATGAACGCGTCTTCGGCCTCGTAGTAGTGGTTGTCGGCGTCGAACGCGAGGAACGGAAGCTCGGCCATGCTGCGAGCGTACGCAAAAGTGACGCCAGTGTTAAAAGCCTCCGGCGGTCGGATTAGCGTCTCGGCGTGGACGTCTCCGATTTCGGCCCTGTGCGGGTGCTCGCCTTCGATCGCCCCGAGAAGCTCAACGCCCTCGATGCGGCGCTGGCCGACCGGGCCACTGCGGCCCTCCTCGCCGCCGACGACGACGAGGCTGTCGGTGCGGTGGTGCTCACCGGTACCGGCCGGGCCTTCTGCGCCGGCGTCGACCTCGATCATCTCGCCGCGATCGGCGCAGGCACCGAGTCGTCGGCCCACACCATCGCCTTCAACGAGGCGGTCCGCCATCTCCGCAAGCCGCTGATCGTCGCGGTCAACGGGATGGCCGTGGGCGTCGGGACGACCATGTGTCTCCACGCCGACCTCGTGATCGCGGCGGCCTCGGCCCGGTTCCGGACGCCCTTCGCCGAGATCGGGGTCGCTCCCGAGATCGGATCGTCGTGGTTGCTGCCGGGGCAGATCGGCCACCAGCGGGCGTCGTGGATGCTGCTCTCCGCCGCCTGGGTCGACGCCGCGACCGCGGCCGAATGGGGACTGGTGTTCGAGATGGTCGACGACGACCGCCTCCTCGATCGTGCCGTCGCGCTGGCCGCGACGATCGCCGGCAACGACCCGGCCGCCGTTGCCGAGGCGAAGCAGACCGTGCGCTCGTGGCGTCTCCCGGAGATCGAGGCGGCCGAGGCCGTCGAGAACGCGGCCTTCCGGCGGCTGCTCGACCGCGGGTTTCGCCCGGGTGGCGACGAACGGCCAGCATGATGGCCATGGCGACGCACCCCCGCAGCTTCAACCTGGCCGACCTGTTCGAGGGTGCCGCCGAAGCGATCCCGGCCCAGGACGCCGTCGTCACCGCGGGGGCTGACGAGCCCACGCGACGCCGGACCTATGCCGAGCTCGACGCCCGGGCCAACCAGGTCGCCCATCTCCTCGACGAGCTCGGGGTCGGGCCGGGCGACCACGTGGCCGTCCACGCGATGAACTGTCTCGAGTTCATGGAGGTCACCCTCGGGGTGTTCAAGCTCCGGGCCGTGCCGATCAACGGCAACTTCCGCTACACCGCCGAAGAGCTCGCCTACGTCTTCGACGACGCCGAGGTCGTGGCCGTGTTCACCCAGGTCGGGATCCGCGACGAGGCGCTCGCCGCGGCCGGCGCTCGGCCGGTGATCACCATCGGGCTCGACTACGACGAGCGCATCGCCGGCCGGCCGGCGACCCCGGTCGACGTCGGTCCCCGGTCCTCCGACGACCGCTACCTCCTCTACACCGGCGGCACGACCGGCATGCCCAAGGGCGTGGTGTGGCGCCACGAGGACGTGTTCTTCGGTGCCCTCGGCGGCACCGGGGCGCCCCGCCAAGGCCTGCCGGCGCTCGCCTCGCCCGGCGACATCGGTGCCTTCGTCACCCAGGGGACCGGGATCACACGGCGGCTGCCGCTGTGTCCGCTCATCCACGGCGGCGCCCAGTGGATCGCCCTCACCGCCCTGCTCACCGGCGGGACCTGCCTGCTCACCGTCGACCCGTCGCTCGATGCCGGCTCGGCGCTGAGCCTCGCCAGCGAGGAACGAGCCGAGTTCCTCATGATCATCGGCGATGCCGTAGCCCGGCCTCTCGCCGCCGAACTGCGTCGCCATCACGAGGCCTACGACCTCTCGGAGCTGCGCCTGATCTCCTCGTCGGGCGCGATTCTCTCCCCGGCCGTGAAGGCCGAGCTCGAGGAGTTCCTTCCGGCGACGAAGGTGATCGATCGCTTCGGCGCGTCGGAGACCGGCGGGCAGGGTCGGATCACGCGCTCGGCCGACGGAAGCGGCCCGCTCAAACTGATCGCCGACGACCACACCACGGTCATCGGTGACGATGGGCGACCGCTCGTGCCCGGCTCGGGGCAGCGGGGCAGGCTCGCCCGCCGGGGATGGATCCCGCTCGGCTACTGGCGCGACGAGGAGAAGACCGCCGCCACCTTCCCCACCATCGACGGAGTCCGGTACTCCGTGCCCGGCGACCTCGCGACGATCGAGGCCGACGGCACCATCTCGGTGTTCGGACGGGGGTCGATGGTGATCAACACCGGCGGCGAGAAGGTCTTCCCCGAAGAGGTCGAGGCGGCCGTGAAGGGTCATCCGGCCGTGTTCGACTCGCTCGTGGTCGGCGTTCCCGACGAGCGGTTCGGTTCGCGCGTCGCCGCCGTCGTCTCGCTGGTGGAGGACGCTCCGGCCCCCACGGTCGACGCACTGGCCGACCACTGCCGCTCGGTGATCGCCGGCTACAAGGTGCCCCGGGACCTCGTTGTGGTCGACAAGGTCCGCCGCAAGGTCACCGGCAAGGGCGACTACGCCTGGGCCAAGGAGGTCGCGGTGGCTGCCGCGACGGAAGGCTCGACCGGGAGCCACTGATGTCGATCGGACTCACCCCCGACCACGCCGAACTGGCCGCCACCGTGCGCCGTTGGGCGGAGACCGTCGTCGGGGCCGCGGGTCGACGGCAAGGGCTCGACTCGGCGCCGGCGGCTCGGCCGGCCCACTGGGACGAGATGGTGGCCATGGGCTGGCCGGTCCTGCACGCCCCCGAGCCGCTCGGCGGCCAGGGGTTCGAACTCGCCGATCTCGCCGTCGTCCTCGAGGAGACCGGTCGAGCCGGCGTGCCCGGGCCGTTGCTGCCGACCGCGCTCGCCGTCGCTGTGCTGGCCGAGGCGGGCGGTGAGGTGGCCGAGGAGTGGATCCCGCGGATCGCCGAGGGGGCCACGGCGGCGGTGGCGTTCGCCGGCACCGACGACGGTCGGGTCTTCCGCAACGTGCTCGGCGGCTCCGGGGCCGCAGTGGTGATCGTGCCCGGCGACGCGGGTGTCGGCGACCGTGATCGATGGCGTCTCGTCGAGGCCGACGGGCTCGAAACGGGTCCGAGCCGGGGGGTCGACCTGGTGCGGGGCGTCGCCGACGTGACCGTGGCGCCCGGTGAAGGGGTGGCGTTCGATCTCCCCCGGGATCGGGTGATCGACCTGGCCACGGTGCTGCTCTGCAGCGAGGCCGTCGGGCTGGCCGCATGGTGTGTCGACACTGCGGCCGACTACGCCAAGAACCGGGTCCAGTTCGGCCGGCCGATCGGTCAGTTCCAGGGAGTGAAGCATCGCTGCGCCGACATGCTCGCCTCGCTCGAACTCGCCCGGGCTTCGGCGTGGGATGCCGCTCGGGGTGGCGAACCCGACGAACAGCGCCTGGCCATCGCCTGCGCCGGCGCCCTGGTCCCCGACGCGGTGGTCGGCGTGGCAAAGGACTGTGTCCAGGTGCTCGGCGGGATCGGGTTCACCTGGGAGCACGACGCGCACCTCTACCTCCGGCGGGCCCTCGCCACGCGAGCGCTCCTCCCGGCGGCCGCGACGCGGGCCGTGGCCACCGGCCGGCTCGTCGCCGACGGCGTGGTCCGCGCCCTTCCCATGGAGCTGCCGCCGGAAGCCGAAGCCGTCCGGCCGGTCGTGCGGGCGTGGCTCGATGAACTGCGGGCGCAGCCCAAGGACACCTGGAACCGGCGTATCGCCGACGAGGGGTACCTCGCGCCCCACTGGCCCGCCCCGTGGGGCCGCGGTGCCTCGGCGGTCGAGCAGGTGGTGATCGACCAGGAGTTCCGCGCGGCCGGGGTCC
The DNA here is from genome assembly GCA_040263275.1 of Acidimicrobiales bacterium. GTDB lineage: Bacteria > Actinomycetota > Acidimicrobiia > Acidimicrobiales > Aldehydirespiratoraceae > JAJRXC01. The sequence goes on from JBDQKM010000028.1 coordinate 24,502, forward strand.
GTCGTCCTCATCTGCAGGTCGCGGCATGGGCCCTGCCCACCCTCATCGCCCACGGCACCGAGGCCCAGCAGCAGCGATGGGTCGGC
>JBDQKM010000029.1:0-24188 GCA_040263275.1 Acidimicrobiales bacterium
CCCCGGAGCTGGAGCGTCCACACATCCTCGAGGGTGTGGTTGCGGGCCAGTTCGGCGGCGTCGTACTGGCGATAGTGGAAGAAGCCCTCCTGCCCCCGCACGTCGCCGAGCACGGTGTCGGCCACGGCGAGGCCCTTCAGACCGGGAGGGGCGATGTTCGGTTCTGTGATGTCGGTTGGTGTCTGCATGCCTCCACGTTGCGGGATCGCGGGTACATTGACAACATTGATTGTGTCAACATTGATCCAATCAATGTGAGGAGTTCTTCGTGGACGACGACCAGCGCATCAGCGCGGCCGAGGCCGCATCACGCCTCGGGGTGAAGCGCGAGACCATCTACGCCTACGTCAGTCGGGGCCTGCTGCACTCCGAGCGTCACATCGACGGCAAGTCGTCGACCTTCGACCCGGCGGAGATCGATCGCTTCCGGCGCCGCAAGGCCGACGACCGCCCCGGTCGGCTCGAGGTGCCGATCACTTCGGGGATCACCGAGGTGCTCGATGGCACGGTGCGCTACCGGGGCCACGACCTCGACACGCTGATCAGCGACGGCCACCACTACGAGGAGGTCGCCGAACTGCTCTGGTCGGGGCGTCTGGAGGCGACCGAGGAGTGGCCGGTGCGCCGAGCCGTCGAAACCGCGGTGCGACGCGCGGCCCGGGCCCTCCCGGGCCATGCAACCCCGACCGACCGGATGATGGCCGGAGTCGTCGCGGCCGGCGCCGTCGACCCGTTCCGGGACGATCGATCACGAGACGGCGCCGTCACCACGGCCCGCACACTGATCAGAGCGATCGTCGATGCCCACCCGGCGATGAGCGAGATCGACAGCAATCGGATCGCCGAACGTCTGTGGGTTCGCCTCACCCGAGCCGACCCACACCATTGGCCGCTGCTCGAGGTCGCACTGGTTGCGCTGGCCGACCACGGCATGGCCACGTCGACGCTGGCGGCTCGCCTCGCGGCGTCGACACGGGCCGCCCCCCACGCCGTCCTGCTCGCCGGCCTCGGCCCGCTGGCCGGCCCGCTCCACGGCGCGGCCAGCCGAACCGTCCACCTCATGTTCGCCGATGCCGAGGAGCGCGGTCCCGACGCCGCCATCGCCGAGGTGATGCGCCGCGACGGTCGGGTGCCCGGCATCGGCCACTTCATCCATCGGACCCGGGATCCGCGCCACGACCTGCTCTTCGATGCGCTCGCCGACCACCCGGTCGACGAGGCCCGCATGGACGTCGTCGCCTCGGTCGTGGCCCGCACCACAGAGCGGATTCCCGCGGCACCCAACGTCGATCTCGCCCTCGGCGCGATGACCTACATCTGCGACATGGGCCCCGACGCAGGCGAAGTGGTCTTCGCGATCGCCCGCACCGCCGGGTGGATCGCCCACGCGCTCGAGGAGTACGACGAAGCCCCGATCCGCTTCCGGCCGGTCGGGCGCTACGTCGCCCGGCGCGGCGACTGACCGCACGACCACTCTCGGTCTAGGGCGAACCCGCCGCCCGCCACAGGAACGTGGCGATCTGGGCCCGGGTCACGGGATCGTCCGGCGCGAACCGGTTGTCGCCCACGCCCGTCGTGATCCGCGACGCCGCCAACCAGTCGACCGCCTCCTCGTAGAACGAACCGGCCACCACATCGCCGAACCCGGCCGAAGGAGAACCACCCGGCGAACCGGCGCGGCGCCACAGGAACGTCGCCATCTGCGCCCGCGTCACCGGGTCGTCCGGCGCGAACCGATCCTCGTCGACTCCCGTCGTGATCCCCGACGCCGCCAGCCAGTCGACCGCCTCCTCGCAGAACGAACCGGCCACCACATCGCCGAACCCGGCCGAAGGAGAACCACCCGGCGAACCGGCGTCTCGCCACAGGAACGTCGCCATCTGCGCCCGGGTGGCGGTGGCCATCGGCTCGAAGCGTCCGTCGCCCATCCCGGTCGTGATGCCCTGCTCGGCCATCCAGTTCACCGCCGCCGAGTAGTAGGTGCCGGCGGGCACGTCGACGAAGCCGCCGGGCGGCGCAGCCACTCCGGTGACGGTCCAGTCGAAACCGGCCGTGGCCTGGTCGGTGCCGTCGTCGGCGATGACCGTGACGGCGTACTCCCCGGGTGCCGTGAGCGTGCCCGAGATGACCCCGTTCGTCGGGTGGATCCGTGCCCCGGGCGGCAACCCGGTGGCCGAGAACTCGAAGGCGTCACCGTCGGGGTCGCTGGCGCCGATGACGACACGCGCGGTGTCGCCCACCGCGCCGTCCTGGTCTTCGGGGGCGACGATCACCGGGGCGTTGTTGGGCAGGGCTCGGATGTCGAGCACGATCTCGTCGTACACCGCCGGGTCGGCGTCGAGCGCGGCGCGGATCGTGATCGAACCGGCAGCGGGCACGGAGGCCGGCGCCCGATAGAGACCGTCACCGTCGATCAGGCCCACGATGGCGTTGCCACCCGGGACGCCGTCGACGGACCAGGTCACCACATCGGGAGCGTTGGCGACGGCGGCCTCGAGATCCGCCGACGTGCCGACGACCACCGAGGCCGGCGCACCGGAGATGTCGACCGACGCCGCGTCGGGGTCGCCGATCCGGAGGGAGGCCGATGCCCTCGTCGGGTTGAGCGGATAGTCGCTGGCCTCGTCGAAGGCGACGTATTCGAAGCTGTCGATGCCGGCGAAGCCGGGCTCGGGGGTGTAGGTCACCGAGGCCGACGAGAAAGCCACGCCGGCGGCCACGTCAAGGGTGCCCCGTGCCGGTGGGGTCACGATCCGGAACCCGCGGTTGCCCGGTGAACCGAACGCCTCGGTGACGAGCTCGACCTCCACCGAGTCGCCGTCGGTCGCCACCGGACCGACGGGACGAGCGTTGTAGCCCGGGATCAGCGACGACTTCTCGGCGAATCCGACCTGGTTGTTGGTCTCGTCGGACTCGACGATTCGATCCCAGGGGTCGGCTTCGTTGGCCAGGTAGTAGATGCCCGGCGCCGTGTCGGAGACGTCGATCCACTGGAACGTCAGGTACGCACCGTAGAGGTCGCGCCAGCCCGCGCTCACCCCCATCACGAGATCGGTGGTGTCGGGCTTCTCGCTGTCGCAGAACTGGGTGACCTCGCCGGAATACACCCGATCGGGATGGGGACCGGTCCAATCCTCGGGCTCAGCGTGGCCGATGTCGTACAAGCAGAACCCGACCTTCTGACCCGGCGCGACCTCGGCGGTCTTCGCCTCGTTCCAGAGGGAGTACCGGCCCACCTCCATCAGGTGGAAGTGGTTGTGGCCATCGGCCGTTTCGTACTGCACGAGCGGAGCACCGACGACGCTCCAGTTCCCGTCGCTGTCGATCGCCCGCTGGCGCACCCCGGCGTCGTCCGCGGGATCGAGGATCTGCGGGTTGCCCGACACCTCGAGCGGCCCGTCGCCGACATTGGTCACATAGCCGTCGAATCGGAGGATCAGCCGAGGCGTCCCGGTGTAGGTGTTGACCTCGACCGGACCGGACGGGTCCGGCTGATCGGAGATCAGGTCCGGCAACAGCACCGTTGCCGCGCTCGCCGGCGAGGCCAGCGGCGCCGACAGCACGGCGACCACGCCGAGGAGGCCGACGGCCCGGCGCGACGGGCGAAGGCCCCGCATCCAGCAGGCCACGGCCAGCAGGGCGAGCGTGGCACCCACGACGACCCCCATCGGGAGGCCGCCGGGCTCGGACATGGCGCGAGCGTCTCGGCCTGGCGTTCGAGCTCGGCGAGGAGGTCGGGGTCGTGGTGGGCTCCGGCCGGCGTGGCCGTGGCGATCGCCAGCACCAGCCCACCACCGACCGCGCCGAACCATCGACGGGTCGTTCGGTGGGAGAAGCCGGCCATGCGTTTGCCCTCGGAAGAAGATCGGAGGGGCCGGTTTCGCTGTGGCTCTCCTCCAACGCCGCGACCAGGCCAGCTGAAGGGTCAACGCCTCCCCGGCGGCCGAGAGTACGGCATGTGACGGGGTCCGTCGAGGCGGGGATTCAGTCGGCCAGAAGGGCGGCGACGGCCGCCGACGGCGTCATTTCACCGGCCAGAACGGCCGCTTCGACGACCTGCCTCCGGGCCTTGACGTCGGGATCGGATTCGAACCGGGCGACCAGTTCGTCGAGCAGCATCGCGTTCATCCACTCGAGCTGTTGACCACGACGCCGTTGGTCCCGTTCACCGGATGCCGTCAGTTTCGAACGATGGAGCTCGATCTGGCTCCACAGCTCGTCGAGGCCCTCACCCGTGAGGCCCGAGCAGGTCAGCACCGGCGGGGTCCAGTGTTCGCTGGCCGGTTGCAGCAGGTGCAGGGCTCGGCGGTAGTCGCCGGCCGCCAGCGCGGCGCGGGGAGCGTTGTCGCCGTCGGCCTTGTTGACCGCGAGGAGGTCGGCGAGCTCGAGGACCCCCTTCTTGATGCCCTGCAACTCGTCGCCGGCGCCGGGCAGCATCAACACCACGAACACGTCGACCATGCTGTGGACAACGGTTTCCGACTGGCCGACACCGACCGTCTCGACGATGACGACGTCGTACCCGGCCGCCTCGAGCACGAGCATCGATTCGCGCGTGGCCCGGGCCACGCCGCCGAGCGTGCCCGACGACGGGGCCGGACGGATGAAGGCCTGTTCGTCGACGGCCAATCGCGCCATGCGGGTCTTGTCGCCCAGGATCGACCCGCCGGTGCGGGTGCTCGAAGGGTCGACCGCGAGCACGGCCACTCTGTGTCCGGCAGCGGTGAGGCTCGTGCCCAGCGTCTCGATGAAGGTCGACTTGCCGACGCCGGGGACTCCGGTGATCCCGACCCGGTTGGCGCCACCGGTGTGGGGCAACAGCGCCGCCAGCAGCTCGCGGGCCCGGACGTGATGGTCGGGACGCGTCGACTCGACGAGGGTGATCGCCCTGCCGATCGCCGTGCGGTCGCCGGCCAGGACTCCCGTAACCAGCGACTCGTTGTCGGTGGCGTTCTCGCCGAGCATTTCTTCTGACATCGCTGCTGACGTTACCGTCTGCTCATGGCCCACGAACGAGCAGAGATCGAAGCCGCGATTCAGCGGTACCTGGAGTTGCGTCGCGACGCGATCGCCGGCGACATCCCCTGGAGTGCGCTCAAGGAGGTGTTCACCGACGACGCCGTGTTCATCGATTCCGTGTGGGGGCGCCACCAGGGATCCGACGCGCTCGTCGAGTTCCTCGACAACTCGATGGCGGGCCTGGAGAGCTGGGACTTCCCCCACTTCTGGGAAGCGATCGACGGCGACCGGGTGTTCCTGCGCTGGAGCAACCGGCTGCCGGGTGAGACGCCCGACGGTCAGCCGATCGACAACTTCGGCATGTCGTATCTCGAGTACGCGGGCGACGGGAAGTTCTCACGCGAGGAGGACATGTTCTCCGAGAGTCACCTTCGTCAGGCGATGAAGCAGTCGACCTGGGAGCCGTCGGCCGACATGGTCGCACCACCGGCCGATCGTCGCTGGGTGTAGCGTCTCGCCACCATGATCCGCCACACGGTCCTTCTCTCGTTCGACGGTGTCGACGAGTCGCTCGTCCAACGGGTGATCGACGAGCTCGGCCGCATGCCCGCACTCATTCCGGAGATCCGGTCCTACACGATCGGGCGCGATCTCGGGCTGGCCGAGGGGACCGCAACCGTCGTGGTCAGTGGCGACTTCGACTCGGTCGACGACTACCGGACCTACTCGACCCACCCCGAACACGTGCGGGTGCTCGACGACCACATCCGGCCCCACGCCACGGCGCTCACCCGGGCGCAGATCGAGCTCTAGAAGCGTCGGGATCGCACCGCGGCCGCGCTGCCGGCTGCGACGAGGGCCAGACCGAACCCGGCCAGGGCGCCGGCGTCGAGGCCGGTGAGCGCCAGTTCGCCGTCGTCGTTGAGCTCCTGGACCCCCAGCACCTGGGTGGGCACCGTGGTCGGGGCCGCCGAGGTCTGCGGGACCGTCGGTGCGGTCGGGGGAACGGTGGTGGCCGGGATGTCCTGCGCAGCGGCGGGACTCACGCTCGCCAGGGCGAGCAGCACCGCGCCGAGGGCGACCGCTCGCCTCATCCGAGGATGTCCAGCAGCTCCAGGGCGGCGTCGGCGATGACCGTGCCGGGCGGATAGACGGCCACGGCCCCCATGTCGATCAGCGTTGCCACGTCGTCGGGCGGGATCACACCGCCCACGGTGATCTTGATGTCGCTGCGACCCAGCGCGGCGAGCTCGTCGCGGAGTTCGGGAACGAGGGTGAGGTGACCGGCCGCGAGCGACGAGGCGCCGACCACATGGACGTCGGCCTCGACCGCCTGGCGGGCCACCTCGCCGGGGGTCTGGAAGAGCGGGCCGATGTCGACGTCGAAGCCGAGGTCGGCGAAGGCCGTGGCGATCACCTTCTGGCCGCGGTCGTGTCCGTCCTGTCCCATCTTCGCGATGAGGATGCGGGGACGACGGCCGTGACGAGACGAGAAGTCGTCGACCTTGGACCGGACGGCGGTCACGGAATCGGCGTCGGCACCCACTTCGCTGCGGTACACCCCTTCGATGGTTCGGATCGTTGCGACATGACGACCGTAGACCTTCTCGAGCGCATCGCTGATCTCGCCCACGGTCGCCTTCTCACGGGCGGCATCGATCGCGAGGGCCAGGAGGTTGCCGGTCCCCGTCTCGGCGGCTGCGGTCAGCGCCGCGAGGGCGGTCTCGACCGCCGCGCCGTCGCGTTCGGCCCGCAGCTGTTCGAGCTTGGCGATCTGGGCGGCGCGCACCTCGGCGTTGTCGATCTTGAGGACCTCGATGTCCTCGTTCTCGTCGAGGCGGTACTTGTTGACGCCGATGACGGCTTGGCGACCGGAGTCGATCCGGGCCTGTGTGCGCGCTGCGGCTTCCTCGATCCGCAGCTTCGGGATTCCGGCCTCGATGGCCGCGGCCATGCCGCCCATCTCCTCGACCTCGGTGATGTGATCCCACGCCTTCTTGGCGAGCTCGTTGGTCAGCCGTTCGACATGGTGGCTCCCACCCCACGGATCGACGGTGCGGGTGGTGCCGCTCTCCTGCTGGAGGAACAGCTGGGTGTTGCGAGCGATGCGGGCCGAGAAGTCGGTGGGCAGCGCCAGCGCCTCGTCGAGCGCGTTGGTGTGGAGCGACTGGGTGTGACCCTGCGTCGCCGCCATCGCCTCGACGCAGGTACGGACGACGTTGTTGTAGACGTCCTGCGCGGTGAGCGACCAGCCGCTGGTCTGGCTGTGGGTCCGCAGCGACAGCGACTTCGGGTTCTGCGGCTCGAACTGCTTCATCAGCTTTGCCCACACCAGACGGGCGGCCCGGAGCTTGGCGACCTCCATGAAGAAGTCCATGCCGATGGCCCAGAAGAAGCTGAGCCGCGGAGCGAACGCGTCGACATCGAGGCCTGCCTCGATCCCGGCCCGCACGTACTCCACGCCGTCGGCCAGGGTGTAGGCGAGCTCGAGATCCGCGGTCGCGCCCGCTTCCTGCATGTGGTAGCCGGAGATGGAGATCGAGTTGAACTTGGGCATCTCCTCGCTGGTGAAGGCGAAGATGTCGGAGATGATCCGCATGCTCGGCGTGGGCGGGTAGATGTAGGTGTTGCGGACCATGAACTCCTTGAGGATGTCGTTCTGAATGGTCCCGGCCAGCTGCTCGGGCTTCACGCCCTGCTCCTCGGCCGCCACGACATAGAGGGCCAGCACCGGCAACACGGCGCCGTTCATGGTCATCGACACGCTCATCTGGTCGAGGGGGATCCCGTCGAAGAGCTGGCGCATGTCGAGGATCGAGTCGATGGCCACGCCGGCCATGCCGACGTCGCCCGACACCCGCGGGTTGTCGGAGTCGTAGCCACGATGGGTGGCGAGGTCGAACGCCACCGAGAGGCCCTTCTGACCGGCGGCGAGGTTGCGGCGGTAGAAGGCGTTGGATTCCTCGGCGGTGGAGAAGCCCGCGTACTGACGGATCGTCCACGGCTGGTTGACGTACATCGTCGGGTACGGACCGCGGAGATACGGCGGCAGACCCGGCAACGTCTCGAGGAAGTCGAGACCGGCGATGTCGTCGGCGGTGGTGACGGCGGGGATGTCGATCCCCTCCGGTGTCTCGTTGACCACGTCGACCCGGCCCGCCGCGGGGACGGGTTCACCGAGGTCGATCGTCGTGAAATCGGGGATCACGCTCATGCGACCACCGTACCGGCCATCGCTCAGCAGGCGAGATTCGCCGGCCGCACGGACTACGGTCTCGCTCGATGTCGCGCCCGATCTACGTCCTGGGAATCAGCGCGTTCTACCACGACAGCGCTGCGGCCCTGCTGGCCGACGGCGAGATCGTCGCGGCCGCGCAGGAGGAACGGTTCACCCGGATCAAGCACGACGCGGCGTTCCCCAGCCACGCGATCGACTGGTGCCTGCACCATGCCGGGGTCGGCCGCGACGAGATCGACGCGGTGGTGTTCTACGAGAAGCCCCTGACCACCTTCGTCCGACTGATCCGTACCTACATGAAGGTCGGGCCGAAGGGCTTCGCGTCGTTTCGTCAGGCGATCCCCCTCTGGCTGCGGGAGAAGCTCTGGATCCCCTACGAGATCGACAAGGGCATCCGGGCACTCGACTACGACACCCCCGGCGACACCTGGTTCGTCGAGCATCACGAGAGCCACGCGGCCAGCGCCTTCTTCCCGTCGCCCTTCGAGTCGGCCGCGGTACTCACGTTCGACGGGGTCGGTGAGTGGGCGACCAGCTCCATCGCCCACGGCCGGGGCAACACGATCGAGATCCGCGAACAGATCGACTACCCGCACTCGCTCGGGATGCTCTATTCGGCGTTCACCTACTTCTGCGGATTCCGGGTGAACAGCGGCGAGTACAAGCTCATGGGCCTCGCCCCCTACGGCGAGCCCCGCTACGCCGACACGATCCGAGACCACCTGATCGACGTCCATCCCGACGGATCCTTCACCCTGGACCTCCGCTACTTCGACTATCTCACCGGTCTGACGATGACCAACGACCGGTTCGCCGCCCTCTTCGGTGGCCCGCCCCGCGCTCCGGAGTCCGACCTGACCCAGCGGGAGATGGACCTCGCGGCGTCGATCCAGGCCGTGACCGAGGAAGTGGTCCTGTCGATGGCCCGCCACGCCCGCGCCGTCACGGGTGAGACCGACGCCTGCCTTGCCGGCGGTGTCGCCCTGAACTGTGTGGCCAACGGCGTCCTCCTTCGCGAAGGGGTGTTCGAGAACCTCTGGCTCCAACCCGCGGCCGGCGATGCCGGCGGTGCCCTCGGTGCCGCGTATCTGGGCTGGCATCGCATGATGGACAAGCCGAGAACCGTCGACCCCCGTGGACGCGACGCGATGCACGGTGCCTACCTGGGACCCGAGTTCCCCAGCGACGAGATCGGTGCCTGGCTCCGCGCCGAAGCGATCCCCCACGAGACGCTGACCGGTGCGGCCCGCGCCGACCGCATCGCCGCGGCGGTCGACGACGGCAAAGTGGTCGGCCTGTTCCAGGGACCGATGGAGTTCGGACCCCGCGCGCTCGGCCATCGGTCGATCATCGGTGATCCACGGTCGACCGAGATGCAGTCGACGATGAACCTCAAGATCAAGTACCGCGAGTCGTTCCGACCGTTCGCACCGGCGGTGCTTGCCGAGCAGGCCGACGACTGGTTCGAGCTCGCAACCGAGTCGCCCTACATGCTCCTGGTCGCCCCGGTCGCCCACGAGCGGGTCGACACCGCGGCCCTTCGTCGCGATCGGGAATCGACCGACCTCCGCGAGTGGGTCAACGAACGTCGCTCCGAAATCCCGGCCGTCACCCACGTCGACGGGTCGGCTCGCGTGCAGACCGTGAGCGCGGCGACGAGCCCGCGATTCCGGGAGATCATCGAGGCGTTCGAGGCCCGCTCCGGCTGCGGGGTCGTGATCAACACCTCGTTCAACGTGAGGGGCGAGCCGATCGTGGGCACCCCCGACGACGCCTACCGCTGCTTCATGCGCACCGAGATGGACATGCTCGTGCTCGAGGACCACATCCTCGTGAAGGACGACCAGCCGGCGTGGGATCAGACCGACGACTGGCGCGACGAGTTCGTGCTCGACTGATGCTGCGCACCCGTCACCTCCTCCGCCTCGTGCGTGACGTGTGTGGCTTCGCCGTGGTCAACCGGGTCTGGTGGATCCTGCCGCTGATGGCGCTGCTGGCGATCATCACCGTGTTCATCGTCGTCGGCCAGGCCGCCGCCCCCTACACGCTCTACACGGTTTTCTGATGGGCAGGGTGTTCTGATGGGCAGGGTGTTCTGATGGGCACGGTGTTCTGATGGGTGAGCTCTCCCCGCCGCAATGGTCGGTCCTTCCCGAACGGCGTCCGGCGCCGCCCGCACGGCGGCGGGTCCTGCCGATCGTCGCGCCGCTTGCGATCGTGGCGCTGCTGTGGCTGATCGGTGCCCGCACCCTCGCGGTGATCGTCCTCGTGGTCGCGGCGCTTGTCACGACGGCGACCACCGTGTCGCCACGGGCTCGCGCGTGGTTCGACCGCGCCGCGGCCTGGATCGGCCACAAGGTCGGCACGGTGCTGACGGTGACCCTGCTCGGGCTCGTCCAGCTCGTCGTTTTCGCCCCGGTCGCCGCGGTCGCCCGGCTGACGCGGAGCGACCCGATGGATCCGCTCGCCGGCGGGCCGGTCGAGAGCCGTTGGCTCACACGCGCCGGATCCGAGCGCCCGCTGCCGCACCGGCAGTACGCCGACGAGGCATACCGGCGCCGAGTGGGGCTGGGGCGCGCCCCGGTCGGGTCGCCTCGTTGGATCCGTGCGGCCGTCGGTGGCGTGACGCTGCTCCTGTTGGCCGATGTCGCGATCGGTTCGCTGATCGTCCGACTCGACCGAGACGACGATGTGGCCTTCGACGGTCCCGTCTTCGGCTTCGATCCCGTCGCCCAGGAAGCACTGGCCACCCAACCCGGCGCGGCCGAACTCATGGACGAGCTGGTCCGAGCCGGCATCGGCCAGCCGGATCCGTTCATCGGCTGGCGGTTCGCGTCGGGCGTCACCCACCAGTCGGCCCTCGTCAACATCGTCGACGGCCAACGGACCACCAGCGAGACGACGGTGGCCGGCGACGCCGCTGACGTGTGGCTCTTCGGCGGCTCGACCCTCTACGGGTCGGGCCAATCCGACGGCGCGACGATTCCCTCGGTGCTCGTGGAGCTGGCCGCCGCCGACGGCATCGCGATCGACGCGACGAACTACGGCCACCCGGCCTACGCCCAATGGCAGCAGGTGCAGCTCCTCGAAGCCGAGCTCACGGCGGGCGCCGACCTCCCCGATCTCGTGATCTTCTACGACGGGTTCAACGACCTGACACTCCAGACCCAGTTCGGGGTCCACGAGGAACCCACCCATCTCTTCTTCGGCACGCCGGCGACCGCGCCGGAACCGGTGCCCTCGGTGGCGTCGACGGTTCGAACGTGGTGGGCCGACCACAGCGCCGTGGCCCTGGCCGTCGACCGGGTCCGCGACACGTTCGGCGACGAACCGGAGATCCAGATCGCCGACGTCGACGCCGCCCCGATCGAGACCATCGATCCCGTCGCCGCCGGCAACGCCGCCGGGGCCGTCCACCGGCGCGGCGTCGACCACGTGTTGGCCCTGGCCGACGCGTACGGCTTCGAGGTCCGATTCTTCTGGCAGCCGTTCCTCTACACGAAGGAACCGCTGACCCCGGCCGAGACCGAGCTGGTCGGCCTTCCCGGCTACGACACCGACGTCTGGTTCCCTATGACCGAACAGGTGCGGGCCACGCTGCGGGATCCGGTGATCGACCTCAGTGATGCGCTCGACGGAGTCGACTCGTCGCTGTTCTGGGACTTCGTCCACACCAACGAGACCGGCGCTCGGCTCGTGGCCGAGGCGATCCACCCGCACATGGTCGACGCGCTGGCCGACTGACGATCAGATACCCAGGTCGGCGTGGAGTCGGGTGAGGGCATCGAGGACATCGACACCGACGTGCCAGAACTCGTCGACCCCCGCGGCGCGCAACTCGTCTCGCAGCTCACCGGGGGCGCCGGCGAGGGCGACCCGCACGGCGCCGGCCTCCTTCAGTGCCGTCGCCGTGGCGGCGGCACGCTCGGCGTAGACGCCGTCGGACGAGCAGATGACGGCGACCGTGGCACCGCTCGCCACGAAGCGAGCCTCGGCTTCGATCGGCGAGGCCGCGCCGTCGATGTCACCACCGGCCGCGGCGATTCCGCCGACGGCGAGGAAGTTGGTGATCCATGTGGAGCGGGCGGTGTGGGTGGCGAGCTCGCCGAGCGCGGCGAGATGCACGGTCGGCCGGGTCCCCCGCTCGGCCAGAGCCCGATCGGCGGCGTCGCGCAGCTCCTCGAAGGGTGCGGCGAGACGCCGCACGGGGAAGCCCGCCTGGTCGGCTCGAGCCGGGCGCTCGACCGGCGATTCTCCGAGGTCGGGGAACTCCGAGACTCCGGTGATCGGCGTGCGGCGGGTGCCCAGGGCTGCCAATCGATCGTCCCAGCCCTGCGCGAGGTCGGCGACGATCGATCCATCGGCCAGCGCTGACTCGATCCCGCCACTGGCTTCCACGGCTTGGAAGATCTCCCAGGCGGAGTGGGCCAGGCGATCGGTCATCGACTCGACGAACCACGAGCCCGCGGCCGGGTCGACGACGACCGCGAGATGCGACTCCTCGATGAGGAGTAGCTGGGTGTTGCGCGCGACCCGCCGAGAGAACCCGTCGGGCGCACCCAGCGCATCGTCGAAGGGCAGGACGGTCACCGCGTCGGCGGCGCCGACGCCCGCGGCCAGCGATGCGGTGGTGGCCCGCAGCATGTTGACCCAGGGGTCGCGACGGCTGTACATCGCCCGACTCGTGACCGCCTGGATCGCCTGATGGGGGCCGTCGGCGGGCACGCCGGAGGCATCGAGCACCCGCCGCCACAGGCGTCGCGCGGCACGAAGCGCAGCGATGGTCACGAACTGATCCGCGCCGGCGGTCATCCGGAAGCCGATGGTGGAGGCGGCTGCCGCCGGTGCGAGGCCGGCCCTTTCGAGGGCGCGGAGATACGCCACCCCGGTCGCCACACTCCAGGCGAGCTCCTGGGCCTCGGTGGCGCCGGCGTCGCCGTAGCGGGTGCTGTCGACGGTGACGGTGCGACCCGCCGGTAGGCCGGGCGCCAGTTCGGCAGCGACGGCCATGCAGTCGTCGACTGCGGCCACGCCGCCCCGGGAGACCTCACCGATGGGATCGAGGCCGAGCCAGCTCCCGGTGGTCTCGGCATCGCCCCGTTCGACGGCGAGGGCATGGAGGGCGCGGGCCGAGTCGCCGTCGGCGTGCGGGGCCAACACGACCGGCGCGAGGTCGAGGAGCACGCCCTCGGTCGCGGTGCGCAGCGCGTCGAGCGTCCACCCACCGGCCGGTGGCGTCAGCTCGATGGAAGTGACCCCGCGCTCGAGTTCGGCGAGCACATCGGCCGCACACGATGACGGATCGGAACCGTCGTGCACCTGACGCACGTCCCACCCGCGCTCGAGTCGCTCCGGGTCGGCGTCGGCGAGCGGCACCCCGGCGCCGACGTCGTCGGCGGTGTACAGGGGTTGGATGTCGAGTCCGTCCCGGGTGGTGGTCACGAGTACCTTGTCGAACGGCTTCCCTCGCAGCACCTTGTCGACGGCGGCACGCCACTCGTCGCGATCCGGTGTCGGGAACTCGGCCCCCAGGCCCAACTCAGTCATGGCCCGACCGTACCGGCGGCCCCCCACGAACGTCGATCCGGCGCGGTGCCGCCGTCGCTTGTGTCGTTTGGCACAGACCGCCGCTACCGCAGTAACTTCCCCCGTGGCCGCGGTCGGCCTACGTCTATGGAGGGTTCAATGTCGAAGTCCAAAGGGTCGATGTCGGAACGGAAGCCGAGGCGGGTCGCGCTCCGCTGGCTGAGCGCAGTGCTCGCGCTGGGTCTGCTCGCCGGCGCGTGCGGCAGCGATCGAGACGACACCGACGCAGGCAACACCACGACCACCACAACCGCAGCCCCCGACCCGGGAGGCGACGGTGACGGCGACGGCACGACCACCACGACCGAAGCACCCCCGGCCGACCCCTGTGCCGACGTCACGCTCGAGGCCACCGAGATCGGGGTGAGCGAAGACACGATCAAGGTCATCGTCATGGCCGACGTCGATTCGCCGCTGGCCCAGGGCCTGTTCCAGGGCTCGGTCGACGGCATGGAAGCGTGGGCCGACAGGGTCAACGCCGAGGGCGGCCTCGCCTGCCGCGAGGTCGAGGTCGAGTTCCACGACTCGAAGCTCACTCCCGCCACCACGGTGGAGGGCTTCTTGAAGGCATGTGAGTCCGCGCTCGCGCTCGTGGGCACGACCGTGCTCTTCGCCCTCGACACCAACGACCTCAACACCTGTGAGGACCAGGCCGGCGACCCGATCGGTGTCCCCGACATCGGCTACATCACGACCGAGGTCGCCCACCAGTGCTCGGCCAACAGCTTCCTGCTGAGCCGACCGGGAGCCGAGTGCCCCTACGAGGGCGGGCCCCGCGACTACACGGCCGCCGTCGGCGCCATGTCCGCCCTGAGCGACCAGCTCGGCACGGCCTTCAACGGCATCTTCATCGTCCCGGGTGACCTCCCCTCCACCATCGCTTCGGCGGTGCCGCAGGTTGCGGCGCAAGAGGAGATCGGCGTGACCTTCGACGGTGTCTACGGCGTCTCGGGTTCGGCCACGCAGACGGAGTTCGGTCGCTACGTGACGACCATGCGCGACAACGACTCGAACTATGTCTACAACGGCTCGAACGACCAGGCGATGCTCAAGATGAAGCGGGAGGCCGCGCTCCAGGGCATCGACACCGAAGCCGTCACCTGGCTCTGCACCCTCTCCTGCTACACGCCGGCCTTCATCAACGAGGGAGGCGCCGACGCCGAGGGCGTCTACGTGTGGTCCTTCTTCCTCCCCTTCGAGGAAGCCGAGACCAACGACGAACTCGGCGCGTTCATGGAGAACATCGGTACCGACTTCCCGCCGGCGTGGGCCGCCGGCGCGTGGATCGACGGGCTGCTCTTCGAGGAGGCGATCAACACGATCGTCGATCGCGACGGCCCCAACGGCATCACCCGTCAGGCCGTGCTCGACGAACTCAGCACCATCACGACGTTCAACGCCGGCGGCTGGTGGTCGGACACGGACTTCACCACCACCAACACGATCGGCTCGTGCTTCATGATCATGCAGGTGCAGGACGGCGAATACGTCCGTGTCCACCCCGAGGAGCGAGGCACCCTCGACTGCTCGACGGACGCGGTCGCCGTCACCGCCGACCCGGACGCCTTCGCCCTCGACTGATCGTGTCCCTGTGACCCTCGGTCGAATCCGGACATCACTACTCGTCGCCCTCGGTGCCGCCCTTGCCTCCCTGACCATCCTGGTCTGGAGGTACGGGGCGGACACCGAGGTGAGCGGCGAGAAGATCGTCTTCGCGTCCATCATCGGTCTCGCGACCGGCTCGCTGTACGCCCTGTCCGCCACCGGACTCGTGGTCGTCTACACCACGACGGGGATGTTCAACTTCGCCCACGGCGGGATCGGGGTGTTCTGCGCGTTCGTGTATTGGGAGATCGTCGAGAACTCCGACGGCTTGGGGCTCCCCAAGCCACTGGGCCTCGCCGTGGTGGTCTTCCTGGTCGCGCCACTGTTGGGGGTGCTGATCGACCTCGCGCTGATGCGTCGGCTGCGCACCGCGCCGCTCGTCGTACAGCTGATGGTGACCGTCGGCCTGATGGTGTTCCTACTCACGCTGGCCAACCAGATCTGGCAGGCCGACCAGATCCGCGGCGTCACTCCGCTCATCGACCGCTCCGAGGGGTTCACCATCGGGGTGTCGCGCGTCCCGTGGTACCGCTTCGCCAACCTCATCATCGCCGGCGCGATCGCGGTGTTCCTGCGCATCCTGCTGTTCCGCACTCGTACGGGTGTCGCCATGCGAGCCGTGGTCGACAACCGGGAACTGACCTCGCTCACCGGTGCCCGACCGGGACTGCTCTCGGGGTTCGCGTGGGCGCTGGGTTCGTCGATGGCCGCGCTGGCCGGGATCCTCATCGCTCCCGAGATCGAGTTCAATCCGGCCAACCTCAACACCCTGATGCTGATCGTGGCGATCTCCGCGGCAGCGTTCGGGCAGGTCCGTAGCCTCCCGCTCACGGTCCTCGGTGGTCTCGTCATCGGGTTGCTCGAGAGCCACTACCAGCAGTGGATCTCGCTCGGTCCCGACTTCTCCTTCGCGAACCGCGGCATCGCACCCATCGTGTTGTTCCTCGTGGTGCTCGCGTTGCCCCAGGCGCGGCTCTCCGTCGGCCGAGCGGCCACGAACCTGCGACCCGTCGAGCGCACCACCAGGATCTGGGAAGGCGCCGTCGGGGCGCTCGCCATCGTCGTCTTCGGCTACCTGATCGCCAAGGGCTTCCTCCATTTCCTCGTGTGGGATCCGGGTGAGTGGAGTTCGACGAGCCTCAACAAGGGCACGGCGGCCATGGTCCTGGCCCTGATCGGCCTGTCGCTCGTGCCGCTCACCGGCTGGGCGGGACAGGTGAACTTCGCCCCGCTCGCCTTCGCCGGCTTCGGCGCGTTCCTCTGGTTGCGGCTCGGTCTGTGGTTCGGGATGCCCGACACGGGCGGCACCGGCAACCTCGTGTGGCTGCCGGTGATCGGACTGCTCTGCGCCCCGCTCGGTGCCCTCGTGGCCCTGTTCGCCGCACGTTTGAGCGGGCTCTATCTCGCGCTGCTGTCGCTGGCGTTCGCCCTCATCATGGCCAACGTGGTCTTCCCGCACCCGCAGGTGTACCCGAGAGTCCACACCTTCCAGCCGCTGTATCTCGACGTCGGCTTCGCCCGCCTCGACTTCGCGGAACGCTTCGACTTCTTCATGCTGCTCATCGTGATGTTCGCCCTGGGCATGTTCGCCCTGATCGTCCTGCGGCGCAGCCGCTTCGGCCGACGCTGGGTAGCGATGCAGGACAGCCAGGCCGCCGCGGCAACGGTCGGCGTCAACGTGATCTGGACGAAGATCGTCGTCTACGCGACCTCCGCCTCGATGGCCGGCATGGCTGGTGTCTTCTGGGCCACGAGTCAATCGTCGGTCGACATCCGCAGCTTCGATCTGCTCGCCGGGCTCACCATCGTGCTCCTGATGGCGGCGGCCGGGATGTCGTTCCCCGTCGCCGGACTCTTCCTGTCGTTCCAGTTCGTGTTCGAGGGTCTGGCCGAACGGCTCGATCAGACCCAGAACGTCGGCTTCCTGGTCTGGCTGCTGAAGGACTTCCTCGCCAAGTTCGGCCCCGGCCTCCTGGCGATCGGCATGGTCGTCAACCAGCGCGGCGCGATCTTCGAGATGGGCAAGGGGTTCGCCCCCATCCTCCCCTGGCGCCGCGATGCACGCGAGGAAATGAAGGCCGAGAACGCGCGCAAGCGGGTGACCGAGGTCGGTGGTCTCGGGCTGACCGAGCCCTTCACGAGTGAGGCGGTGATCGCGCTCGACACGCAGCTCGGCATCGTCGACGACGTCACCCCGACCGCCGGCTACCACCACGGGGTGACCAATGGCTGAGCCGGTGCTCGAGGCACACGAGATCAACGTCCGGTTCGGCGGGCTCCAGGCCCTCTCGAGCGCGACGGTGAGCGCGAACGCGGGCTCCATCACCGGGCTGATCGGCCCCAACGGTGCCGGCAAGACCACGCTCTTCAACGTCATCACCGGTCATCAGAGCTCGGACTCGGGCGAGGTCCGCCTCCGCGGTCGCGGCATCTCTCGCTACGGCGTGCACCGGCGCGCCCAACTCGGGCTCTCGCGCACGTTCCAGAAGCTGGAGGCGTTCAACTCGCTCAGCGCCCGCGACAACGTGCTGGTCGCCGCCGAGACCCACTCCGGTATCCGGAGCGCCGCGAAGTTGACCGACGGCATCCTGTCGCGGGTCGGACTCACCGATGTCGCCGACATCACGGTCGGCACCCTCCCGACCGGCACCGCCCGTCTGGTCGAGCTCGCCCGGGCGCTCGCAACCAGTCCTCGGGTCCTGCTCCTCGACGAGGCCTCGTCCGGACTCACCGAGGAAGAGACCACCGCCGTCGGCGATCTCCTCAAGCAACTGGTGGCCGAGGACGACCTCGCGGTGCTGCTCGTCGAACACGACATGGGCTTCGTCATGAACACCTGCAGCCACATCCACGTGCTCGACTTCGGGCAGATCATCGCCGTCGGGTCGCCGGCCGAGATCCAGAACGACGCTGCCGTGCGCGGCGCCTACCTGGGGACGGGCACATGACCACACCGCTGCTCGAGATGCGCGGCATTCGCGCCGGCTACGGCATCATCGACGTGCTCCATGGCGTCGACCTCGTGCTCGAGCCCGGCTCCGTGCTGGCCCTGCTCGGCCCCAACGGCGCCGGCAAGAGCACGACCCTGGCCGTGGCCAGCGGCCAGATCCAGCCGTCGGGCGGCCAGCTGCTGATCGGTGGCCGCGAAGTCAACGGAGCCAAGCCCGATGCACTCGCCCGGGCGGGGGTCTGTCTCGTCCCCGAGGGTCGCGGCGTCTTCCCCAACCTGACCGTCGCCGAGAACATCCGCATGATGACGTTCAGCGGGAAGTCCTACAGCGAGGTCGCCGACAAGGCCTACGGGATGTTTCCCCGCCTCGGCGAACGCCGCAAGCAGCTGGCTGGCACATTGTCGGGTGGCGAACAGCAGATGCTCGCGATGTCGCGCGCCCTCTCCACCGATCCGGCCCTCCTCATGCTCGACGAGCTGTCGATGGGCCTCGCACCGATCATCGTCGAGGAGCTCTACGGCCAGGTGGCCGGACTCGCCGACGACGGGCTCTCCATCCTGATCGTGGAGCAGTTCGCACAGACGGTTTTGGGCGTCGCCGACACTGCGGCCATCATGCTGCACGGACGAGTGACCCGAACCGGCCCCCCGTCCGAGATCGCCGAAGAACTCACCGCTGCCTATCTGGGCATCGACTCTGGAGGACACTGATGACCGACGAAACCAGCCCCCGGCTGCAGGAGTTCCAGGCCCAGGTCGACGACCTGCGGTTGAGCGGCGGCAAGGCCAACCCGGAGCGGATGGCGGTCAGGGGCGCCATCGCCCTGTTCGTGGTCGCCGTTGCGCTCGGACTCGCCGCCTACTTCAACTCGACGAGCCTCGACGACGCCCGCGACCAGAACGAGATGATCATCCTCGCCCTCGTCGCCGTGGTGCTCGCCCTGGGTTCCGTCGGCCTCTTCGTGCGGGCCAGCATGACCCGCTACTTCCGCTACTGGCTCGTGCGTCTCGTCTACGAGGATCGCGCCAACACCGATCGGCTCATCGAGGCGATCCGAGAGGACGACTGACATGGCAATGCCCGACGGCATCGGCGCGATCGACTGCATGATCTCGTTTCCCGCAGCCGACTTCACGCAATACGACTTCATCCGCCAGCAGCTGAAGGACAGCGAGTCGACCGACTTCGAGTTCCCGGTCGAATACATGTTCAAGGGTGTCCCCAAGGAGCTCTACGGCTCCGACGACCCCATCGCCCTCACGATCGGCGAGATGGACAAGTACGGGATCGAGATCGGCCTCATCGGTTGTGAGGGCGAGGTGTCGCAGAAGGCACTCCAGGACCACCCCGACCGCTTCCTGGCCCAGACCAACGTCGACCCCAACGACGTCGTCGGCGCCGTGCGCAAGATCCGCCGCGAGCACGACGAATTCAACACCCGATCGGTGGGCGCCTTTCCCGCCGGCTGTGTCCCCCAGGTGCCGATCGACGATCCGAAGTTCTATCCGGTCTACGCGACCTGCTGTGAGCTCGACCTGCCCATCTTCGTGTGTGCCGGCGTGCCCGGGCCCCGCCTCCCGATGTCGCCCCAGCATGTCGAGCGCATCGACCAGGTCATGTACGACTTCCCCGAACTCACCTTCGTCACCCGCCACGGCTGCGAACCCTGGGAAGACC
Organism: Acidimicrobiales bacterium; assembly: GCA_040263275.1. Lineage (GTDB taxonomy): Bacteria > Actinomycetota > Acidimicrobiia > Acidimicrobiales > Aldehydirespiratoraceae > JAJRXC01. The sequence goes on from JBDQKM010000029.1 coordinate 20,017, forward strand.
TCGCCGTCAAGCTCATGCTCAAGTGGCCGGGCCTGCACTACTCCACCTCCGCGTTCGCACCCAAGCACTACCCCAAGGCCATCATCGACTACGCCAACACCCGCGGCGCCGAGAAGGTCATGTACGCCGGCTACTTCCCCATGGGGCTCTCGATCGAGCGGATCATGACCGAGATGAAGGACGTGCCCTTCCGCGACCACGTCTGGGAGCCGTTCCTGCGAGGCAACGCCCGACGCATCCTCAAGCTCGACTGACGCGTCGGCTCAGCCGTCGAAACCCCGGATGATCGGGGCGTCCTCCGGGTTGATGTCCTCGAGCTCACGGTTCGCCGTCTCGGGATAGAGCAAGGCGATCATCGCCACCACGATCAGCGGACCGACGCCGAGCAGCGTGATCCCTCGGCTCAACCCGCCGTAACGCTCATCGAGCTGACCGGCGATCACCAGCCCGGTCGCGGAGCCGGCCACGGTGATGGTCGTGATCACCGCGTTGGCCCGACCCCGCAGGGAGGTCGGGAAGAGTTCGGGACCGTAGACCCCGAGCGCGGGGACCGTCGCCGCGCTGAACACGATCGAAACGATGGCGACGAGCCACATCACCGCCCCGTCGCTGTTGTAGGTGAGCACCGTGGTCGCTCCCCCGATCAGGACGGCGACGGCCCCCACCATGCGCCGTCCGTGGACCTCGGCGAGCTTGCCGCCGATGACGATCCCGAGGATCCCCGGAAGCGATGTCACCATGCGGAAACCCGAGATGCTCGAGGCCGAGAACCCTCGCTCGTCCTTCAGGAAGTCGTTGAGCAGCTGGTTGGTCGGCGCCTGGAACGACGCGTGGATGAACCCGGCGGCGGCGAGGAGCATCAACCGATTGCGGAACTGTCGACGGGCCGCCGGCTGACGGCGGAGTTCGTCGTCGTCACCAGCCGACTCGGCCGCGGTGAAACGGCGCGACTCGGGCAACACCCGTGCCACCGATCGGCACATGGGCAGGAACAACAGCGGGACGAGGAAGAGAAGCCGCCACGTCCACTCGTCGATGCCGGCGATCGGGAGCAACATGATTGACAAAAACGCGCCGGCGCCGCCCATCATCACCAACATGGACACGGCATAGGCGCGGCTTCGCGGCCCGACCTCCTCCGCGGCGACCACGCCGAGGAGGATGCTCGCCGTGGTCGCCAGGCCCCGGGTGATCGTCTGGGACCCGGCCAGCAACTCGATGCTGGGGGCGACCGCCCCGAGGGCCGCGGCCAGGCATGCCGCGGTGACGGTGGCGAGCAGAACCCCTCGTCGGCCCCGCCGATCAGCGATGACCAGGAGTCCCAACGACATCAGCACACCGATCCGGACCGAGGCCAGGGCGTTGCCCTGCGCCGCATCCGACACGCCGTACTCGTCCACCGCGAACGTCATCGTCTGGGTGGTGACGCTGATGGCGTAGCCGACGACGAAGGCGAGTGCGCACAACAGCGCCACCATCTCCGACACCCGCGCACTCTGGCGTTCGGGAGGACTCCACCACGGCCAGGGCCGCTCGCCGGAGATGTCGGCCATCTGGCGGCGGATCGGGCGGGCGAACATCACGCCGAACCCGGCCATCGCCGCCTGGTAGCGGAGCGTCTGCACGATCTCGGTGCCCGCACCGGTCTCGTCGCCGACCTCGACCGTTCTCTCGTACTCGTGGAACGGGCCCTCGACCAGACGGAACCGCCCCAGGCCGTCCTCGCGTTCGAGGACCATGTCGTCCCGCGGGCTCAGCAGTCGGTCACGAGTGGCGGCATCCACCACCTGCGTCGTGACCACCACCTCCCTGCGCATCGCAGGCAGCCTGCCAGACCCCACCGATCGACACGAAAGAGGTGGCCGAAAACGTGACACTCCCGGGGGTGAGCGCCCCCGGGAGGGTCTCAAGCACAGAACGCACCTCGCTGGACAGGAAGGGTCGGAGCGTTCCAGATGACCCATCGGCCGTTGCCGGCTCGATGTGAGCGCTCGCGTGGGTCAGATCGTGCGTCCGGCGTCGGCCCAGTACTCGTCCTTCAGCAGCCGCTTGTAGAGCTTGCCGGTCGGATGCCGGGGCAGTTCTTCGCGGAAGTCGATGGTGCGCGGGCACTTCACGTCGGCCAGGTACTCCCGGCAGTAGGCGATCAGTTCCCGCTCGAGCAGCCTCGCCGCCTCGTCGTCGGCCGGCATCTCGAAGGGCTGCACGACACCCTTCACCTCTTCGCCGAAGTCGTCGTTGGGCACGCCGATCACGGCGATGTCCTCGACAGCGGGATGCATCGTGAGAAGGTTCTCGGCCTCCTGTGGATACACGTTCACGCCGCCGGTGATGATCATGTAGGCCTTGCGGTCGGTGAGGTAGAGGAACCCGTCCTCGTCCACACGACCGACGTCGCCCAGCGTCGACCAGCCGTTCGGGTGGCGGGAGTCGGCGGTCTTCTGGGGGTCGCCGTGGTACTCGAACTGGGCGTCGCTCTCGAAGTAGATCGTGCCGGCCTCGCCGACGGGCACCTCTTCGCCGTCTTCACCGACGATGTGGAGGATGCCGAGGATGGCGGTGCCGACCGTGCCGGGATGTTCGAGCCACTGTTCGCTGTTGCAGTAGACGAAGCCGTTGCCCTCGGTACCCGCGTAGTACTCGTGGATGACCGGGCCCCACCACTCGATCATGTGGCGCTTCACGTCGACCGGACAGGGCGCAGCCGCGTGGATGCAGGCCTGCAGCGACGACACGTCGTACTTGTTCCGTGTCTCCTCCGGCAGCTTGAGCATGCGTACGAACATCGTGGGCACGACCTGCGACACCGTGATCTGGTGCTCGCCGATGAGCCGGAGATACTCCTCGGGGTCGAAGTGCTCCATGACGACGACCGTGCCGCCCGACATGTGGATTCCCATGCAGAACCGCAGTGGGGCTGCGTGGTACAGCGGTGCCGGCGAGAGGTAGCGGGACTCCTCGCCGAAGCCGAAGAGCATGGCGCCGAGGCCGCCGACGCCGGAGCCGGCTTCCTCGAGCGGGGCGAGTCCGGCGGCGGGGATGATCCCCTTCGGCCGGCCGGTCGTGCCGGAGCTGTAGAGCATGTCGGTGCCCGCGACCCGGTTCGGCAACGGCTCGGGCGACGCGTGTTCGATGGCCGCTTCGTAGCTGTCGTACCCGTCGATCGTGCTGTCGACCATGAGCCGCATCTCGACGTCGGGCATCTGGTCGCTGAGCTCGGCCGCCTGTTCGGCCTTGTAGGGCGAGGTGATGAAGACCTTCGCCCCACAGTTGTCGATGATGTAGGCCATCTCCTCGGTGGTGAGCCGGCTGCTCATCGCCGTGTAGATCAGCCCGGCGTAGTGGGCACCCCAGCAGATGGCCAGGAAGCGCCGATGGTTCTCCATGCAGAACGCGATGTGGTCGCCGACCTGGAGTCCCATGTCTCGAAAGACGTGGGACAGACGATTGGCTTCCTCGTCGAGCTCTCGATAGCTGATCTGCTCACCGGTGGCCGCCATGACGATGGCGGGGTGATCGGGACGCGTGGCGGCATGGGCTCCGGGGTACAACGGTTCCTCCTGGGGAGTGCTCGGCTCCGGGCAACATACCCTCAGCCGGGGACGACACCCAGCCGGCGCATGAGCTCTCGCACCCGCGCCTCGATCTCGTCGCGGATCGGACGGACGGCCTCGACCCCCTGGCCCGCCGGATCGTCGAGGGGCCAGTCCTCGTAGACCGTGTTCGGGACAAGGGGGCACTCGTCGCCGCAGCCCATGGTGATCACCACATCGACCCGGTCGAGATCACTGTCGAGCCAACGACGGGGAACCTCGCGCGCGATGTCGATGCCCCGCTCGCTCATCGCCGCGACCGCCGCCGGGTTGAGGGCATCACCCGGGGCCGACCCCGCGCTGAGCACTTCGACCCTGCCGCCGCCGAGATGCCGAAGGAACCCCGCGGCCATCTGGGAACGCCCCGCGTTGTGCACACAGAGGAACAGCACCGACGGCACCGTCCGGGCGGTCGGGATCAGATCGGCATTCACACCCCGCACCGTAGACGCCCTCCCGTCACAGCGGTGGGAGACACACCGAACGCCCGCGGGACGGGGGTCTTTCACCCGGGTGAAGGGTCAGAGGGGGTATCCGCCGTCGACCGCGTGGTTGTGGGCGGGGATGAATCGGGCCCGG
>JBDQKM010000030.1:0-22883 GCA_040263275.1 Acidimicrobiales bacterium
ACGATCACGCCCTTGCCGGCGGCGAGTCCGCTGGCCTTCACGACCGGCACGGCCGACAGGCTGCGGAGGTGGGTCAGCGCCGCGTCGACGTCGGTGAACGTGGCTGCGGCCCCGGTGGGGATTCCGTGGCGCAGGAGGAACTCCTTGCAGTGGGCCTTCGACCCCTCGAGCCGGGCCGCTGCGGCCGACGGACCGAACGCGCGCACGCCGGACTCGGCCAGGCGGTCGACGAGCCCGTCGACCAACGGGTCCTCGGGACCGACCACTACGAGATCCAGGGATTCCTCCGCGGCGAGCGCCACGATCCCGTCGAGATCGGAGGCGCGGACGTCGACGTTGCGACATCGGGGCTCGGCTGCCGTGCCGGCATTGCCGGGAGCCACCAGCACCTCGGCGACCCGTGGTGAGCGGGCCAGCGTCCAGGCGAGGGCGTGTTCACGGCCGCCACCGCCGACGACCAGGATCCGTTCCCCGGAGATCGCCATCGTCAGTCGCCCCACACCTGAGCGAACTGCTCCTTCGTCTTCAGCTGGAGCTGGACGAACCGCTCCGACTCGAAGGGATAGGAGCCGGTGAAGCAGGCGTTGCAGTAGCCGTCGTCGGCCTCGAGCCCCCGCATCAGCGCATCGATCGAGAGATACGCCAACGAGTCAGCCCCGATGTGTTCGCGGATCTCCTCGACGCTCTTCTGCGCGGCGATCAACTCGTCGCGCGAGGCCATGTCGACGCCCATGTAGCAAGGGTCGGTGATCGCGGGACAGGCGACCCGGACGTGGACTTCGGCCGCGCCGGCGTCGCGCAGCATCTGCACCAGCGGGCCCGACGTGGTGCCTCGCACGATGGAGTCGTCGACCATCACCACCCGCTTGCCGAACAGGTTGTCGCCGAGCGGATTGAACTTCATGGCGACGCCGGCGTCGCGCAATTGCTGCGTGGGCTCGATGAAGGTGCGGCCCACATAGCGGTTCTTGATGAGCCCCTCGGTGTAGGGAATGCCGGCTTCCTGGGCGAAGCCCACCGCATGCGGAGTGCCCGAGTCGGGCACGGGCACCACCAGGTCGGCCTCGACCGGGGCTTCGCGGGCGAGCTCGCGGCCGAGTCGCTGACGGGTCGAGTGCACGAGGCTTCCGCCGTGCACCGAATCCGGGCGGGAGAAGTAGATCTGTTCGAACGTGCAGAACGATCGCTTGCGCGGCACGGCACCCTGTTCGATGTGGAGGCCGTTGTGGTCGATCCGCACGATCTCGCCGGGTTGGACCTCCCGCTCGAACTCGGCCCCGATCGCCGAGAAGGCGCAGGTCTCGGAGGCCAGCACGTGGCCACCCTCGATCTTGCCGATGACGAGCGGTCGGAACCCCCACGGGTCACGGACGCCGTAGATCGCGTCGCGGGTCGAGATGGTCAGCGCGAAGGCGCCCTCGGCCCTGCTCATGAGTACCCGGATGCGACTCAGCCAGTCGCCGCCGGCCCCGGTGAGCAGGTGCACCATCACTTCGGTGTCGCTCGAGGTCTGCAGGCCGACGCCCCGCTCGAGCAGCTCGCGCCGCAGCACGTGCGCATTGACCAGGTTGCCGTTGTGGGCCACACCCAACGGGCCGTCGATCGTCTCGATCACCTGGGGTTGGGCGTTGCGGATGCCCGAACCACCGGTGGTCGAGTATCGGCAGTGGCCGATCGCGAGATCGCCTTGGAGGGTCGACAGGTTCTCCTCGTTGAAGACGCTCGAGACCAGACCCTGGCCCTTGTGGACGTGGGCCACACCGTCGTCGACGCTGACGATGCCCGCGGCCTCCTGGCCCCGGTGTTGCAGCGTGTAGAGGGCGAAGAATGCGAGCCGTGCCGCATCCTGCCCCGGAGCGTGGACGCCGACGACGCCACACTCCTCGTGGAGATCATCGCCAGTGGGAAACACGGGTATCACCGTCCGGAGAGCGCGACGCGGGCGTCGACTGCTCGTTGTAGCGCGTCGGCGACGTTGTCGCCCACACAGGTCAGATGTCCCATCTTGCGGCCCGGCCGAGGCTCGGTCTTGCCGTAGAGATGGAGATGGATTGCGGGATCTCGGAGTGCCTCGGCCCACGACGGTTCGCCGTCGCGCCAGAGGTCGCCGAGCAGTTGCACCATGGCTGCGGGACGGCAGCCACCGTCGCCGAGCGGCAGGCCGGCCACGGCTCGGAGCTGCTGCTCGAACTGACTCGATGCGGCGGCCTCGATCGTGCAGTGGCCGGAGTTGTGGGGTCGGGGGGCGACTTCGTTGACCAGCAACGCGTCGCCGGTGTCGAAGAGCTCGACGCAGAGCACGCCCACGAGATCCCAGGCCTCGGCCACGCGGCGGGCCATGGCCCGGGCCTCCTCGGCCCGCTCCGGGTCGATCCCGGCCGGCACGTGGGTGGTGTCGAGGATGTGGTCGACATGATGGTTCTCCATCACCCCGTGGTCGACGACCTCGCCGTCGACCCCGCGGGCGACCACCACCGAGAGTTCCCGTTCGAACGCGACCACCGACTCGACCACGAGTCGCTCGCCGCCGAGGCGCGCCCACGCGTCGTCGATCTCCTCGACGGCATCGATGCGCACCTGGCCCTTGCCGTCGTAGCCGAACCGGGCAGCCTTGGCGATGACGGGAACGCCCAGGGCGTCGACCGCCGCCCGCAGGCCGTCGAGGTCGGAAGCCGGGCGCCACGGAGCCACGGCGACGCCGGCCGAGACGAGCGAGTGCTTCTCGCGCTGGCGGTCCTGGGCGTCGGCGATGATCGCGCCCGACGGACGAACCGGCACGCCGGCCTCGATCGCGGCATCGGCCAGCGCGGGGTCGACGCTCTCGAACTCCCAGGTGACCACGTCGGCCTCGGCCAGGAAGCGCTCGACCCCGGTGGGGTCGTCGAACCCGGCGCAGATCTCGATCTCGGCGACGCTCCCGGCGGGCGTGTCCTTGGCCCCGCCCGTCAACACGACCACCCGATAGCCGTGCTGGTGCGCGGCCTGGGCCAGCATTCGGCCCAGTTGGCCCCCGCCCACCACACCGATCGTGGAACCCGGGAGGAGGGGGCCGGACAACTCAGTGCTCCAACTCGATGGAGCGGACCTGGGCATTGCGCTGGGCACGATAGGCGTGGAGGGCATCGGCGAGCGCGTCGTCGGCCCGGGCCAGCATCGCCACGGCGAGCAGCCCGGCATTGGTGGCACCGGCCGCCCCGATCGCCATCGTCGCCACCGGCACACCGCCCGGCATCTGCGCGATCGAGAGGAGGGAGTCGATGCCGTTGAGGGCTCGGCTCTTGATCGGCACGCCGATCACCGGAACGATCGTGTGACCGGCCACCATGCCCGGGAGGTGGGCGGCGCCGCCGGCCCCGGCGATGATCACCTGGAGGCCACGGGTCTCCGCCGAATCGGCATACTCGACCATGAGGTCGGGAGTCCGGTGGGCCGAGACCACCTTGGCCTCGAAGGCCACGCCGAAGTCGCGGAGGATGTCGGCCGCGCCGCGCATCGTCTCCCAGTCGGAGTCGCTGCCCATGATCACGCCGACGAGCGGATCGTCACTCACGCGGTCGTCCTCCCGAAATCCCCGACCAGTCTGCATCCTCGCGCGCCATCGCGCACCCGAGGGGGATGACTTTCCGCGTCGAAGATCGGCGGTTGTTCGTCACGCGGTCGCACCGCGGATGGCCTCGATCACCCGGGGCGCGGCCGGGTACGCACCCGGCTCGAGCGGGGCTCCCGTGAGCGCCGCGAACGTCTCCTGGTAGACCCCGGCGGCGATGATCGCGAGGTCGCGGTCGAGCGGCGGAGGATCGCCCTCACCGCGATAGCCGCGTTCGGCGTAGACGAGCCGGACGATCTCCTTGTCGAGATTCTCGGGCTCTCGACCGGCCGCGAGCCGCTCGTCGACCGTGGACGCCCGCCAGTACCGGGAGCTGTCGGGGGTGTGGACTTCGTCGATGATCGTGAGCCGATCGTCGTCGTCGACCCCGAACTCGTACTTGGTGTCGACCAGCACGAGCCCCGCATCGGCCGCAACGGCCCGTCCCCGCTCGAAGACCGCCAGGGCGACCGTGCGCACCTCGTCCCACCGTTCGGGCGACACGAGGCCCTGTGCGACGATCTCCGCTTCGGTGATCGGCGCATCGTGGCCACCCTGCTCGGCCTTGGTGGTCGGGGTGATGATCGGCGCCGGCAAGGCGTCGTTCTTGCGCATGCCGTCGGGGAACGTGAGCCCGTAGATCTCCCGGGCACCGGCCGCGTACTGCGTCCAGAGCGCAGTGGACGTCGAGCCGGAGAGCCGGCCACGAACCACCACTTCGACCGGCAGGGTGCGGCACTTGCGACCGATCGTCACGTTGGGGTCGGGCACCGACAGGACGTGCGACGGCACGAGGTCGGCGATGCGCTCGAACCACCAGGCGGCGAGCTCGTTGAGCACCTGACCCCGGTAGGGCACCGTCCCGAGCACATGGTCGAACGCCGAGATCCGGTCGGTCGCGATGAGGGCGAGTCGATCACCCAGGTCGACGAGATCGCGGACCTTGCCGCGGATCAGCGGCCCGAGGTCGGCGACGTCGGCGGCATCGATGCCGTCGAAGGGTGTGTCGAGCGCCGGCGCGAGGTCGACACTCATACGGCGGCCTGGACGAAGGCGGTGAAGATCGGCAGGCCGGAGCCCTCCTCGGGACCCGACGGCCGTTGCCAGGCCACGACATGGTCCTCGGGATGGGGCATGAGCCCGACGACGGAGCCCGACTCGTTGCAAAGGCCGGCGATGTCGTCGACGCTGCCGTTGGGGTTGGCCGGATAGACCCCGGCCGCCGGCTCGAGCGGTGAGGCGATGGGCGCCGCCCCGGTGTGCATGTAGCGGAACGCGACGAGACCGCGGTCGGCGATCGATCGGGCGACCGGCGCGTCGGCGACCGCCACGCGTCCCTCGCCGTGGGCGATCGGACAGCGCACGACGGCTCCGGCGGCGCCGGCCAGCCAGCTCGACGAGACCCCGACGTCGACCCGCAATGTCACCCAGCGGCACTCGAAGTTCCCCCGTGCGTTCTCGGTCAGGGTCACCTCACGGGGCGCGGACGACGGCCCCGGGAGCAACCCCGCCTTGACCAGCACCTGGAAGCCGTTGCAGATCCCGAGAATCGGCCTGCCCGCATCGACGAAGGCACCCAGTTCGTCGGCGAACCAGGTCTTCAGTTCGAGGGCGAGGCGTCCACCGGCGCCGAGGGCGTCGCCGTAGGAGAAGCCGCCGGGCAGCAGGACCGCAGCGTGATCGCTGATGCGCACGCTCCCGTTGCGCAGTTCGTTGATGTGGACGATCCGGGCGTCGCCGCCGGCGAGTTCGATCGCCTGCGCGGCCTCGCCGTCTCGGTTGGTGCCGGAGGCGTGGGGAATGAGGATCGGCGGACGGTTCATCGGTCGCCTCCCGTGAAGGCGGCAACGGCATCGGCGATCGACACCTCGACGATCGTGGCGCTGGCCCGCTCGAGTCCCTCGGCGTCGTCGGACGCATCCGACACTCGCATCACGATCCTGTCGTCGTCCATCACCTCGCCGATCCGTCGGGCGTGCTCGCCGAGGGCGGCGGCCACCGCATCACGATCCTGACGAGCGGCGGCCAGCACCAAGCGGCCCGGCCCTTCGTTGGCGAACGCAGCCAGGGGGCCGAGGCCGTCGCGGGGCACAACGACGTGGACGCCGCGACGAGCTGCGATCGCCATCTCGGCGACGGCGACGGCGATGCCGCCGTCGCTGCAGTCGTGGGCAGCCCGGATCAGGCCTGCGGCGATCGCCGCATGGACCGCGCGGTATCTCGGCAAGGGATCGTCGAGGGGATCCGGAACGTCGGTGGCTCCCAACGCGAGCACCGCGTCGACGAGCGATCCGCCGAGCGCCTCGGTGCCCTCACCGACCAGCCAGAGATCGTCGCCGGGCACCATGCCGGCGCTGTCGATGGCGCGGTGGAGGTCGTGGACCAGACCGACGGCGGAGATGAGCAAGGTGCCCGGGATCGCCTTGCCGTCGAACTCGTTGAACAGGCTGTCCTTGCCGGAGATGAAGGGCATCCGGTAGCGGCGGGCACCGTCGGTGCACCCCTGCACCGCTCTGACGAGCCCACCGAGGCGATCGGGCTTGGTGGGGTCACCCCAGCAGAAGTTGTCGAGCACGGCGACGCGGTCGGGGTCGCCACCCACGGCCACGAGATTGCGGACGGCTTCGTCCATCGCCAGCAGCGCCATCGCCCAGGGGTCGTGCACGCCCACCCGGGGACAGATGCCGTTGCTCACCACCGCGGCGATGTCGTTGTGGGCGGTGCCGAGCGGTTTCAGCACGGCGGCGTCGGCCGGGCCGTCGGCCTCGGGTCCGACGAAGGGGCGGACCACGGTGCCGCCGCGGACCTCGTGGTCGTAGCGACGGACGATGTCTTCCTTCGAGGCGACGTCGGGGTGGCCGAGCAGCGTCAAGAGGAGCCCGGCATCGAACCCGGTCGCCGCGATCTCACGGGGCGCGGGGTCGGTCCATGCGCCGCGCATCTCCCGTCGGGGCAGACCGTCGTGGAGGAACTCCATCGGCATGTCGACCACGCCGACCTCGCCGTGGGTGACCACGAGCCGCCGATCGCCCGTGAACCGGCCGAGATCGGTGAGCTCCACGTCCCAGGAGTCGCAGAGCGTCTGCAGCTCGGCGAGCTTCTCCGGGGGCACCGCCATCACGATGCGCTCCTGGGCCTCCGACAACCAGATCTCCCAGGGCTGGAGGCCGGGGTACTTGAGGGGCACGCCGGCGAGATCGATGCGGACGCCGAGATCCTCCCCCATCTCCCCCACCGCCGACGAGAACCCGCCGGCGCCACAATCGGTGATCGCGGTGTAGAGCCGGGCGTCGCGGGCCCGCTCGACCACCTCGATGCAGCCCTTCTCGGTGATCGGATCACCGATCTGCACCGCCGAGCCGACATTGTCGACCGTGGAGGCGTCCATCCCGGCCGACGAGAAGGTCGCCCCGTGGATGCCGTCGCGGCCCACGCGTCCGCCGATCGACACGACACGATCGCCGACCCGGGCCTCGGTGGGGTGCGACCCGTGGGGCAGGAGCCCGAGGGCGCCGCAGTAGACGAGCGGGTTGCCGACATAGCCCTCGTGGTAGATCACCGCGCCGTTCACGGTGGGCAGGCCCAGCTTGTTGCCGTAGTCGCCGATGCCACCCACCACGCCGTCGCGGATGCGGCGCGGATGCAGCACCCCCGTGGGGAGCTGATCGTCGGGCAGGTCGCTCGGTCCGAAACAGAGCACGTCGGTGCAGGCGATCGGGCGAGCCGACACGCCGAGGATGTCGCGCACCACGCCACCCACGCCGGTGTTGGCCCCGCCGAAGGGTTCGAGCGCCGACGGATGGTTGTGGGTCTCCACCTTGAAAGCCAGATCGAGGTCGTCGTCGAACGCGATGATGCCGGCATCGTCGACGAAGGCGGAGCGCAACCACCACGGGTCGAGCTCCTCGGTCACTTCGCGCAGGGCGGGCAGCAGGCCGTCGTGTTCGGTCACCGAGACGGTGCCGTCCGCCGCCGTGTGGGTGAGTTCGATCCGGGCCCGAAAGGTCTTGTGGACACAGTGCTCTGACCAGGTCTGGGCCAGCGTCTCCAACTCCGCGTCGTTCGGCGCGCGACCCTCTCGTTCGAAGTGCGCCTGGATGACCCGCATCTCGTTCACGTCGAGCGACAGCACCCGCTCGCGGCTGAGGGCGGCGAGTTCGTCGTCGGAGAGCCCGGCGAGCTCCACGGTCTCCACCCGGGCGTCGACCGCCGCTTCACCTGCGAACGAGGGCTCGAGCTCGCCTTCGACCGACCGCTCGATCGTGTCGTTGGCCAGCAGCCGGCGGGTGAGTACGGCCACGTCGGTGTCGCTCAGGACGCCGACGAGGTCGTAGCGGCGCGCCGTCGAGACGCGGATCGGCGGGAAACCGAGCTGCGCGGCGGCTCGTTCGAGCTCACGGGCGTCGGGGTCGGTGACCCCGGGCATCGGGGCGACCTCGACCGCGCGGCCGACCGGCGCCGGGACGGCATCGATCGTGTGTCGGTCGACCACCGGGTCGACGAGCACCGCCGCGCACAGCTGCATCACCTCGTCGCGCTCGATGGCGCCATCGAGGTGGTACACCCGATACACGTGGCAGGCGTCGAGGCCCTCGACGCCGATGAGTGGGGCGGCGCTCACCACCCGGGCGCCGTCGGGGTCGTCGGAGGCGATCACGTCGATGCGTAGCGTCACTGGGCCGAACCTAGACGCGCGCCCGGGGCCTCGCGCGCATCGCGCGACCGGCTTCGGCGACCCGGGCGCCTCGATCACCTAGGCGCCCGATCGACCCCCGAGATCCACGATCCGGAGGTCGATCGTGAGCGCACGGATGCCACCGACGCGGCCGGCCATGGTGTCGACGGCGGTGCGCCACTTTCCCCACGGACTCCGACGCTCGATCAAGTCCTCCATCGTCATCAGCAACGCCAGCAGCGCCGCGGGCTGTGCGACCTCCACACGAGCACGAACGGGCTCGCCGTCGACGGGGACAGGTCGCGGCCAGGTTCCGACGCCGAGCGCGGACTCGACGATGTCACGGAGTTCGGCGAGATCGTCGGGGCCGGACACGAGGGCTCGGGGCGCGGCCGTCTCGGCATCGAGCGGTGCGCCGAACCCGAGACGAAGGTCGACCACGTCGGCGGCGAGCAACGAGGCCGCCGGATCGGCATCACCGAGCACGGCCAGATACGCGCGACGGGCACGGTCCCAGCTCCCGGAGGAGGCGGACCGTGCCCGTCGCGATTCGCTCATGGCGAGCCGTCGGTGACTAGAGCCCCGACTTCTCGAGCACGTGGACACCACAGGCCGAGCCGAGCCCGATCACGTGGGCCAGACCGACCTTCGCACCCTTGATCTGCCGGTCGCCCGCCTCACCGCGGAGGTGGGTGGCGACCTCGTAGATGTTGGCCACGCCGGTCGCACCGATCGGGTGACCCTTCGAGATCAGGCCGCCCGACACGTTGACCGGGGTCGAACCATCGCGGAACGGCGCGCCGGAGTCGATGAAGTCGCCGGCACCACCCTTCTCGCAGAGGCCGAGGTTGTCGTAGTGGATGAGCTCGGCGGTGGCGAAGCAGTCGTGGAGCTCCACGAGATCGAGATCCTTCGGGTCGACACCCGAGGTCTCGTAGGCCTGCGTCGCCGCGTTGCGGGTGAGGGTGTTGACGTCGGGCTGCACCTGAGCGGACTCGGTGTAGGGATCCGAGGTGAGCACGGACGCCGAGATCTTCACGGCCCGCTTCTGGACCTTCTTCGGCATGCTCTTGAGCCGTTCACCCGACACCAGCACCGCCGCGGCAGCGCCGTCGCCCGTGGGGCAGCACATGAGCAGCGTGTTGGGGTAGCTCATGGTGGGGGCGCCCATGATCTCCTCCATCGAGAACTCCTTGCGGTACTGCGCAAGCGGGTTGAGCGTGGAGTGGAGATGGTTCTTGTAGGCCACCTTGGCGAACTGCTCGAAGCCGACGCCGTCGTACTCGTTGGCGTACTCCATGCCGGCCTGGGCGAACACGCCCGGCATGCCCTCGGTGCCGAGATAGCCGTCGACGCCCGTCACCGCGCCATAGCGCCCGTCGGGTTCGTAGACGTTGCTCTCCTTCTTGGTGGCGCCCGTGAGCATGCCCATCTTGCCCATCTGCTCGACGCCGAACGCGAGGCCCATGTCGGCCTCTCCGGCCTTGATCGAGAGGTAGACGGTGCGCAGCGCGGTGGCGCCGGTGGCGCAGGCGTTGCTCACGTTGAACACGGGGATGCCGGTCTGGCCGATCTGCTTCTGGACCCGCTGGCCCATGCCGGTGGCCGCCTGGAACAGGGTGCCGGCGGCGAGCACGTCCATGTCGTGGATGCTGACGCCACCGTCGTCGAGGGCGTTCATCGACACGCTCGCGGCGAGGTCGACGGCATCCTTCTCGGGATAGCGCCCGAAGGCGGTCATGTCGGTGCCGATGAGCCAGACGCTGTTGTCGTCGATCTTCGACGCAGCCGGCTTCTTCTTGGCCGTGGACTTCTTGGACTTGGTGGCGGTCTTCGCAGCCATGGTGAGTGCCTTTCTGCGCCGTTAGACGGGTTCGTAGCCGAACGCGACGGCTTCGGTGCCCTCGTCGTCCTTGCCGATCGGGTAGGTGGTGAGCTTCAGCTTCATTCCGAGGTTGACCGCCTCGGGGGTGGGATCACAGTTCACCACGTTGGAGCGAACCGTGGTGCCATCGTCGGTCTCGACGATGGCCGACACGTAGGGCGCCGGGATGCCGGGGGCGGCGCGGTGGACGATGGTGAACGCCTTCAGCTTGGCCCCGTTGCGCACACGCGCCTTCTTGAAGTCTCGCTTGCCACAGTTGGCACAGGCGTTGCGGCGGTCGAAGAACCGAGCCCCGCAGCTGGTGCACTCGTTGGCCGAGAGGTAGGGACGGGTGCCGAGACGGAGGTAGTCGACCAGCGGAACCTGCTTCGCCGACTTCTTGGCGGCAGGCTTCTTCGCCGCTGCCTTCTTCGCGGGCTTCTTTGTGCTGCGCTTCTGCGCAGCCGCCTTCTTGGCGGCCATCGTGCCTCCGACATTCGGGAAAGGTGGACAGGGCCGAGGGTAACGGCGGGGACCACCTTCTCACCAAACCCACTTGCCGGGTTCGTCGCCCGCGGGTCTCACCAGCGCTTGCGGTGCACCACTTGGTCGAGAGGTCGGCGGCGACGCCCGGCCGAGGCCGAGGGACGGTCCGGGGCCCGGTGGCCGAGCGCCACGACGCCGACCGCCCGCCGCCCGGACGGCACCCCGAACCGGCTTCTGACCGCGTCCTCGTGGCCGAAGAGACCGAACAGCAGCGCCCCCAGACCCTCCGATTCGGCGCCGAGCAGGAGCGCCATCACGGCGGCGCCGCCGTCGACGAACCAGTAGGGCACCGGCCAGGCATCGACGGACTCGCCGAGCCCGGTGTGGGCCTTGTCGGGTTCGCCGTAGCGCTCGACATAGGCATCGGGGTCGACCCACGGCACCACCAACACCGGCGCGTCGAGCAGCCCCGGCCACGGGAAGACCTCGCGGCGTTCGTCGGTCAGCGTGGTCGACCAGTAGGCCGACACGTCGTCGTCGGTGTCGAGCACCAGGAACTCGACCGATGCCGTGTTGCCGGCCGACGGGGCCCGCCGCGCGCGGTCGAGCAGTCGGTCGACCGTCTCAGTGGGGATCTCGGTGGGGAGGAAGCTCCGGGTCATCCGCCGGGAACGGACGACCTCGTCGAAGCTGCGGCCCTGGTTCAGAGGAGCTTCTCGAGGTCCTCGGCCATGGCCCAACCGAAGGCGATCAGCGTGTCGCCGGCGGCGATGTCGAGATCGTCGAGCTGGGCGGCGACCTCGGCGTCGATCTTCTCGGGCTTGCCGCTCGCGTGGTCGAGCAGGACAGGCTGGGTGCCACCACCGCGGTTGATGAACGCCCGGTCCTCGTAGGAGCCGGAATCGATGCCGAATCGCTTGGCGAGCCGACGGCCCCACGCCCGCTCCTCACCCGAGGCCTTGTGGCCGGGGCGGGGCACGATGTCGTCGAGGCTCTTGTAGGCCTCGAAGGCGCCGGGGTCGTTGATCTGGGCGCCGACGAGCACGTCCTCGTCGGGGAACGCCAGGACGCTCCGACGGAGCTGGTCGGTCATGATGGCGCGCAGCACGGTGTCGCGCTTGGTGTTGCGGCACACGTGGCCGGCCCCGATCAGGAGGCTGGGGGTGCCGCCGATGCGCTCGAGGGTGCAGAACGAGAAGCCGCGGATCTTGCCGCCTTCGCTGGCGACGGTGACGAGCACCCACGCCTCGCACTGCTTTGAGAGCAGCCCGACCTCGAAAGCGTTGGGGGACTCGGCGCACAGATCAGCCATCTCCGCCAGTTCGGCATCACTGACCGCCGTGCAATCCTTCGTCTCGACTTCAATCGCCATCGGCTGCCGGCCCCCGCTTGTGTGTGTTCGGACTCGTTCGTTCGGACCTGACCAGTTTTCAGGGTGAACGCGCGAATCGCAACCTCACGGACCGTGAAGCTGTCGCGCCGCTCAGTGGAAGTCGCTCAGACGAGGATCGAATCGGGCCCGAGCAGCACCCTGAGTTCGGCAACCACACCGTTCGCGTTGTCGACCGCGAAATCGTCTGGCAGGCGGATCACCCGCCGGTCGCTGAGGTGCAGCTCCACCGGAGAATCGCCCGGATGGGCGCTGAGGATGTTCTTGAGCTCGGCCAGCTTGTCCTCCGACCCGCCCGCGGGGTCGAGCTTCACCCGCACCGGCTGGTTGTCGCCGAGATCCTCGATCACCTCGATGTCCTGGGCGAACAACTTGGGCAGGTCGCCGTCGTTCTCGAGGCGGCCGCGGACGAGCACGATCTTGTCGTCCTCCAGCTTCGGGCCGTGCTCCTGCATCGTGCGGGGAAACACCATGATCTCGACAGAACCCTCGAGGTCCTCGAGTTCGAACACCGCCATGAGATCGCCCTTGCGCGTCCACTTGCGCTGGAGGTTGGTGATGAGCCCGCCGACCTTCTTGATCGCCCCGTCCTCGCCGTCGGCCAGGTCGCCGATCGAGCAGTCGGACTTGCGACGCACGTGCCCCTCGAACCCGAGGAGCGGATGGTCGGAGATGTAAAGCCCGAGCATCTCCTTTTCGTGGGAGAGCTTCGGCATCTTCTCGAACTCGACATCGGGGACGGACGGACGTTCGTCGAAGGTCGGCCCGTCGTCGAGCTCACCGAACAACGACATGACCCCCATGTCGTGTTCTTTCCGGCGCTGCACGGTGAGATCGATGATCTGCTCGTGGACCTGGAGCAGCCCCTTGCGCGGATGACCGAGCGAGTCGAAGGCCCCGCCCTTGATGAGCGACTCGATCGTCCGCTTGTTGAGCGCCTCGAGCTCGACCCGCTCCACGAAATCGACGAAGGACTCGAACGGCCCGTTGGCCCGACGCTCGGCGAGCACCTTCTCGACGAACCCCACGCCCACGTTGCGGATGGCCGACAGGCCGAAGATGATGCTGCCCGGTCCGTTGCTGTCGCCGGCATTCGCCGGGACCCCGTCGCTGCTCTCCGCGGTGGCGAGATTCGGGACGGGCGTGAAGTCGGACTCGGAGCGGTTGATGTCGGGCACCTCCACCTCGATGCCCATCAGACGACACTCGTTGAGGTAGACCGCGGCGGACTCGAGCTTGGTCTTGACGCTCGTGAGCAGGGCCGACAGGTACTCGACCGGATAGTTCGCCTTCAGGTAGGCGATCTGGTAGGCGACGTAGCCGTAGCCGTAGGAGTGCGACTTGTTGAAGGCGTAGTCGGCGAACTGGGCGATGATGTCGAACATCTCGACGGCGAGGGAGTGCTCGTAGCCGTTGGCGACGACGCCGTCGGTGAACTTCTGGCGCTCCTTCTCCATCGCCTCGCGGATCTTCTTGCCCATCGCCTTGCGCAACGAATCGGCTTCGGCGAGCGAGTACCCGGCGAACTTCTGCGCCATCCGCATGACGCTCTCCTGATAGATCATCAGGCCGTAGGTCTCGCCGAGCAGCTCCTCGGCGTCGGGGTGGATGAACTCGACCGGCTTGCGCCCGTTCTTGCGGTCGGCGTAGTCGTTGTGCATGTTCGCCGCCATCGGCCCCGGCCGATAGAGCGCCACAAGGGCGGCCACGTCGTCGAACGAGTCGGGAGCCAGCGAACGGATCAGGGCCCGCATCGGCCCCGACTCGAGCTGGAAAACGCCGATCGTCTCGCCCTTCTTGAGCAGCTCGAACGTGGGCCCGTCGTCGAGCGGCACCGCGTCGATGTCGACCTCGATCGCCTGGGTCTCCTTGACCAGGTCGAGACAGTCGGAGATGACGTCGAGGTTGCGCAGCCCCAGGAAGTCCATCTTGAGCAGGCCGAGGTCTTCCACCCCGTGCATCTCGTACTGGGTGACGACGGGCGCCTCTTCGATGGTCTTTCCCGCCTCCGGCTTGCGCTGGATGGGGAGGTACTCGGTCAGCGGTTCGTTGGTGATCACCACCGCCGCGGCGTGGATGCCGTCCTGGCGGCGCAGGCCCTCGAGTCCCTTGGCGACCTCGACGACCCGGTTGATGTCGGCATCGGCGCTGACCATGTCGCGCAGCTCGCCGGCGGCCTTGTAGCCGTCGACGTACTTCGGGTGCTCCTCGAAGCAGTACTTGAGCGGCGTGTCGCGGCCCATGATGAGCGGCGGCATCGCCTTCGCCACCTTGTCGCCGACGGCGTAGGGGTAGCCGAGCACCCGGGCGGCGTCTCGCACCGCAGCCCGGGCCTTGATCTGGCTGAAGGTGACGATCTGGGCGACATTGTCGCGGCCGTACTTCTCGGCCGCGTAGCGGATCATGTTGTCGCGGTAGCGGGTGTCGAAGTCCATGTCGATGTCGGGCATCGACACGCGCGACGGGTTGAGGAACCGCTCGAACAGCAGGTCGTACTTGATCGGGTCGAGATCGGTGATCCAGAGCGTGTAGGCCACTGCGCAGCCGGCCGCCGAACCACGACCGGGCCCGACGCGGATGTCGTTGTCGCGGGCGAACTTGATCAGGTCCCACGTGATCAGGAAGTAGGCCGAGAACCCCATGTTGTCGATCACGCCGAGCTCGTAGTCGAGCCGCTCGGTGATGTCGGCGCCGAGGGTCTGCCCCCAGCGCTTCTTCGCACCCTCGTAGGTGAGGTGGCGCAGGTATTCGGTGTCGGTGGCGAAGCCCTCGGGAAGCGGGAACTCCGGGAGCTGGGGTTGACCGAACTCGATGGTGACGTCGGCCCGTTCGGCGATCCACAACGAGTTGTCGCACGCCGACGGCACCTCGGAGAACAGACGCCGCATCTCGCCGGCGGACTTCAGATAGTGCTGGTCGCCGTGGAACTTGAAGCGGTCGGTGTCGCTCAGCAGCGAACCGGTCTGGACGCACAACAGGGCGTCGTGGGCCTCGGCGTCGTGCTGGTGGGTGTAGTGGCTGTCGTTGGTGGCCAGCACCGGCGCCTGGATCTTCTTGGCGATCTCCAGGAGCATGGGATTGGTCTGGCGCTGCTCCGGGATGCCGTGGTCCTGGATCTCGATGAAGAAGTTGTCGCGCCCGAAGATCTCCTGGAACCGCGCCGCCTGCTCGAGGGCGATCTTCTCCTGGCCCTGCATCAGACTCTGCAGGACGTGGCCGCCGAGACAGCCCGACGTGATGATCAGACCCTCGTGGTACTTGTCGAGCAACTCCCAGTCGGCTCTCGGCTTGTAGTGGTAGCCCGACAGGAACGCCTGGCTCGAGAGCTGGATCAGGTTCTTGTAGCCGACGTCGTTCTCGGCCAGCAGGATCGCGTGGTAGTAGAGCTTCTGCCCCCCGCCGGTGTCGCCACCCGAGTCGTCGGCCTTGCCCCGCCGGCTGGGACGCTCGTCCCTCGACTCGTGGGCGAGATAAATCTCGGTGCCGATGATCGGCTTGATGCCCTGCTCACGACAGCCCCGGTAGAAGTCGAGTACGCCGTACATGTTGCCGTGGTCGGTGATGCCGAGCGCCGGCTGGCCGTCGACCGCCGCGGCATGGATCACGTCGTCGAGTCGCGACGCGCCGTCGAGCATCGAGTACTCGGTGTGGACGTGGAGATGGGTGAACGAATCGCCCACTGACTTCCCCGTTCGTTCGCTCGAGACCGGGGCTTGTGGACCGGCCTGTGGACGCCGTGTGGACAAATCACACGGCTGTGATTCGACCCTATCCGCGCGTCATCGAGACGCGCCAGCCCCCATTCTCGGAGCTGATCGGCGAGCGGTCAGAGGTAGGTGCCGGGGCGCTCTTCGCCGCCGACCTGACCGGCGGCCTCGGCCGGGCCGAGCTGCCCACGCATCGACTGGAGCTGCTGCTGGGCCGCCATCTGCTGGGCGAACAGCATGGCCTGCATCCCCTGCACCAGCCCTTCGAGCCACCCCACGAGCTGCGCCTTCGCGATCTGGAGTTCGGAACTCGAGGGAGTCCCTCCAGCGGAGAAGGGCAGGGCGAGCCGCCCGAGTTCGTCGCGGAGGTCGGGCGACAGGGCACTCCCCAGCTCGGAGATCGACGTGTCGTAGATGTCGCGGAGCCGGTCACGCGAGGGATCGTCGAGGGTCGCCACCCGCACTTCCTCGAGCAACTGCTTCATCATCGTGCCGATCCGCATGACCTTGGCCGGATGGTCGACGGTCTCGTCGACGGAGTCCTCGGCCTCCGGGGCCGTCCCATCGAGCACCTCGGGTCGCTCCAGGAGCTCGGGCGCCGGGTGGGTGTGGGTCCCGTCGGATGTGGGCTCGGTGGTCGATTCGGTCACGGGTCCTCTGCTCAGCTCGCGAAGGTCAACATCGGGACGAGCATCTCGTCGCTCGTCAGTGAACCATGCCGACCCACCAATTCGATACGCGGGGAGTCGGCGGGGTCGAGGAAGTAGTGCGGCCCCTTGGCGACCACGGCCACGTCGCCGAGACGGGAACGGGCGGCATCGGTGACGTCCGGCCCGAACCAACCCTCGTCGACGACCTGGTCGACCGAACGCACCCAGGCGACGTCACCGAGGCGTTCCTCGGCGGCCGCCAGCAGGTCACGATGATGGCCGGGCTCGGCATGGAGCCAGCGGAATCGGGCCTCGCCGCTCTGGCGTTCGACGTGGCGGGCGACTTCGGGCCCCGGGTCGACACCGTGTCCGAGGCAGTCGACGATTCCGTGATCGGCGGTGACGACGACGGCGGTGCCGCGGGGCAGCGACATCATCAGGTCGGCCACCATCCGGTCACAGGCCACCAGCTCGGCGTCGTAGTGCTCGGCGAACCCGTGGACGTGGGCCGTCTTGTCGATGCCGTCGTAGTAGGCGTAGACGAACGGTTCACCGGCGGCGACGGCCTGGCGGATGTTGACGGCGAGCCCCGGCAGGGTGTGCCAGCCGCGATGACGGACGTCGGCCAGGTGCGCCATGGTGAACCCGGTGCCCTCGAAGCCCGCCATGGTCACCACCACCGGCCGTTGGCCGAGGAACGCCGGCTCGGGCTGGAACTCGCCGGGGATGATGCGTTGGCGGGCGTCGCCCCGCGGCGTCGTCCACCGGAGCGCGTTCAGGACCTCACCCTCGACGTCGATGCGATAGCCGACCACGCCGTGTCGGCCCGGGGTCGCTCCGGTCGAGAGAGAGGTCAACGCGGTGGCCGTCGTCGACGGAGCCACGGTGGTCACCGCTCCTCCGGCCATCGAGGTCAGTGTCGGGGCGAGGGCCGACCGCTCGACCAACTGGCTCCACCCCAACCCGTCGAGCACGAGGACCACGACCGAGGGAGCGTCGACCACTTCGGGCCCGACGACGGCGTCGGGTCCGAGCTCCGCGGGCGGTTCGAGCAGTGTGGGGATCAGCTCCGTGACACAGCCGCGCCCGTAGGCCGGCAGGATCGGTTGGTCGTCGTTCATTGGCTCACCCATCCTGCGGACCGGACCCGACCAGTCTCGCCCCATCCTGACCGAACCACGACCCCTGCGTCCGTCGGTTCGGCGACAGACGATCTAGGATCGTCGCGATGCGGGTCTCGACCAGAGGTGACTATGCGGCGCGGGCGTTGTTGTCGCTCGCCCTCCACACCGAGGCCGCGCCCACGTCGGTTCGAGAAATCGCCGAACGCACCGGGTTGCCGCAGCCGTATCTCGAGCAGATCCTCCTCGCCCTCAAGGGGGCGGGTCTCGTGCGCTCGAAGCGAGGTGTGGGCGGAGGCTACGTTCTCGCCCGCGAGCCGGCCACCATCCGCCTCTCCGAGATCGTCAGAGCCGTCGACGGCCCGATCACGGCGGGCGACTTCGGCGAACCCCACACCGACGGTGCCTGCGACCACGAGGGCCAGTGCGTGCTGCTCAGCATCTGGGGGGCGGCCGGCACCCACATGCGCACCTTCCTCGATTCGTTCACCCTCGCCGACATCGCCGAGATGGCGGGTGGCCGGGCGCCGTGGCCGGCCGTCGACGAGTTCTGACCGTCAGCGGCACGCGCCGAGGCACTCGACCAGGTCAGCAGGCAGCGGCGCTTCGACCGTGACCGGTTCGCCCGTGGTCGGGTGCACGAAGCGGAGCCGACCGGCATGCAGGAAGGGTCGCCCCGGATCGAGACCCGGTCGCCCTCCGTCGTAGTCGCGGTCGCCCACGACCGGATGGCCGATGGCGCGCAGATGCACCCTGATCTGATGGGTCCGCCCGGTCTCGAGCCGGCAGGTGACCAGGGTGGTATCCCGCGGAACATCGAAGCGCTGGTTGACCTCGTAGTGGGTCACGGCCCGTCGCCCCTGATCGCTGACCGCCATGCGAGTGGGATGACGCGGTGACCGACCGATCGGTGCGTCGATCGTGCCCCGGTCGCTCTCGATGTGGCCCCAGGTCAGCGCCTGGTAGACCCGCTCCGGTTCGTGATTCGACATCTGCCGGACCAACTCGTCGTAGGCCGCGGCGGTGCGAGCCACCACCAGCAGACCCGAGGTGCCCCGGTCGAGGCGATGGACGATGCCCGGCCGGTGTCCTTCACCGACGTCGGCGATCTCGGGGAACCGGTGGACCAGTCCGTGGACGAGCGTCGCATCGGCATGACCGGCGCCCGGATGCACGACCAGTCCGGCGGGCTTGTCGATCACCACCACGTCGTCGTCCTCGTGACGGACCGAGAACTCGACCGCGGCGTCGGGGCCCGGACGAGGATCGACTGGGTCGGGCAGCGCCACCTCGAGCTGTTGTCCTTCGCTCACCCGCATCGACGCGCTCCGGGCCGGAATCCCGTCGAGGCGCACGGCCCCGTCACCGATCAGCGTGGCGACTGCGGACCGGCTGAGGTCGGCGAGTATGGCGACGGCGCGGTCGACCCGTTCGCCCTCGAGCGCCGCGGGCACGACTTCGGCCAAATGGGTGGTCATGGCCGCACCGCCGGGCGCGGACGGCTCAACGCCGCCCGAGACCGCCGACCTTGTATTCGACCCGCTCCGCCGCCCACGGAATGGCTCGCAGCCGTTCCTGCGGGATCGAGAGGCCGGACGCGACACACACGCCGTAGGTGCCCGC
This sequence comes from Acidimicrobiales bacterium, assembly GCA_040263275.1. Taxonomy (GTDB): domain Bacteria; phylum Actinomycetota; class Acidimicrobiia; order Acidimicrobiales; family Aldehydirespiratoraceae; genus JAJRXC01. The sequence continues at coordinate 19,103 of JBDQKM010000030.1, forward strand.
CTCGATCCGATCGAGTGCCGCGTCGATCTGCTCGACCGCCGCTCGGGCCTGGGCGGAGAGCGCCAGGTCGCGTTCGCGTTCGACGGCGAGGGTGTCGCCCTCGCCGGATTCCTCGTCGAACTGGACGTCGCCGGGCTCACGTCCTTCGATGAGCGCGTCGGCCTCGGCCCGGTACTCCTCGGCCGAATGGAGATACTTGGCTCGTTCGGTGATGAGCCGTTCTTTCATCTCGTCGACGAACTTCTTGCCGAAGGGCGACTTGGCCGCCTTCTTCACGGCTTTGCTCACGGGTGCCTTCTTCGCGGGGGATTTCTTGGGGGTGACTTTCTTGGGGTTGGAATTCGCGGCCTTCTTGGCCGGAGCCTTCTTCGGCGCCGACTTCTTGGGCGAACTCTTCTTCGCCGCGGCCTTCTTCGTTGCGGCCTTCTTGGCCGAACTCTTCTTTGCCGCCGACTTCTTCGCAGCCTTCTTCGCGGTCGCCATGGTTCAAGGCTCCTTGCCCCAACGAATCGGAGCCGTCGCCCCGGTTCGAAGCGCAGAGTCTACGCAGACTTCCACCGAATCCCGCGCACCCTCACACGACGGGGCAGCGAGCAGGGCGACGCGCTAGCGGCGCCGCCCGAACCACGACCGCCCGCCATCGTCGTCCTCCTGGTCGAAGAACGCCGTGAGGGCATCGTCGTCGGCTCGTGGCATCTCCTCGCCCTCCATCGCATCACGCAGCTGCGAGAGGAAGGGGTCGTCGTCCATCTCGGGCTCGGCGAACAGCGAGCCGTCCTGGAGCGCCGGGACCGCCTGCGTGACGGGGCCGCCGTCGCCGGCGCCCCGGTCGAGCGACGAGGTCTCGAATCCGATTCGGCTGCCGGATGTGCTCGGTTCGAGGTCGGCGGCGGTCACGAGGCGCGGCGGCGCCGGTTCGACCGGTGCATCGAGCGTTGCTTCGAACATGCCGGCGAACGCCGGCTCGGCCATCGGCTCGCCGCCACCGGGCTCGGGTCCGGATCCGGGATCCGCCAGGTCGATCTCGGTGTAGACCACCTCGTCGCCGCGGCCCTCGGACGGCTCGTCGTCGCCGGGTTCTCCGTCGGCTGCCTCGCTGACGACCTCGGTCTCCGACTCTTCGATGTCGGCAGCCGCCGCCTCGGCGGCCACGAGATCGATGGTGGGCTCAGGTGCACGGTCGTCGACCGGTGCGAACGTGAGCGGGTGGGACTCGTCGACCACTGGCGCATCGAGCACGGTCTCTTCGACCACGGCCTCGTCGGCCGCCGTCTCGTCAACGGGTCCGGCAATGTCCTCGACGGGTTCGACGATGTCCTCGGCGACCACCGGGGAGTCATCGGCGGGGGCATCGATCTCGGCCTCGGCCAGCGATTCGGCGACGTCGGGAGCGATGTCGACCCCGCTCGTGGCCGGGGGGCGCGCGACCCGGAACGCCTCGGGCGACTCCAGCAGGTCGGTGAGGGCCGACAGCGACGACGTCAAGCGATGACGTTCCTCGGTGAGGTGCCGCTCGAGGATCTCGATGTCGTCGGCCAGGAAGGCGCGGTATTCGTGGAGCTCGGAGACCTCGGCGGCCAGCCGCGTGCGCTCGGTGGATGCGGCCTCGGCGGCTTCGGCCTCTGCGGCGGCCACCATGGCGCGACGGTCGGTCTCGGCCTCGGCCAGGATCAGGCCGGCCCGGTCGTCGGCTGCCTTCAGCGAGTCTGCAGCCTCGGCCTGGGCATCACGGAGCGTCATCTGCGCCTCGGCCTCGGCCGCGGACAGGATCGCCTGTGCGCTGGTGGCGGCATCGGCCGTCATGCGGTCGGCCTCCTGCCGCGCCTCGGCGATCGCCGCGTCGGCGGTGCGTTGGGCGAGCACGAGTGTCCGGGTGAGCGTCTCCTCGGCGTCGGAGTGGGTGCCCACTCCCCCGCCGCGCGCTTCGGCTGCGTCGACACGCTCGTGGAGCTCAGCGATCCGTCCGCGCATCTCCGCAGCCGCACGCGCGACGCGGTCGACGAACGCATCGACCTCGTCCGGGTCGTAGCCGCGGTAACGCTCGTGGAACTCGATCTCCTGGAAGAAGGGTGAGAGTTCGTCCATGACGCCGATCGTAGACGGAGCGAACCCCGCGATCGGGGAGCCTCGGCAGCGACGTCAGCGGCGCATCCGGCGTGGGGTCAACAGATGACGGCTTGCAGGATCTGGATGCCGATGAGCACCACGAGCGGCGACAGGTCTATGGCCGCTCCACCCAGCCGCAGCGGTGGCACCGCTCGGCGAATCGGACCGAGCACAGGGTCGGTGACGATGAAGAGGAACCCGGCAACCGTGGCCATCGCGCCATCGGGATCGAGCGGGAAGTAGCTGAGCACGATCCTGGCGACGATCATCAACATGTAGATCGTCAGCAGATTGCAGATGATGGTCATGGAGTCGGACGATCAGTCGAGGGCGCGACGGGCGTCGTCGGACGACACCTCGACGTCGGCCGGCGTCAACAGGTAGACCTGATCCGCCACGCGGTCCATCTTGCCGCCGAGGGCGTAGCAGAGGCCGCTGGCGAAATCGACCAGGCGGCGGCGCAGATCACGCTCGACGCCCTGCAGGTTGACGATGACCGGTTGGCCCATCTTGAAGCGGTCGCCGATGCTCTGGGCCTCGTTGAAACTCGTGGGCGTCACCGCGTGGGGCTTGCTCGGCGCGCTCTCGACGATGCGGATGGCGGAGGCGCCGTCGACGGCGGACGGGCCGCCCGACCGAGAACCGGGCGCAGCCGTACTCGGACGCTCGACCACCGCCGGCGAAGAAGCCGGCGCAGCGTTCGTCGCCGAGTCGTCGATGGGCACGACCCGCACGGTCGACGGCTGGCTGGTCGGTGGGACCGGGCGAACGGTGGAGCTCGGCGGCCGCAACGGCGCCGAGTCGGTCACGGCGCGGACCGCCGGGCGGTCGACCTCGCCGGCCGCCCCCGCGGGCGAGAACTCGTCGTACTGCTCGTATTCCTCGTCGGGACCGAGCCCGAGATAGATCAACGCCTTCTTCAACATGGTCATGCTCCTGCCTTGACAGGAGGCTAGTCGTCGCGGACCGCAGACTTCGGGCATCCCCGCTGGTCACGCGCTATGGCCACGACCAGGCGGGTCTACTCCCGAGGGGGACGGGGACCGAAGAGCGCGGTTCCCACCCGCACCATGGTGGTCCCCTCCTCCACGGCGACCTCCAGATCGGCCGTCATGCCCATCGAGCACTCCCGCAGCGAGAACCGGTCGACGAGGCTCCGTAGCAGCCGAAATCCTGGTCGCACGAGCTCGGGTTCACCCCGCGGGGCGATGCCCATCAGGCCCACGACGACGAGTCCCCGATCGACGGCTCCTGCGAGCAGCGGCTCGACGGCGTCGGGTGGGCAACCACCTTTCGTGACCTCACCACTCAGGTCGACTTGCAGCATCACCTGCGCGCCGGGCGCCCGCCGGGCGATCTCCTCGGCCAGCTCGAGCCGGTCGACGCTCTGCCACACGTCGACGACGGGAGCCAGCTTGCGCACCTTGTTGCGCTGCAGGCCCCCGATGAAGTGCACGGTCGGCCGCTCCGCCGGCGGCGGGGCGTCCGGCGAGGTCGGCGCCAGCTTGGCGAGCGCCTCCTGGGCGTAACTCTCCCCGATGTCGTGGAGCCCGCACGCCATCGCGGCGGAGACGGCGTCGACGCCGAACCCCTTCGTGACGGCCACGACCCGCACGGCACGACCGCCGGCGGCATCGATGCGCTCCTGGATCGCCACCAGGCGACGGGCGACGTC
>JBDQKM010000031.1:0-22820 GCA_040263275.1 Acidimicrobiales bacterium
GCCCCAGAGCGGAGGCGTGCGCCACTCGGTCGGCACGGGCGTGCCGTCGAGCATCTGATCGCCGAGCCCGAGACCCATGTCGTGCACGAGCAGGTCGGTGTAGGGCTGGATCACCTGCTTGCTCAGGCCCTGGATCGGCCCGGTGCCGGTGGTGAAGGGACCGGCGTGGCACGAAGTGCAGCCGACGGCCGCGAAGAGATCGTTGCCCCGCTCGACCTCGGGGTCGCCGAGGTCTCGGGCCGCGGGTACCGCGAGGGTCTGCGTGTAGATGGCGAGGTCGAGCAGCTGGCGGTCGGTGATCTCACCTCCCGCCGGTTCCTGCACACCGAAGGTGGGATCGCCGTAGTCGGCGACGTTGTACTCCGTCGACAGCGGCTGCCCGACGCGAACGCACGGGGCCCACGAGTCGCAGTCGGGCGACGGGAAGTAGCGCGAGGTGAGCCCCATGTCGTTGAAGAAGGCCGTCGCCGACTGCTGCTCGACCGTCGGTTGCTCGGCGTTCCACCCGAACCGTCCGATGGCCGGCTCGCCGCGGAGAAGATCGGTCGCGGCGCCGAGGCGTCCGGAGATGCCATCACCGTCGAGATCGTCGGGGTCGGCCAGGGCGATGATGTCGGCGTCGGGCACGAGCTCGAGCAGACCCAGCCCGGGGAGCTGGGGGGCGATCCGCACGCCGATGACCGTGTCGTCGGGCAGCGACCCGTCGCCGTAGAGCTCGACCGAGTAGACGGGCCGCCGCAGCGTGTAGGGGGTGCCGTCGTCGAACTCGCCCGCGACTTCTTCGTATCGCACGGACACGAGTGCCTCGCCGTCGCCGTTCTCGGAGAAGGCCGAGAGACCGCGCCCGAACTCGTTGATCGTTGCCGGATCATCGGTGATCAGCTTCACGGTCAATCCGGTGGGCAGGACACCGTCGCCGGCGGGCCCGGCGGCGCGGCCGTCGTCGAAGTGGCACGAGGAACACGCCGTCGCATCGAAGTTGGGGCCGAGCCCGCCGAACCCCTGGGGCCCCACGGGGGTCCAATTGACCTCGAAGATCTCCTTGCCTTCGGCGAAGGCCTGCCGCTCGTAGTGGTTGATGTTGCGGGCCGTGAGGCTGAACGCCCGCTCGGTGTCGTCGAAGGCCGTGCCGAAGCCGCCGGTGCGGGGAGTACGCATCACGGCGGGGCCGGGCGTGACGGTTTGGACATCGCCGGCGGTATCCGATGCGTCGTCTCCGCACGCCAGGATGAGGAGGGCAACGCCGACGACGAGCACGAACAGTTTCAACTGGCGCATCGTCAACTCCTTTCGCCGGTGGCGTCACGGGGCAGGGTCACCACGAGGGTACCGAGCAGTCGGTCGTGTAGACCGCGGCCATCGGCCGCGACAACGATGCTTCCCAACAGGATCCCCGGCACGACCAGTCCGGGGCCGCCCAGGAAGATCACCGGGACATAGAGCAGTGCGGCGCGGCCGACCGCCATCAGCCACGCGGGGCCCGCGCCGCTGGTCCGCCGGACCCGAAGCCCGAGCACGGCCTTCCCCGGGGTGGCTCCCCACGCCACGGCCGACCCCACTTCGTAGACCGCGACCAGAAGGAGCAGCAGGACGACCGGCCGGGCGGAGTCGAACACGAGGCGGGCCTGGCGCCGCCCGAGGGGGTCGCCACCGAGCAGGCGTTGGTCGATCTCGACCACGACGAAGACGACGAGCCAGGTCAAGATCACCACATCGGCGAGACGGGCGGCCACCCGCCATCCGAGGCCTGCAGGTTGCTCACTGGTCTCCAAGCAGCCGAGGCTAGGAGCGAAGGGCGTAGCCTGCCCACGTGGCTGAGTTCGCAACCCCCGAATGGATCGAGAGCCTCTCGGCGACCGCTGCCGCGGTGCGCACCGACCCGGACCTGCGTCTCACGGTCGAGCAGCGGATCACCGGGCCCCAGCCCACGGCGTGGCACTTCTCGTTCGCCGACGGCAGGCTCGAGGTGGGCACCGGCACGATCGACGACGCGACCATCTCGCTGTCCAGTCCCCACGCGATCGCCGCCGCGATCCACGCCGGTGAACTCTCGGCCCAGCGTGCCTTTCTCGACGGCGACCTCCGAATCGGAGGCGACATCAACGGACTCATCACCCACCGAGCGGCGCTGGCCGAGGCATCCGCCTTGATGGCGGCGGCTACTTGAGGAATTTGCTGGTCGTGTTGTCGGCCAGCTCCCTCCCACCCGTTTGACACGTCGGGCAATAGGCCACCGTGTAGCGCCGGTACTCCACCGACCGCACGTCGTCGTCACAGTCCTGGCAGGGGAGGCCGATCCGGTGGTGCACGGCGCTCGGCCGGTCGGCCGACTTGCCGATGTCGTCGAGGGTTCGTTCGAAGGCCAGGTGCCGATCGATCACCGTCGCCATGCTCGCCGCCAGCCGTTCGATCTCCTCGTCGGTCAGCTTCCTGGTCATTGCGAAGGGCGAGAGCTTGGCGTGAAACAGGATCTCGTTGGACAGCAGCCGACCGATGCCGGCGATGCGGCGCTGGTCGCGGAGGAAGCCGTGGACGCGGGTGTTCTCGGACCCGAGCGCGTCGACGAGTTGCGCGCCCGTGATCGTGTCGGCATCGGGGCCCAGATGGGCCACCGGCTCCTGCCCCTCGGGCGGACCGGATACGAGCCAGACACCGGCCTTGTGCTCCGTGCCGGCCTCGGTCAGCAGGAGGGCACCGCCATCGGAGAACTCCCACCGCGCCATGCCACCACGGGGTTTCTTGGCCTTCTTCGCATCGGGCCGGAGCCGTCCGCCCTGCATCAGGTGGACCACGAAGGTGAGGTCGTCGCCGAAGTGCAGGTAGAGGTACTTCCCTCGATTCCCGGTCGCGGTGAGGGCTTGCCCGTAGGCATCGTTCGGACGGGGCGAATAGGTCTTGAGGGCCGTCAGATGGAGCGGACGGAAGGCCAGCAGCTCAGCCCCCAGCCAGTGCTCGGCCAGCCGTTCCGCGTGCGCCTTGATCTCGGGCAGCTCCGGCATGCCCCCAAGTTTGTCAGATCAGGCCGAGCTCGCGGACGGTGTCGCGCTCTTCGGCGAGTTCGGCCACGGTCGCATCGATGCGGCTCTGCGAGAACTCGTCGATGTCGAGGCCCTGGACGATCGAGTACTCGCCGCCGGCGCAGGTGACCGGGAACGACGACATGAGACCCTCGGGCACGCCGTAGCTGCCGTCGGACGGGATCGCCATCGACACCCAGTCGTCGGCGGCCGAGCCCAGGACCCAGTCGTGGACGTGGTCGACGGCGGCCGAGGCGGCCGAGGCTGCAGACGAGAGGCCACGGGCCTCGATGATCGCGGCGCCGCGCTGCTGCACCGTGGGAATGAAGGTGTTCTCGAGCCAGTCCTGGTCGCCGACCGTCTCGGCGGCGTTGGCGCCGTTGACCTTGCAGTGGAAGAGGTCGGGGTACTGGGTGGCCGAGTGGTTGCCCCAGATCGTCATGTTGGTGATGTCGTTGACGGTCACGTCGAGCTTCTGGGCGAGCTGCGCCTTCGCCCGGTTGTGGTCGAGACGGGTCATGGCGGTGAATCGGGCGTCGGGGATGTCGGGCGCGTTGTTCATCGCGATGAGCGAGTTCGTGTTGGCCGGGTTGCCGACCACAAGGACCTTGATGTCGTCAGCCGCATTGTCGTTGAGGGCCTTGCCCTGGACGGTGAAGATGGCGCCGTTGGCCTCGAGCAGGTCCTTGCGCTCCATGCCCTTCGAGCGGGGTCGCGACCCCACGAGCATGGCGATGTTGGCGCCGGCGAACCCGGCGTTGGGGTCGTCGCTCTGGGTGATGCCGGCGAGCAGCGGGAAAGCGCCGTCGTCGAGCTCCATCGCCACGCCCTCGAGGGCACCCATCGCCGGCGGGATCTCCAGCAGCTGGAGGATGACCGGCTGATCGGGACCGAGCATCGAGCCACTGGCGATGCGGAAGAGCAGGCTGTAGCCGATCTGACCGGCGGCACCGGTGACGGCGACGCGAACGGGCTCGTTCATGATGTTTTCTCCCAAGGCGGTAGGACCCAAACCGTCGAGAACGGTAGCCGAGATCGGAGCCGATCGGACGGTTCAGGATCGCGGATGTCGCCTCGCCGTCACGCCGGAACCGTCCGGCCCCGACGCCCTCAACCCGGAGGACCGATCGACCGATTGGAACGGGTGGTGACCACGACCGTTCTCGCCCCTCCGTCGGCATCCCCCGATGCCGATCGGCGCCTCACGCTCTACCCCAAGGCCCTGCTGCTGGCGCTCGCCGCGGCGTTCGTGTTCGTGATCGTCAGCGGCGACGGTTCCGACACTGCGTCGGGCCGTGTCGGTGGCGACTTCCCCGCGTTCTACTCGGCCGGCACGATCGTCGCCGAGGGCAACATCGACGACCTGTGGGATCCTGCCACCCAGCAGACCGCCCAGGAAGGCCTTCTCGGTGACGAGGACGGCTTCATCATGTTCCCCTACGCGCCGCATGTGGCGGGGGCGTATGCATCGTTCGCCCAGCTCCCCTACCGCGCCGCCTACGCAGTGCACACCGCGGCGATGGTCGGCTTCCTCGTTGCCGCCCTGCACCTCCTGCGGCCGCTCGTCTCGATTGTCGATCGCCGCTTCTGGCTGACGTTGGCCGCCGCCTTGACGGCGTACCCGGTGTTCGTCGGGATCGGCGGCGGCCAGAACACCGCACTCACGCTCTTCCTCGTCGCCGCGATCTGGCGCAGCCTGGCCGACGATCGCGAGGACCTGGCCGGTCTCGCCGCCGCCGCGCTCCTCTTCCGGCCCCAGTACGCGCTCCCGATCATCGGCCTGATGCTGCTCGGCCGCCACTGGCGTGCCGTGGCCACCGCCGCCCTTGGCGGAATCGGGGTGTGGGTCCTGAACGCAGTGCTCTTCGGTCCCGCCTGGCTGACCACCTGGCTACGCGAGGTCCAGCCACTGCTGGAGGCCGACGCAGAGGTCAACGCACTCAACGAGATCGCGCCGATCGGCTTCCTCCACTCGCTGCTCGGCGTCGAGTCCAAGGTCGCGTTGGTCGTCGGTGGACTGGTGTCGCTCGCGGCGGTGCTCACGCTCGTGTGGACCTGGTGGAGGAGCGATCTGGCCCTGCGCGAACGGATGGCGGTGACTGCGGCCGGCCTGCTGCTCATCGGACCGCACACGATCTACTACGACAGCTCGCTCCTGCTCTTCACCGTGCTGGTGCTGTTCGACTCCGGCCGGGTCGACCGCCGCGTGGTGGGCGTCGCGTGGGCCGCCGGCCTCGTGCACCTGTCGAAGGGCGTCGTCGGCGGTTCCCTGCTCGCTCCCCTCGTGATCGGCGCGTTGGGCGCCACCCTGTGGTTGCTCGTGGCCCGTCAGGACGAGGCGTCGCGGGTGTTGCCGATCCACGACTCGTGGAGTCCGCGGTAGATCCCGTCGGCGGCGACGAGCTCGTCGTGGCGCCCCATCTGCACGATGCGACCCGCATCGAAGACGAGCACGAAGTCGGCCCGCTCGGCCGTCGACAACCGATGCGCGACCGAGATCGTGGTGCGCCCGATCGCCAGGCGGGCCAGGGCCGAGGCGAGCGCCTCTTCGGTTTCGGGATCGACAGCCGAGGTGGCCTCGTCGAGCAGGAGGAGTCCCGGATCCGCCACCTGCGCGCGGGCCAGGGCCACGAGTTGCCGCTCCCCGACGGAGAGCCGGCCGCCCCGCTCGCCCACGGGGGTGTCGATCCCCAACGGCAGGCTCGAGAGCCATCGCTCCAGGCCGAGTGACGCGATCGACGCCTCGGCCTCGACCTTGGTCGCTCCGACCCGGCCGAAGCGGATGTTCTCCTCGATGGTCGTGTCGAACAGGAAGCCGTCCTGGGGCACCATCCGGATCGCGGACCGCCGTGAGGCCGGATCGACCGCCCGCAGATCGATCCCACCGATCGTCACCACGCCCTCGACGGGATCGGCCAGACGGGCGAGGAGGCGGGTGAACGTGGTCTTGCCGCTGCCCGTCTCGCCCACGACCGCGACGTTCGCTTCGGCCGGGATCTCGACGTCGACCTCGTGGAGCACCTGATCGCCGGTGCGGTAGCTGAAGCCCACGCCCGAGGCGACGACGGCCAGCGGACCGGCCGGGAGCTGCTCCCCCATCTCGGGTTCTTCGACGGCGATCGGCACGTCGAGGACCCGCAGGATCTTCCACCAGCCGGCCAGGGCCGTCTGGGTCTGGTCGAGCACTTCACCGAGCTCGGCGATCGGATTGAGGAGGAGGTTGACCAGGAAGAGGAAGGCGATGAGTTCACCGACTCCGACGTCGACCACGTCGGCGTACCAGACCCCGACCCCGACGGCGGCGGCGAGCGACAGCGACGAGAAGAAGTCGACGACGGGCAGCAGCCCGGCGAACCAGATCGCCGAGCGCATCTGGGAGCGGTACTGGTTGTCGATGGCGACGTCGAGGCGATCACGGACCGGACCGTCGTAGCCGTAGGCCCGGATCACCGGCGCGCCGGTGACCGCCTCGGAGATCTCGCCCAACGTCTCGGCGACGCGGGTACGCACCAGGCTGTAGGCGTTGAACTGGCGCACCTGCACCCACTTGAGGAACGGCACGAGGGGTATGTGGCAAGCGATGACGACCAGGGTGAGCTGCCAGTTGTAGACGAGCATCACGGTCAGCGCGCCGGTGATGATCGAGGTGTTGATGATCCAGCTGATCGCACCCCACTGGGTGAACTGGGCGAGCGACTCGACGTCGGAGGTGACGCGACTCACCAGCACCCCACGGCGACTCTCGCTGTGGTCGGCGAGGCTCAGCTTGTGGATGTGGGCGAAGGCCCGGGTGCGGAGGCCGAGCAGCACGGCTTCGGCCGCGATCACGAGGCGAATGTGGGCGACACGGCTCGCCGCCATCACGCCGAGAACGATCAGGAAGGCCCCGATCGACACCGCCCACACGAAACCCGGCCGGTACCCGTCGTCGCCGAGCACGCCCCGGTCGAGCACCTGCTGGATGGTGATCGGGATGATCAGACGACCGATGGCCGCGACCAGCGCGAGGGCGACGGTGACCCGCAACCCGGTGCGCAGCTCGGGGCTGATGGCGAGGCCCCGGCGCAGCACCGTGAACGCCGAGACCTCCGGGACCGAGTCGTCGTCGAGCAGCGAGGCGACGTCGTCCATCGGGTCGGTGTCAATCGGATCGGTGTCGACCGGGTCGGTGGTGATGGGATCGGCGGTCACGACGTCTCCGCTTCGTATGCGGTGACGAGGGTGCGGTAGTCGTCACGGGCGAGCAGCTCGCGGTGGGTGCCGACCGCGACCACCCGGCCGTCGTCGAGATAGACGACCCGGTCGGCCAGGGTGATCGTCGAGATCCGGTGGGCGACCACCAACAGGGTGGTGTCGAGCTCGCGGCGGAGGTTGTCGAGGATCTCGGCTTCGATCAGCGGGTCGACCGCACTGGTGGCATCGTCGAGCAGCAGGAGTCGCGGGGAACGGGCCAGTGCCCGCGCCAGCGCAACCCGCTGCCGTTGACCGCCGGACAGGGTCTGCCCCCGTTCGCCGACGACGGTGTCGGCGCCGTCGGGAAGGGCCGCGACGAACTCGGTGGCCCGGGCGATCGCCAGGGCCTCGTCGATCGCGGCCGGCGTGGCCCGCCCCATGCCGACGTTCTCGGCCACCGACTCGGCGAAGAGGAACGCCTCCTGGAACACGAGCGCGGCGCGAGCGGCGAGTTCCTCCGGAGAGAGATCCTCCACGTCGACGCCGCCGACCCGGACCGTGCCCCGCTCGCGATCGAGCAGGCCGACGATCGACTCCACGAGCGTGGTCTTCCCCGCGCCGGTCGCGCCCACGATCGCGACCGTCTCCCCCGCGGCCACCGAGAACGACACGTCGCGTACGACGTCGTGGTGGCCGTAGCGGACGGTGAGGCCGTCGACCACGACATCGAGCGGCTTTGCGGCGAGACCGCCCTTGCCGCCTCGCGCCTCGGTCGGATACGCCATGACGCGGTCGACCCGTTCGAGCGAGACGACCGATCGCGGCATCTCCTCGAGGAAGAAGCCGAACACCCGCAGCGGGGTGGTCAGCAGACCGAACAGGGTGGCGGCCAAAACGATGTCGCCCGGGGTCGCCTCGCCTCGCGAGATCAGCCAGGTACCGGTGAGGATCAGCAGCACGATGCCACCGTTGGGCAGTGCGTCGATGACCGGCTCGAAGTTGGCTCGGAGCCGCCCGACATGGATGCGGGCCTGACGAAGCCGATCCGAGGCCTCGTACATGCGCTGGACCTCTTCCTCCTGGCGCCCCAGCGTCTTGACGACCAGCGCGCCGTCGAAGCTCTCGTGGGCCACGGCCGAGACCTCACCGACGCGCTGCTGGGCCAGGGCGGCGGGGCCCTCGACCTTGGCCGTGTAGATCCGGCTCAGCACGACCAGGGCCGGGAACAGCACCGCGGCGATGAGGGCGAGCGTCCAATGCACGAGCAGGATGCTCACCAGCGCCACGATGACGAGCAGGACCACGCTCACCGAGAACGCCAGCGGCTTCAGCACGATGGTCGCCTGGACAAGATCGATGTCGGCATGGGCCAGGAGCTGACCCGTCGGCTTCGATCGATGGAAGCGCAGCGGCACCTCGAGATAGTGACGGAGCAGGGCGCGCCGCCAGTCCCGCTGGGTGCGGTACTCGGCCATCGAGAGGAACAGGCGCCGCATCACCACCGTCAGGCCGCGGGCGAGCGACACCCCGATGAGCACCACGACGGCGAGCCACACGTCGCCGCCGTCGACGCTGCCGCCCTCACCGATGCCGTCCTCGAACGCCGGCACGATCAGATCGTCGGTGATGGCCCTGAGCACCCAGGCGCCGCCCACGGCGGCCACCACGAAGAGGAACGCCCCGATCATCGCGATCAGATGAGGCCAGGGATGGGCGCGCAGAGACCGGAGGATCAGCCGACCACCACGTCGCCAGACGTGTTCGACTTCGCCCCCGTCGGCGATCACCCCTGCCGCGTCGCTCACGGCGCCACGGTATCGGCCCCTCCGCCGGGGGCCGAGGCGATTTCTAGAGTCGATCGACGATCGCGCTCGCGAACTCGGAGCACTTCACCTCGGTGGCACCGTCCATGAGCCGGGCGAAATCGTAGGTCACGACCTTGTCGCCGATCGTGGCCTCGACGGCCGTGATGATGTCGTCGGCCGCGTCCTGCCAACCGAGATGCTCGAACATCATCACGCCCGACAGCAGCACCGACGACGGGTTGACCTTGTCCTGACCGGCGTACTTCGGCGCCGTGCCGTGGGTGGCCTCGAACACGCCGTGGCCGGTCACATAGTTGATGTTGGCGCCCGGCGCGATGCCGATACCACCGACCTGCGCGGCGAGCGCGTCGGACAGATAGTCGCCGTTGAGGTTCATCGTGGCGATCACGTCGAACTCGGCCGGACGGGTCAGCACCTGCTGGAGGGCGATGTCGGCGATGGCGTCCTGCACGAGGATCTTGTCGCCCGGGTCGCCGCCACAGTCGTCCCATCCGACGGCCACGTCGGAGAACTCCTCACGCACGAGTTCGTAGCCCCACTTCTGGAAGGCGCCCTCGGTGAACTTCATGATGTTGCCCTTGTGGACCCAGTGGACCCGCTTTCGGCCTCGCTTGACTGCGTATTCGATCGCGGCGCGCTGGAGGCGCTGGGAACCCATCTTGGAGATCGGTTTGACGCCGATGCCCGAGCCCTCGCGGATCTCCCAGCCGAAGGCGTCGTGGAGCATCTCGATCATCTTCAGGGCCTCGGGAGTGCCGGCCTCGACCTCCATGCCCGCGTAGATGTCTTCGGTGTTCTCACGGAAGATCACCATGTCGACCAGCTGGGGTTCCTTCACCGGCGACGGCACGCCGGTGAACCAGCGAACGGGGCGCAGGCAGACGTAGAGGTCCATGATCTGGCGGATGGCCACGTTGAGGCTGCGGAAGCCGCCACCGATGGGGGTGGTGAGCGGACCCTTGATGCCGATCAGGTACTCGTTGAAATCGTCGATGGTCGCCTGCGGCAGCCAGTCGCCGGTCTCGTTGAATGCCTTCTCGCCGGCGAGGACCTCTTTCCACTCGATGGTCTTGCCGTACTTGGCGGCGGCCGCATCGAGAACGAGCTTGGCTGCCGGCCAGATGTCGACCCCGGTCCCGTCGCCTTCGATGAAGGGGATGATCGGGTTGTCGGGAACGGCCAGTGTGCCGTCGTCTTGCATCGTGATCTTGTCAGCCATGAGGCCGACCTTACCCTGCGAAACCGGCGGTGCGGGACGTCAGCGGATGTCGAGACGCTCGCAGATCCGGATGGTCGCGGGCGCCTGGTTCAGCGTGTAGAGATGCACGCCGGGGGCGCCACCGTCGAGGAGTCGCTGGATCTGCGCGACGGCCGCGTCGACGGCGATCTCCACGCGCTCGTCGGTGTCGGTGGCGGCCTCGAGCCGACCCCACAGTGCCTCGTCGACCTTCGAACCGTTCATCCCGGCGAAGCGGCGAACGCTCACCGGGTTGACGACGGGGATGACCCCGGGCAGCACCGGCGTGTCGCACCCGAGGGCGGAGAGCTCGTCGACCATACGGAAGTAGTCGTCGCAGTCGAAGAAGAACTGGGTGATGCCGAAATCGGCGGCGGCGAGCTTCTCGGCGAGGCGGGCTCGATCGTCGGCGAGCGACGTGGACCGGGGGTGGGTCTCCGGGAACGCGGCGACACCGATGCACATGTCGGACTGCGCTCGCAGCATCTCGACGAGTTCGAGGGCGTAGCGGAAGTCGCCCGGACTCGGGCTGCCGTCTTCGGGGGGATCACCGGCCAGGGCCAGCATGTTGTGCACGCCGTGGGCCTGGTAGTCGTCGATCAGGTCGAGTACCTCGGCGTAGCTGTGTCCGACACACGTGAGGTGGGGCATGGCCGGGAAGGCGCGATGCTCCACGAGGTCGAGGACCGTGTCGCGGGTGGTCTCCCGGGTCGTGCCGCCGGCACCGTAGGTGACCGACACGAAGTCGGGTTCGGCCTTCTCGAGGAGGTCGACGGTGGACCGCAGCTTGGCTTGCGCCTCGTGGGTCTTCGGCGGGAAGAACTCGAAGGAGAGGGTGGGACCTCGGTCGAGCAGCTCACGGATCGCGGTCATGAGATACCAAGGTAGAGGTTGGCCGCAGGCCGAAAATGGGGAGTTCGGCCCCTTTCACACAACCGCAATGGCCGGTGTTCCGCCCTTCGGAACCGTGCCGGATCGCGGACCGACTCAGAGCCGAATCAGGTCGTTGGCCTCGTCGAACGCAGCCTGCAATCGGGTGCCGACGGTCTCACTGAACGCGGTGAGTGCAGGGCGGCTCATCCGCCCCTGCGGCGCCGGGATCGGCTCGCCGACGACGACGGCGGTGCGGCAGCGGTGGAGGAACTTGGCGCCCGACGGGAGCGCCTTCTCCGTGCCCGCGATCCCGACCGGCACGATGGTCGCGCCCGTCTTCGACGCGAGATACGACATCCCGTCGAACACCCGGGCCACCTGATCGCCCGTCTGGCGGGTTCCCTCGGGGAAGACGATCATCATCTCGCCGTCGTCGAGGATCCGGCGGGCCGAGCGCATCGCGTCGCGGTCGGCCTCCCCCCGGCGCACCGGGATCGCGCCGAGTGCCGCGCACACCCATGCGCCGATCGGGTTGACGAACAGCGACTGCTTGCCGAGGGCCCGCATCCTCCGGCGCGCCGCTCCGGCGACGAGGGGGGAGTCGAGGTTGGAGCGGTGCACGGGCGCGACGATGACGGGGCCTTCGAGATCGAGGTGCTCGGCGCCCCTGATCTCGGTGCGGACCCAGCGGAAGATGACGGTCCGGATGAAGAAATGCACGGCTCGGTAGAAGCGCAGCGACGACCGCTGCTGACCGACCCTGACCGCCCACTCGAGGCTGCGGGCCTCCTTCTCGGGCCCGGTCTGCTCCTCCGCCATGATTCGCCGCCTAGTGGAGGAAGTGGCGTTCGCCGGTGAAGACCATCGCCACCCCGCGTGCGTCGGCGGCCGCGATCGTCTTCTCGTCGTTGACCGAACCGCCGGGTTGCACGATGATCGCCGCGCCTGCGTCGGCGGCCGCTTCGATGCCGTCGGGGAACGGGTAGAACGCATCGCTGGCGCAGGCGCCGTCCTTGGCCCGGCCGTCGGCCTTCGCCGCGGCGATCTCGCCCGACTCGACCCGATTCTGCTGACCGGCGCCGATGCCCCAGGCCACCCCGTCCTTGGCGAGCACGATCGCGTTCGAGGTGACATGGCCGCACACTCGCCATGCGAACGCGGCGTCGGCCATCTCCTGCTCGGTCGGCTGCCGCTGGGTGACGACCTGCCACTCGGACGGCGTGGCGGCGAAGTGGTGAGCATCCTGCACGAGGTACCCCCCGCCGATCTGGCGCAGCTCCAGCCCGCTCGCCGGGGCCGGTGGGGTCGCGGTGAGCAGTCGGGTGTTCTTGCGCTTGGCGACGAGCCGCTCGATCACGCCGTCGGCATAGCCGGGGGCGATCACGACGTCGGCCTGGGCGGCAGCCTCCATCGCCTCGACCGTGGAGAGGTCGATCACCCGGTTGGTCGCCACGATGCCGCCGAACGCGCTGCGACTGTCGCACTCGAACGCCTGTTGGTAGACGGTGGCGAGATCCGCCCCGCTCGCGACCCCGCACGGGTTGGCGTGCTTGATGATCGCAACCGCGGGCTGGTCACCGAGATCGTGGGCCAGACGCCACGCGGCATCGGCGTCGAACAGGTTGAGATAGCTGAGCGCCACGCCAGAGTGCTGGACCACGTCGTCCCACATGCTGGCCTGCCCGATCGTGCGATAGCGGGCCCCCGACTGGTGGGGATTCTCGCCATAGCGCAGGACATCGGTGCGTTCGAGCGCCAGGTGGATCGTGGGCGGGAGGGTCTCCGGCTCTTCGTCGCTCTCGTCGAACCAGGTGACGATGGCTGCGTCGTAGGCGGCGGTGTGGGCGAAGGCCGAGCGGGCGAGCCGGCGCCGGGTGGCGTCACTCAGCGAACCGGCCGACCGCAGTTCGGCGAGGACCTCGTCGTAGTCGCTCGGGTCGACGATCACGCCGACCTGAGCGTGGTTCTTGGCCGCGGCTCGCACCATCGCCGGACCGCCGATGTCGATCAGCTCCTCGGGTCGACCGGCGCCGTGCTGGAACTCGGCGACGCTCGACCCGAAGGGGTAGAGGTTGCCGACGACGAGGTCGATGGGGTCGATGTCGTGGGCGGCCATGTCGGCCTGGTGTTCGGGATCGTCGCGGTCGGCCAGGATGCCGCCGTGGACCTTCGGATGCAGCGTGACCACCCGATGGCCGAGCATGATCGGCGACCCGGTGTGGTCGGCCACGTCGGTCACCGGCAGGCCGGCCTCGGCGATGACGCGGGCCGTGCCGCCACTCGAGATGAGCTCCCATCCGAGGTCGACGAGGCCTCGGGCGAGGTCGGCGACACCGGTCTTGTCGTAGACGGACAGGAGGGCGCGGCGAGGAAGATCAGCGGAGGTCGACATCACCGGCGAACCTAGCAAAGGGGCCGCTGGAGTCCGGTTCCCGGCGTGACCGACGTGATCACACTAGTGTCGGTCTCCGAGCGGTGTACCGCGGGAGGAACACATGGACAGCAACGACATCAAGCCGAGCACACTCATGCTCATCGGTGGAGGGGTGGTGCTCCTCTTGGGCACGTTCCTGGATTGGGTCAGTGTCGACTCGGGCTTCGGCGACTTCGGCGCCAACGCCTGGGACACCGACTTCTTCGGGCTCCTCGGCATCGTGACGGCCCTGATCGGCCTCGTCATCGGCGGCGGCGTAGCGGCCCGGCAGTTCGGCAACATGACCATGCCGGGGCTCCCCTTCGGCTTCACCCACGCCCAGCTCCACATCGTGCTGAGCCTCTTCGCGGTCATCATCACGATCGGCTTCGTCATCCGTGGCGACGTGGGCATCGGCCTCTGGCTGTCGACCATCGCCTCGATCGTCATGATCGTCGGCGCCGTGATGGAAGCCAACGAGACGGCCGGCGACGCCACGCCGCCCACGCAGTTCTGAACTGATCAGCAACCGCCCGGCGTGTTCGACGTCGGTGCGGTACGCACGGCCTCGACCGGGTCGACGAATCCATCACCCTCCTCGTTCGTCACGAGATAGCGGATGATGCCGTCGGCCAGGGCCCGGGCCTCGATGTTCCGACCCTCCTCCTCGGTGAGGAGGGTCGGATCGTTTTGCGCCGACGCGGGCAGCTCCACCCGCACCGCCGCGACGTCGGCGCTGGTCTGGAGCACGCGGAAGTAGTCGGCGCCCCGCTGATTGAGCAGCGTCCGCACGCCCGGCTCCTCCCCCGACACGAACGCCGCCGCGTGCGGCTCGATCGCGTCGACCACGGCCTGGTGGAGCAGCCCACCGAGCCGGCGACTGTCGGCATCACCGGCGCGGGAGAAGACGGTCGGTCGGGCGCCGTCGCCGGAGTTGTCCGTGCCGGCCTCGGAGCGATGCAACGACACCAACACCTGCGCACCGACCGCCGGACCCACCGCACCGCGGGTCGAGGCGCTGAGTTCGACGGCGGTGGCGCGGGTGAGCAGCGCCTGCACACCGTCGGCGGCCAACAGCTCTGCGGTGCGTTCGGCCAGCGCCAGAGTGGCGACGCCGGCGGGATCATCACCGCCACCCGGATCGAGCACCACGTGTTGGGGCGCCGCCATCACTGCCGTCGAGGCCGGCGCGACCCGGTCTTCACCGCACGGTCCCAGGAGGAACCACGCGTCGCCGTCGGTCCCCAGGATGGGAAGCACCACGCCATCGACCACCACGGCTCCCGGCACCTCGGCGGGGAGCTCGGGCAGGCGGTCGATCACTGGCAAGGTGGTGGTCACGGTGGGCGCGGCGGTCTGCTCGACCACGTCGACCGACGTCGACGTCGAGTCGTCGAAGAGGGTGGGGACGGGTTCACGGACCTCGGCCTCACCACCCACGCACGCGCCGGCGAGCAGCACCACGACCATCAGGAGTCGTCGCATCGCTACTCGAGGGCCGGATCGGTGCAGTTGGTGGTCCGTCCGGCGCCGGAGGGCCCGTAGCCACGGAAGATGGGGTCGACCGTGAAACCGGAACCCGGATCGTCGGTCTCGAGGAAGCGTTGCACGCTCGCCCGCACGGCCTCGGCGAGGCCGTCCTGGACATCGGCCCGGTTGAGCAGCTCCTCCTCCACCGGGTTGGTGAGGTAGGCGAACTCGGCGAGCACACTCGTGACGGCGGCCGGGCGGCGCAGGACCCCGTAGTAGTCACCGCCCTCGCGGTTCTCCCGCCCCATCGCGCCGGCGTCGTCGAGTGCGTACCAACGGGTGCCCAACGGGTCCAGGAACGCCCGCGTCTCTTCGTAGAGCAGGCCGGCGAGGCGCTTGGAGTCGGCTGAGGCCAGCTGGAAGAACATCTCGGTGCCCGGTTCGCTGCTGATCGCGTCGGTACCGGCGTTGTGGTGGATCGAGATGTTGGCGATCGGATCCAGGGCCAGCGCGATCTCGGCCCGCGTCACGATCGGGACCCGCATGTCGGAGTCGCGGGTCAGCAGCACGGTGAAGCCGTCGCCCTCCAACGCGTCGCGGACCCGTCGGGCGACCTGCAGGTTGAGATCGGATTCGCGGGTGCCGTTCGGACCGACGGCGCCGGGCTCGGACCCGCCATGACCCGGATCGAGCACGAAGTCGACCTCGCCGAGGAAGGTCCCGGTGGAGATCACGGTCTCACGCCCGCAGGGGGTCCACACCCGCCATCCGTCGCCCTGCGGTTCGAGGACCGGCACCACCCAACCCGTGGTGGTCAGCACCACGCCGTCGGTCTGCCCGTTGACCGGAACGCCCTCGTCGTCGAATGCGAGCGGCAGCGGGACCGTGGTCGTGGTCGTCGTCGTGCTGGTGGTCGTGGTCGACGTGGTCGTCGTCGTCGAGGTCGAGGTCGAGGTGCTGCTCGGGGTCGAGCCGACACCGACCGCGCCGTCGCTCGCACCCTCGGCAACCTCGACCGAGCGGGTTCCGCACGCCGAGACGAGGAGCGCAGACGTCAAAAACAGAGCGTGGAGGGGGCGCACCCCTCCACGCTTGCAGTGTTCGTCACCCAAGTGGTGACACCCCTAGAGACCGGCGACGATCTCCGCCATGAGCTCGCCCGCTTCGGTCGGGTTGTTGCCGACCTTGACCCCGGCATCGGCAAGCGCCTCCATCTTGGCGGCGGCCGTGCCCTTGCCGCCCGACACGATGGCGCCCGCGTGGCCCATCTTCTTGCCGGGAGGGGCGGTGACGCCGGCGATGTAGGACGACACCGGCTTGGTCATGTGGTTCTTGATGAACTCGGCCGCCTCTTCCTCGGCCGATCCACCGATCTCACCGATCATCATGACGGCCTTCGTCTCGGGGTCGGCTTCGAACGCCTCGAGGCAATCGATGAACGACGTGCCGGGAACCGGATCGCCGCCGATGCCGACGCAGGTCGTGACGCCGATGTCCTTCTGCTTCAGCTCGTAGAGGGCCTGGTAGGTCAGCGTGCCGGAGCGGCTCACGATGCCGACCGGGCCTCCCGGCTTGGCGATGTGGCCGGCGGTGATGCCGATGTTGCACTTGCCGGGGCTGATGATGCCCGGGCAGTTGGGGCCGAGCAGCCGCACGTTCGGGAAGTTCCGCTTGAGGTCGTTGTAGAAGTACGCCTCGTCGTGGGCCGGCACGCCCTCGGTGATGGCGACGATGAACTCGACGCCGCCCTCCGCGGCTTCCATGACCGCACCCTTCACGCCCGGTGCGGGGATGAAGATGCAGCTGGCCGTGGCGCCGGTCGCCGCGACGGCTTCCGCCACGTTGGCGTAGATCGGCACGCCGTCGACATCGCTGCCGGCCTTCTTGGGATGGGTACCGGCGACCACCTGGGTGCCGTACTCGGCGTTGAGGCGGCCGTAGTAGCTGCCCTGCGAGCCGGTGAGGCCCTGGTAGATGACCTTGGTGTTCTCGTCTACGAAGATGCTCATCTCGGGTCTCCCTCAGCTCGCCAGCTCGACGGCCTTGCGGGCCGCGTCCAGCATCGTCTCTTCCATCATCAACTTGTCGTTCAGGTTCGGGCGCAGGATCTCGCGACCCTCGTCGGCGTTGGTGCCGTCGAGACGGATCACGATCGGCGAGTCGATGTCGACCCGCTGCATGGCCTCGAGGATGCCGTTGGCGACCTCTTCACCCCGGGTGATGCCACCGAAGATGTTGATGAAGATCGACTTGACGTTGAGATCGTTGTTGATCACCTCGAGGGCCCCGGCCATCACGTCGGCGTTGGCGCCGCCGCCGATGTCGAGGAAGTTGGCCGGTGCGCCGCCGACCTGGTTGACCACGTCGACGGTGCTCATCGCGAGGCCGGCACCGTTGGCGATCACACCGACGCTGCCTTCGAGGCCGACGTACTGCAGGCCCTTGGCGTGGGCGGCTTCCTCGCGTTCGTCACGGGGCTGGGTGGCGTCGTACTGGGCGTAGTCCTCGTGGCGGAATTCGCTGTTGCCGTCGAGGGTCACCTTGGCGTCGAGCACGTGGACCTTGCCCTCGGGCGTGAGGATCAGCGGGTTGATCTCGACGAGGTCGGCGTCGCCCTCGGTGTAGGCGGTGTAGAGCTTCAGGAGGATGTCGACCGTGCCCTCGGTGGCGGCGTCGGGCAGGTTGGCCGCCGCGACCCAGTCGCGGCACGCGGCCTCGGTCAGCCCGTCGACCGGGTCGATCCAGATCTTGGCGATCGCGTCGGGGTTCTCCTCGGCGACGGTCTCGATCTCGACACCGCCCTCCTTGGAGAGCATGCCGAGGTGCTTCTTGGCCGAACGGTCGAGCGTGAAGCTCGCGTAGTACTCCTCGGCGATGTCGGACGCCTTCTCGATCCAGAGCCGCTGGACGATGTGGCCGTTGATGTCGAGCCCGAGGATGTTTCCGGCGTGCTCGCGCACGGCATCGATGTCGGCGGCGAACTTCACGCCACCGGCCTTGCCTCGTCCGCCGCTGTGGACCTGGGCCTTCACCATCACGGGCGTGCCGAGGCGCTCCGCCGCGGCGACGGCTTCGTCCACGCTGAACGTCGCCTCACCCGGTGAGACCGGCATCCCGTACTGGGCGAAGAACTCCTTGCCCTGATGCTCGAACAGATCCATCGCTTCCTCCTGCTGACGCGAAAAGTGCCATCACCGGCCGAGGCGGCTCAGCGGCGGCACACGGGCGATACTAGGCGGGTCCGCCCATCCCCTCCACATCCGCCCGTCGTCGGCGGTCCCTGTCGGAAGTGACCACGCATGCCTGTCGCCAGAGGCCCACAGATCAATGCCCGCAGTGCGGTGCTCGTCGGCATCACCGGTGTCGTGATCGCCCTGTTGCTCGGAGCGATGGTCGTCTGGGTCGCCCGCCAGAGCGACACGGCCACCGTGCTGTTCGGCGACACCCGCTTCGACGCCGGATTCATCGGACGGCAGAGCGAGGAGATCGCCGCGCGCGGACCGATCCTCTACGCCGATGCCGGCTCCCAGGGCCAGCGCGACATCTACCTCCAACACATCGGCGACGACCCGGAGGTCGGCTGGCTGGCCTTCGAAGCCCGGCGCCCGGCCGACCCGCGTGACTGCTCCGTGGTGTGGGATCCGGAACGGCGCACGTTCACGCTGACGTCGAGCACCGACCGCGAATGCGATGTTGCCACCTTCAACGAACTCGGGTGCGGTCTCCCGTCGGTACCGGTCGGCGTGATCGACGACAAGGTCATCGTGTTCCTCAACGAGACCGAGGAAGAGGTCACCGCACTGTTGACCGACCCCGACGCGGACGAGCCCGCACCGGTGGGCCCCGACCTCAGCTGCCCCGAGTAGGGGTCAGCGGCCCGGAACCGGCTCGTCGTCGTCTTCGGACGTCGACGAGAGGGAGAACGCCGAGAAGCCGCTCGGGGCGAACCCGGCCGGGGCGCCGGCACCGGCACCGGCCGGCGGGCACGCGGTGACCTCGAAGCGGCCGACATAGATGCCTTCGTGATCGTTGTAGAGCCCGTCTCGCGTGTCGAAGTCCAACTGGAACTGAACCGTCTGGCCGTTGTAGGAGGACGGGATGGTGATCGTGTAGGCCTCGAACCCGTTCGTGTCACCGATCGACGACACCTGGTACAGCGTGGTCGTCGACGACCCCAGAATGCGAAGACGGAAGCGGTCGTAGCCGGGATCCTGCACCTCGACCTCGCGCCACACCGTGAACTTCACTGTGTTGGGGCCGGTGCTGGGGATCTCGAAGTCGGGCGACAGCACCCGTCCGCTGTTGCGATTGTTGTTGGTCCGATAGTTGCCGCTGGTGCCGCGGCCGTAGTGGAGCGAACCGCCGTCGCGCGACGCCTCGGTGTTGTGGTTCCAGAGGCCGTTGATGCCGCTTCCCCACGAGTTGTCGATGGTCCATCCCTCGAGCCCGGAAGTGAATTCGCACACGCTCACGCCGGCACACGAGCCGACGGCGGCAGCGACCGGGTCCATCGAGATCACCGAGGGCACGGTCCACGCCGCAGCGCCGACCGCGGCGGTACGACCGAGGAAGGCGCGGCGTCCCATGGTGGACGTCGTGGAGGGCAACGGTGCGCGGGCGCCCGTCATCGAAGCGTCTCGCGCTCGAGGAACAGTGACATGTC
The DNA here is from genome assembly GCA_040263275.1 of Acidimicrobiales bacterium. GTDB lineage: Bacteria > Actinomycetota > Acidimicrobiia > Acidimicrobiales > Aldehydirespiratoraceae > JAJRXC01. Next base: position 19,673 of record JBDQKM010000031.1, read on the forward strand.
ACTGGTTTTGTCGGCCGATGGCCTTTGTCATCAACGTTCATGAGCCAAAAGGCCCACGGCCGGTCAGATCTTCTCGAGTGGGGCCCACGACAGCAGCAGTCGCTTCTCGCCCACGCTCGGGAAGTGCACGCTCGCCTCGGCCTTGTCGCCGGTGCCCTCGATGTCGATGATCACACCTTCGCCCCACTGGGTGTGGCGCACGTCGTCGCCGATTCGTAGGCCCATCGCCTCGGCTCCCGAAGGAGGCGGAGCGGATCCGGCGTCGATCGCCTGGTCGACGACCCGCTCGCGATGACGGTCGCCGCCGTAGGTCGTGCCGCTCGATCCGTAGGAGCCCCGGTCTCGTTTGCTGCGCAGCATGCGGAACCCGCCGACCTCTTCGATCAACTCGGCGGGAATCTCGTCGAGGAAGCGGCTCGGTGGGTTGTACTGCGTGGTGCCGTGGAGCATGCGGCTCCACGCACTCGTGAGGTGGAGCTTCTGCATCGCCCGGGTGATCCCCACATAGGCCAGGCGCCGCTCCTCCTCGAGCTCGTGGGGTTCGCCGAGCGAACGGACGTGGGGGAACACCCCGTCCTCCATTCCGATGATGAACACGTAGGGGTACTCGAGGCCCTTCGCGCTGTGGAGCGTCATGAGGGTGACGGTCGATTCCTCGTCGTCGACATCGTCGGTGTCGGTCACGAGCGAGATCTGCTCGAGGAAGTCGTCGACCGTCTCGTACTCGCGGGCCATACCGACGAGTTCGGAGAGGTTCTCCAGCCGGCCTTCGGCCTCGACGGAACGTTCGGCCTGGAGCTCCTCGAGATAGCCCGACCGATCGAGCGCTTCCTCGATGATGGTGGCCGGGCCGGCATCGAGCTTGCGGATCTCGGTCGTGAGCACGAGGAACTTCTCGAGCCCGGTCGCCGCCCGCCCGCTCACGCCGGCTTCGTCGAAGCGGACCACGGCCTGGTCGAACGACTCGCCGGTCGATGTGGCCCACGCGTCGAGCTTGCCGATCGAGGAGTCGCCGACGCCCCGCTTGGGCACGTTGATGACCCGCTTGACCGACACCTCGTCGGTGGGGTTCACGATCGCCCGCAGGTAGGCGATGGCGTCCTTGATCTCGCGGCGGTCGTAAAAGCGGGTGCCGCCGACGACCTTGTAGGGGATGCCGACCCGGAGCAGGAACTCCTCGAGCACGCGGGACTGAGCGTTGGCCCGGTAGAACACGGCGATCTCGTCGTAGCGGACCTGCTCGTTGTCGTGGAGGCGAGCGATCTCGTTGGCGACGTATTGCGCCTCGTCGGACTCGTCGTCGGCGTGGTAGCGGATGATCTTGTCGCCCGGTCCCTGGTCGGTCCAGAGATCCTTCGGCTTGCGACCGACGTTCTTGGCGATGACTGCGTTGGCGGCGTCGAGGATCGACTGGGTCGAGCGGTAGTTCTGCTCGAGCACCACGACGGTGGCGTCGGGGAACGCCTCCTCGAACTCGAGGATGTTACGGATGTCGGCGCCGCGGAACCGGTAGATCGAGTTGTGCACCAGCACGTCGTCGGCGAGATACGTGTGGATGTCGTCGACCTCGAGGTCGAACACCTCACCCTCGGTCTCCATGACCTCGACGTGATCGACGGTCGCGTCGACGAGGCCATTGGGTCCGGCGACCTTGATGATCATCCCGGGACGAAGGTGGGACAAGGGCTGGAAGGTATGGAGTTCTCCGTCGATCACGACACGCCGAGCGATCGGAAGGCCGGGTGAGACACGACCCTCCGACGCGGCGGCCACGGCATCTCGGTACGCGCCATAGTGCACTGCCTCGCCGTCGCTCGCAGCGACGACATGGCCGCGGACTCCGGCCAGCACTCTTCCAGCCCCGAACATCGTGAGTTCGATCGCATCGCCATCACGCTCGTGCGGGAAGTCGGGGTGGAGATCCTGATCGCCGAACAGAGCCTGCGACTCGTCTGCGCCGAGCGTCGTCAACCCAGGTTGACCGCTCGGCGTCTCGATCATCCACGCCCTGCGGCCCCGCCGGTCGGTCGCTGACTGTTTCTCGATGAGCCACCGTCGAGACCGAGCCGTCGGCGAGGGGCCGAGGCGGGCGGGAAGAATGTGGTGCGGTGTTCCTTCGATCGTGCGCCCACCCGCGGTCACGCGATAGCGCCGGCCGGCGTGACGCGATCGATGGACGTGGGTGATCGGGCGGGCGACGAGCGACGCGTCTCCCCCCGTGCCCAGCACCTCATCGCCCTCGACCAACGTCTCGATCGCACGGGGGCCGGACGGGGTCGAGATCATGGTGCCCGGCGGCAGACACTGGTCGCTGTCGCCGACGACGGTCACCTGACGGTGTTCTTCCGACAGCATCAGCACCAGGTCGTTCTGGACCGGGTTGGTGTCCTGGTACTCGTCGACGAGCACGTGGCCGAAGCGTCGCCGCCAGCTGTCGAGCACATCGGGATGGGCACGGAACAGCTCGACGGTGCGTTGGAGGAGGTCGTCGAAGTCCATCGCCCCGGCGGTGAGCAGGCGCTTCTGGTATTCGAAGTAGACGTCGGCGATCTTGCGCTCGAAGATCTGCTGCACCTCCTCGGCGTAGACCACGGCGCTGATGTTGTCGTTCTTCGCGGCGGAGATCGCCGAGTGGACCGACCGGGGTGGGAACCGCTTGGGGTCGAGGTTGAGGTCGCGGATGACATAGCCCACGAGCCGCACGGCGTCGGCCTGGTCGTAGATCGAGAAACGCGACGGGAAACCGAGGCGCTCGACGTCGCGGCGCAGGATCCGCACGCAGGCCGAGTGGAACGTCGAGACCCACATCTTCTGCGCGACCGGGCCGACCAAGCCGCCGACGCGGTGCTTCATCTCGCCCGCGGCCTTGTTGGTGAAGGTGATGGCCAGGATCTCGAAGGGCGACATCCCCTCGTCGATCAGGTGACCGATGCGATGGGTGAGCACCCGGGTCTTGCCCGAGCCCGCGCCGGCCACCACCAGCAGGGGTCCCCCGTCGTGGACGACGGCATCGAACTGGGCGGGATTCAGGCCATCGAGCAGCGGCGAGTCGGGCACCGGGTCACCCTACCGCGGGCAGGTGACACCCAGAGAAGATGCGGGTGCCTGGCTCCTGTATCTTCTCAGGCGACGTGCTTGTAGCCGAGAC
>JBDQKM010000032.1:0-22589 GCA_040263275.1 Acidimicrobiales bacterium
CCATCGCGGTGGTCCTGGAGGAGTCGGGCTTCGGCAGCAGCGCCGCGGCGCCCGTCGTCCGCCCCGTCCTCGAGCCGCTCGCCAACGACGAACGGCCCCGAGCCCGCCCGTTCGACGAGATCGAGAGCGCCCAGGCCGACCAGCTCGCCCAGATCGCTGCCGACGAGGCCGAGCCGGGCGAGGGCGACCAGGAGGTGTCGCCGTGACCACCGTCGGCGCGTTCGGTACCGGGTCCCCGCGGGTGAAGCAGGACGACGACGAGCGTTGGTGGTTCGTGGTCGACCCCGTTCTGATCGCCTGTGCGCTGTTCATCACGATGCTCGGCATCGTGCTCGTCTTCTCGGCCACGCGGGGGCCGGCCACCGAGATCGATCCAGCCGACACGTCCTTCCTCGAACGGCAGGCCTTCTTCGCCGTCGTCGGGGTCGGTCTCGCCTTCGGCGCGGCCCTGATCGACATCCGACGGGTTCGGCGGTTCATTCCGGTGGCCTACCTCGGCCTGTTCGGGCTGTTGGTCGGGGTGTTGGTGCTGGGCGTGGATCGCAACGGCGCCAGGGCCTGGTATCGCGTCGCCGGCTTCACCTTCCAGCCGTCGGAGCCGGGGAAGTTGGTGTTGATCGTCGCGCTCGCCGCAGTGCTCGCGGCCTCTGCGGTCACGCTCGGACGTCTGCTGGTCACCCTTGCGCTCGCCGGACTCCCGATCCTGATGATCCTCCTCCAGCCCGACATGGGCACCGTGCTCGTCTACATGATCATCGTTGCCGCGATGATCATGATGAGCGAGGTCCGGGCCCGGGTGATCGTGCTCCTGTCGATCATCGGACTCACAGCCGTGATCGGCGTGTTCCAGTCCGACTTGCTCGCCGACTACCAGCAGAACCGGCTCACGGTCTTCCTGCTCGACGACGCCGCGGTGGAGGATCTGCCGCTGGCAGTCCGGCGGGTGGCGTACAACGCCGAGCAGTCGCAGATCGCGATCGGCAACGGGGGCATCTCGGGTCAGGGCCTGTTCGAAGGCACCCAGACAGCCAGCGATCTCGTCCCCTTCCAGGAGACCGATTGGATCTTCTCGGTCGCGGGGGAGGAGCTGGGCTTTCGTGGCGCCGGGGTGCTCCTGGCGGTCTACGCGTTGTTGCTGTTTCGGATGTGGCGCATCGCGGTGCGCGCCACCGACCAGTTCGATCGGCTCATCACCGTGGGGGTGATGGCGATGTTCCTGTTCCAGATATTCCAGAGCACCGGCATGGCGATGGGGATGATGCCCGTGACCGGCATTCCACTGCCCATGGTGTCCTACGGCGGATCGTCGATGATCACCTCGCTCGTGGCCATCGGGCTGGTGCTCGGTGTCCATCGCCGACGCTTCGACTACACCGAGCGTCACTGAAAGCCCTGTAGCCTGACCGGATGAACTCCCTGTGGCCGCAGCTCGAACCCCTGCTGCCACACGTGCAGAAGCCGGCTCGCTACATCGGCTGCGAAGACGGGATGCAGACCCCGACCCACGGACCGGGCATCGTCAGCTGGTTGCTGACCTACCCCGACACCTACGAGATCGGCCTGCCCAACCAGGGGCTGCAGATCCTCTACGAGATCATCAACGAGCGTCCCGACGGTGCCGCCGAGCGCAGCTACGCGCCGTGGACCGACATGGAGGCCGTGATCCGACGGGAGCGGATCCCGCTGTTCTCCGTCGACACCCACCGTGCCGGTGGCGACTTCGACATCATCGCGTTCAACCTGAGCGCCGAACTCACCTACACGAACCTGGTCAACTGCATCGACCTGGCCGGTGTGCCCATCCACTCGGCCCGCCGGGCCGACAGCGACCCGTTGATCGGCGTCGGCGGCCACTGCACCTACAACCCCGAACCCATCGCCGATTTCGTCGATTTCGTCGTGCTCGGCGACGGTGAGGAAGCTGTCGGCGACATCACCGAACTGGTTCGCGAGTGGAAGGTGGCCGGGAAGAACAGCGGCACCCGCGAGGGGCTCCTGCGCGAACTCTCGAAGCTCCCCGGGGTCTACGTGCCCTCGATGTACGAGGTCGAGTACGACGGCGCCTTCCTCGCCGGCGTCACGCCCCGCTACTCCGACGTGCCCGCCACGATCGAGAAGCGCACTGTCGCTGACCTGGGCGAATGGCCATATCCGAAGAACCAGCTCGTGCCGATGACCGAGGTCGTCCACGACCGGTTGTCGGTCGAGGTGTTCCGGGGCTGCACCCGGGGCTGCCGCTTCTGCCAGGCCGGGATGATCACCCGCCCGGTGCGTGAGCGCCCGGCCGAACAGGTCAGTCGGATGATCTCCGAGGGACTCCAGCGCACCGGCTACGACGAGGTGGCGCTGACCAGCCTGTCGACCGCCGACTTCAGCGGTATCGAGAGCGTGGTCAAGAACGCGGTGTCCGACAAGGGCACCGACCAGATCTCCGTCGCCCTGCCGAGCCTGAGGGTCGACGCCTTCACCGTGGGCATTGCCGCAGAGATCCAGCGGGCCCGTCGCACCGGCCTGACGTTCGCTCCCGAGGCCGGCTCCTGGCGGATGCGTCAGGTGATCAACAAGCTCATTCGCGAAGAAGACCTCTACGGGGCCGTCGAGTCCGCCTTCTCCCAGGGGTGGCGGCGCATGAAGCTGTACTTCCTCACCGGCCTGCCCACCGAGACCGACGAAGACACCCTCGGGATCGCCGAACTGGCCCGCAACTGCGTCAAGCTCGGCAAGACCCACAAGAGTTCGGCCTCGGTCACCGTGTCCGTCGGTGGCTTCGTCCCGAAGCCGTTCACCCCGTTCCAGTGGTTCGGGCAGAACACCGAGTCCGAGTTGCAGCGCAAGATCGGGCTCCTGCGCGACGACACCCGCCGCTCCAAGGGCGTGCAGCTGAAGTGGCACGACCCAAAGGCCACGCTCGCCGAAGGCATCACGAGCCGCGGCGATCGTCGGCTCGGCCCGGTCATCGAATACGTGTGGCGCCACGGCGGTACGTTCCAGGAGTGGTCCGAGCACTTCAGCTACGAGCTGTGGCTCGAGGCGATGGCCGCCAACGACTGCGACGTCGACTGGTACGTCTACCGCCACCGAACCGAGGACGAAGTGCTCCCGTGGGACCACCTCTCCGCCGGCCTCCACAAGGACTTCCTGTGGCAGGACTGGCGCGACGCGCTCGACGAGTTGGGCCTCGAAGACTGCCGGTGGACCCCGTGCTACGACTGTGGCGCGTGCACCGGCTACGGCATCGAACATCGCGTGGCCTCGGCCACCCCGCCCGCGGGTGGAAGCCAGGGGACCGGCGTCGACCTGTCCTCCGGCGGTTCGGTGCCCGTGGTGCTGCAACCCCGTCCGAAGATCGATGCAGGCGCGGTGGGGTCGTGAAGAACGACAACGTCAAGCTCCGCATCTGCTTCGACAAGCACGGGAAGATCCGATTCACCTCGCATCGCGACGTGGCCCGGATCTGGGAGCGCACCCTGCGTCGGGCATCCCTGCCCGTCGCCTACAGCGAGGGGTTCTCCCCCCGGCCGAAGCTCAGCTTCGGGCTGGCGCTGTCCACCGGACACGAGAGCGATGCCGAGTATCTCGACATCGAACTCGATCCGGATCGCACCGACCTGACCATGGACCTCGAGTCGCTCGCGACCGAGCTCAGCGGTCACCTGCCCGTCGGGATGCACGTCACCGGCATGGCGTTCGTCGACCGACGAACGCCGTCGTTGCAGGAGACGGTCACGAGTTGCATCTGGCAGATCGACGTCGTCGACGTCGATGCCGACACCGTCGCCCGCGCCGTGGCCCGTGCGCTCGCGGCAGAGGATCTCGTCGTCACCCGAGAACGGAAGGGCAAGCAGGTCACCGACGACCTCCGCCCGCTCGTGCTCAGTCTCGACGTCATCGGGCCGATTGAAGCTGACGACGCCGGCTCCGTTGCCGGCGTGCGGCTGCTGGCCGAACTGGGTACCCAACCGCGTGCGGTCCGGGTGGCAGAGTTGCTGGCCGCCCTCGATCCACCGCTCACCGAGCGTCGAGTAGTACGGCTTCACCAATGGATCACGAACGACGACACCGCAGAGCGCAGCGATCCGCTGAGCGCCGCGGTGTCCCCGGCACCTGCAGGGGCGATGTGAACGCCCACCGAGCGGTGCCCCGAACGAAGGAACTCACACATGGCCGATTCTCAGGCCGACAACAACCCGTCCACCAGCTCGAACGAGCCCAAGGCCGCTGACAACGCCGCCGACGGCAACAAGCCCAAGATCGGCGACAGCCGCCCGGCTCCCCGGGTGGGCGACTCCCGTCCGTCGCCACAGGGCGGCGGGCAGCAGAACCAGGGTGAGGGCGCCCCCAAGAAGCGCCGACGCCGACGTGGCGGCCGCGGTCGTGGCCGCGGCGGTCAGGGCGGCGGGCAAGGCGGAGGCCAGCAGAGCCAAGGCGGCGGCCAGCAGGGCCAGGGCGGCGGTCAGCGCCGAGGCCAGAACCGCGGTGGCGGGCAGCGCCCGACGCCGGTCGAGGCGATCATCGCCGATGATGCCATCGAGCTCGACGAGAAGACGCTCGAGAGCCGACGCGGCCGCACCCGCAACGGTCAGGCCATCGGTCGCTACCTGATGTGCGTGTCGGTCGGGGAGAAGGCGACCCAGATCGCCACCCTCGAGGGCCGCAAGCTGGTCGAACACCAGGTCTCCCGTCCCGCCGACGACGTCAGCCAGATCCACGGCAACATCTACATCGGCCGGGTCCAGAACGTGCTCCCGGGCATGGAAGCCGCTTTCGTCGACATCGCGACGCCGAAGAACGCGGTCCTCTACCGCGGCGACGTGCAGTACGACCCCGACGATGTCGAGAAGGGGAGCCGCAAGGAGCAGCCCCGGATCGAAGACATCCTCAAGGCGAAGCAGTCGATCCTGTGCCAGGTCACGAAGAACCCGATCGCCCACAAGGGCGCCCGCCTCACCCAGGAGGTGTCGCTCCCCGGGCGGTTCGTGGTGCTGGTGCCCAACAGCACCACCTACGGCATCTCGAAGCGTCTGCCCGACGGCGAACGCAAGCGACTGCGCAACATCCTCGACAAGGCCAAGCCCAAGCACCACGGCGTGATCGTGCGGACCGCAGCCGAAAACGTCACCTCCGAGGAGATCGAGCGTGACGTGCGCAGGCTCGTCGCCCAGTGGGACGAGATCGAGGCGCTGGCCAAGAAGACGAAGGCGCCCGCGCTGCTCTACCGCGAACCCGAGGCGGCGGTCCGGATCATCCGAGAGGAGTTCACCAAGGACTTCCGCGGCGTGATCATCGACGATCGCGAGCTCTACGAGGAGATCAAGGGCTATGTCGAGAGCATCACGCCGGCCCTGGCCGACCGGGTGGAGTACTACGACACCGACGCCGAGAAGCTGCCCCTGTTCGAGCGTCAACACATCGACGAGCAGCTCCGCAAGGCGCTCGACCGCAAGGTCTGGCTGCCCTCGGGCGGTTCGTTGATCATCGAGGGCACCGAGGCCCTGACGGTGATCGACGTCAACACGGGCAAGAACGTCGGCAAGTCGTCGCTCGAGGAGACCGTCTACCGCAACAATCTCGAAGCGGCCGAGGAAGTGGCGAACCAGCTGCGTCTGCGCGACATCGGCGGCATCATCGTGATCGACTTCGTCGACATGGAGGTGGCCAAGAACCGGGCGGAGGTCATCAAGACCTTCCGGGCCGCGCTCGCTCGCGACAAGACCCGCACCCAGGTGTTCGACATCTCCGAGCTCGGGCTCGTCGAGATGACCCGCAAACGCATCGGTGAGGGACTCCTCGAATCCGTGTCCGACATCTGTCCGACGTGTGACGGACGCGGCCACGTCCTCATCGACGGAATGCTTGGCTGAAACGGTAGAGTTGACTCCCTATGTACGCAGTAGTGAAGACCGGCGGTAAGCAATACCGCGTCGAAGAGGGCCAGACCCTCGAGGTCGAGCGCCTGGGCGAGCCCGGGACCGATGTCAGCCTCGATCCCGTTCTCCTCGTCGACGGCGACACCGTCCTTGCCACCCCGGCACAACTCTCGGGCGCCAGCGTGTCCGCGACCGTGCTCGAAGAAGTGAAGGGCCCGAAGATCAACGGGTTCGTCTACAAGAACAAGTCGAACAACCGGAAGCGTTACGGCCATCGCCAGACCCTGGCCCGTATCGAGATCACCGGCATCACGAAGGGCTGATTCTCCATGTCGAAGACAAAGGGCGGCGGGTCGACCCGCAACGGCCGCGATTCCAACAGCCAGCGCCTCGGCGTGAAGGTCTACGACGGCGGCCAGGTGCTGGCCGGCGCCATCATCGTGCGCCAGCGTGGCACCAAGATCCACCCCGGTGAGAACGTCATGCGGGGCGGCGACGACACGCTCTTCGCGACCGCCGACGGCAAGGTCAAGTTCGGCCAGCGCCGCGGCCGCAAGCTCGTCGACATCATCCCCGGGTAGCGGCAACCCGTCGGGTTGCCTCAGGAAATCCCCTGGGGGAGTTGGTCGGGTGTCATTCCCAACCACTCGCCGGCCACTCGACGGGCGTAGCGATCGGTCATCCCGGCCACCCACTCGACCGAGGCTCTCCGGACCCCCTCCTCCGAATCATCGGTGAGGAGACGGGCGGGGAGCCTTGTCGCGTCGGCGGCCAGGTGCTCGACGAGGCCCTGCAGCATGTCGATCACGAGCGCGGCCTGCGCGCGTGAGTCGGGGCGCAGGTAGATGCGCTCGTAGTTGAACGCCCGGAACGCGCCCAGTGCCTCAGCGTGATCGGTGGTCATGCCGATTCGTCCGGTCGCTTCGGTGGCGTCGATCATCGCCCCGATGAAGGCCGCGAGTTGGGTGCGTCGGGTCGCCCCGCACCGGTCGAGCACCAACTCGTCGAGATCCTCGGTGCGAACGATGCCGGCCGTCGCCGCGTCCTCGAAGTCGTGGCACACATAGGCGATGCGGTCCGCCCAGCTGACGACCTCGGCCTCGGGGGTCGACGGCGCGGGCCGTGACCACGAATGGTTGCGAATGCCGTCGAGCGTCTCGGCACAGAGGTTGAGCGGGCTGAGGGTGACGTCTGCGCCCCACACGGCGTGATCGAAGCCCGTGCTGAGGAACGGGGCGAGTGCGTCCTCGCTGGCGTGGCCGCCCGGCCCGTGGCCGCAGTCGTGGCCGAGCGCGATCGCCTCGGTCAGCGGCACGTTGAGCCCGAGGGCCCGGCTGACGCTGCGGGCGACCTGAGCCACCTCGAGCGCGTGGGTGAGGCGGGTGCGTTGGTGGTCGTCGGGAAACACGAACACCTGGGTCTTGCCGGCCAGCCGGCGGAATGCCGTCGCGTGCAGGATTCGGTCGCGGTCGCGCTCGAAGCAGGTCCGGGTGCGGTCCGGTGCCTCCTCGACACGACGTTTACCGGCACCGCTGCTGCGCGTCGCGCCGGGCCGCAACGACTCGCTCTCGCGAGCCTCTCTGGCCTCTCTGGCCAGTCCGAGGCCGTCGCCGACCGCGGCGTGCGAGTCGGCGTGGGCGAGCTCGACCCCGGCGCTCCGGCGGCCGCGCATCGTCGCACCCCATTCGCGCTCGCGGTCGGTCAACCCGTCGGTGGAACTCATCCCGGGAGCCTACGGCGCCGTTGGAGTGGGCCGAACGACCCGTTCTCGGATCGCCATCCGACCCCGAGAAAGGGGGTGAATGGCTCAACCACAGAGGGTGAGGTGCCGACAGACTGGAGAGACGGCGTCGATCGGCGCGGTCGAGCGATCCACGGGAGTACCGGTGAAGAACCGACGTGTGCGAGGTGAGAGAGGGGCGACCATCGTGGAGTCTGCGCTGATCACGCCTGTCTTGCTGCTGTTCGTCTTCGGCATCTTCGAGTTCGGATTCGCGTTCCGTGACTACCTGACCGTCTCGAACGCAACGCACGACGGCGCCCGCGAGGTCAGCGTGGCCGGGAACAACGCCGACGCCGACTATCGGATGCTGCGAGCGATCCGTCGCAGCTCTGCAGCGCTTCCCGATGACGCGCTCGAGCAGGTCATGGTCTTCAAGGCGACCGGGCCCGGCGACTCGCCCGACCCCAGCTGCTTCTCGGGGTCACAGGCCGGTCTCTGCAATGTGTACGGCCCGAGCGATTTCCTTCGCGCCGCCGACGAGTTCGGATGCAACGGCTCGTCCACCGTCACGCCCAACGCTCCCGACGATGACTGGTGCCCCACCACGCGTCAGGTGTCGGTGGGGACGGGACTCGACTATGTCGGCGTCTGGATCAAGACGACCCACACCTACATCACGGGCTTGTTCGGCGACTCGGTGACACTCGACGACCAACTCATCCTCAAGGTGGAGCCGCAGGACCAATGAACGCCATCCTCCGCCTTCGCGCCGCCGTCCGTCGCCGCCGCTCCCGAGGAGACCGTGGCGTCGCGATGGTGGAAATGGCGATCGTCGCCCCGCTGCTCGCGCTCATCGTCGGCGGAATGGTCGAGTTCGGGATGCTGTGGCGCGACGACATGACGGCTTCGTCCTCGACTCGGGCCGCAGCTCGCGTCGCATCGAATCTGGGCGATGACAGCCTCGCCGACTACGAGGCGCTGTTGGCCCTCGATGCCGGACTCTCCGGGCTGACGAACCTGAACATCGAGGGTGTCCTCATCTACGACGCCAGTGCCGCGGATGGTGAACCCCACGCCAGTTGCTTCGACGGCAGTGGCGATCCGGTCGACTCGGCCGGCCGCTGCAACTACTACACGGCTGCTGAACTCGTCGCGATCTCCGGGATCGACTGCTCCGTGGCGTGCGCGGAGTTCCCCGACGACGCGTCCTGTGCCAGTGGTTGGGCCACGTACTTCTGCCCGCAGACTCGCAGCACGGATCAAGGAACGGGCACGACGGTCGTCGGTGTCTGGGTCCGGATCCAGCGCGACTACATCACGGGATTGTTGCCCGGCGACGGTGTGACGATCACCGATCAGACGGTCATGAGAGTGGAGCCACGATGAACCGACACGCTCGCGTCCCCCGTACCAGATCGCGTGAAGGCGGCTACGCCGCGGTCATGACGGCGCTCGTGCTTGTTCCCCTGCTCGGGTTCGCCGGCTTCGCCGTCGACGTCGGTGGCTGGTACGCCCGCGCCTCGTCGCTGCAGCGGGCGGCCGATGCCGCGTCGCTCGCCGGCGTCGTGTGGCAGCCCGACTTCGGGCAGGCCGAATCCGAAGCGCGAGCCGCGGCGGCCCGGAACGGCTTCACCCACGGCGTCGACGGCATCACCGTCGAAGTGTTCGATGCCGGGCCCAACCAGATCGAAGTCCGGATCACCGACACCGATGCCGACCTCTACTTCGCTGGACTCTTCGTCGACAATGTGTCGATCGGACGCTCGTCGACGTCGGAGTACGTGAAGAGCGTGCCGATGGGCAGCCCCGAGAACTATCTCGGCAACGATCCGATCCAGGGCAACAGCCCCAACCTCTGGTTGGCGACCTTCGGGCCCCAGACCAGCAAGCGGTCCGGCGACCGCTATCACACCGAGGTCTGCGGCGGTGCAATCTTCTGCTCGGGCTCGGTGAACGACGAATTCACGCCTGAGGGCTACTTCTTCACGGTCTCGGTCACCGGGGTCCAGGCTGCGCCCCTCAACTTCGAGATCTTCGATGCCGTGCACCACGACTACGAGGATCTGTGCAGTGCCAGCTTCCTCTTCAACGACGGCACCGTCGGAGCAGAGGCGTGGTACAGCGGGAACGTCGATGGCCTGGCGAACTATCCCGAAGAACGCTACGAGCGGGGTGGCGCCGGCAACCCGGGCGGCGCCGCATGGTGCCCGGGAGACAACGGACTCGTGGGGAACTACGAGATGACCGTGATCGTGCGAGCGCCCGACGGCACGCCGTTCGACAACACCGACAACCCCGTTGTCTGCTGGACCCGATGGGGCAACGACGAGCCGGCCGACCAGGCCGAGTTCGTCACCGACCTCCTCGATCCGACCGGTCGCCAGCCCGTAGCGTCGAGTTCCGCGGCCGGCTACAGCGTGCCGGGGGCGGCGAGTATGCCGTTCCGCGACTACTTCCGTGAGTTCGCCAACGTGTGCTCGGTCTCATCGCCCGCCATCGGCGACTACGTGGTGCAGATCCGCACCAACGCCGATGTCACCAACCCGACCCTGTGGGACACCTCCATCAACACCCAGGGGCGCAACCGCTACAGCATGAAGGTCGGATTCGGGGCGTCAACCAGCGGGACCTATGGCAGCGGTGTGTCGATCTCGGCCGACGGTCGTCTGCCGATGTTCGTGAACGTGCCTCCCGGTGCACCCTCTTCGTGTGCCGGCAGCCCCACGTGCTTCTACATCGCCCGTGTCCTTCCGGAGTGGGCCGGTCAGCAGCTCCAGCTCGACGTGTTCGATCTGACCGACGGCTCGTCGATCGATGTCGCCTTCGTCCCGCCGCCCGACTCGGGTCTCGGATCGTTCGGCAGCTGCGACTTCATCTTCTTCCCGGAGGGCGGCGGATCGGTCGACCTCAACGAGTCGAACTGCGTCGCCACTCACGCGGCGAACCCGCAGCTGCAGAACGGTGGCAGCAACGGCGACTCGATCGCAGCGCTGATCGACATCCCGGTGGGCTACACCTGCAACTCGGCCAGTGCCTTCGGCTGTTGGGTCACCGCCCAGCTGTCGTTCAACGGCACGCCCTCGGACACGACCACCTGGTCGGCCAACGTGACAGGTGACCCGATTCGCCTCATCGAGTAGCGGCCGCCCGAATCGGACAGGTCGTCGGCGGTCGACGCCGTAGCCTTGCGAGGTGTCGTCGTTCGTCGATGAGTGCAACATCAATGTGAAGGCCGGCGATGGCGGCGCGGGCTGTGTCGCGTTCCGTCGTGAGGCCCACGTCGCGAAGGGCGGACCCGACGGCGGCGACGGTGGCAACGGTGGGTCGATCTGGTTCGTCGCCGATCGCAACGTGGCGTCGCTGCTGGCCTTCCGAGACCACCCGCACCGCAAGGGCGAGAGCGGCAAGCACGGAAGTGGTCAGAACCGACACGGACGCCGAGGTGAGGACCTCGAGGTCGCCGTGCCCGTCGGGACCGTCGTGCTCGATCACGAGACCCGCGAGCCGCTGGCCGACCTGGTCCACCACGGCGATCGGTGGATGGCAGCCAAGGCGGGGGAGGGGGGTCGGGGCAACGCGCGCTTCCTCTCCAACAAGCGTCGGGCGCCGTCGTTCGCCGAACAGGGCGAGCACGGCCAGGAGCGTTGGCTGCGCCTCGAACTCAAGCTGCTGGCCGACGTCGCCATCGTGGGGTTCCCCAACGTCGGCAAGTCCACCCTGATCAGCCGTCTCTCGGCCGCCAAGCCGAAGATCGCCGACTATCCGTTCACGACGCTCGAACCGAACCTGGGCGTGGTCCGGACCGACGACGGTTTCGAGATGGTCCTGGCCGACATTCCCGGTCTCATCGAGGGCGCGAGCGAGGGGAAGGGACTCGGCCATCAGTTCCTGCGCCATGTCGAACGGGCGCGGGCCCTGCTGATCCTGCTCGACCTCGCCCCCTACGACGGGGTCACGCCGGAGGAGCAGGAACGAGTGCTGCTCGCCGAGCTCGGCAGCTATCGACCCGAGTTGCTCGACCGGCCGCGTTTGGTCGTCGGCAGCCGGGTCGACATGGCCCCCGACCACACCTTCGACGGGCCGACGGTCAGCTCGATGACCGGCGAGGGGTTGCCACAACTGATCGGCAACCTCGTGCGCATGGTGGGTGCCGCACGCGAGGAGGAGCCGGAGATCGAGGCGATCACGATCCATCATCCCGTCTCCAGCGAGATCCAGCTGACCCGCCACGACGATGGTGCCTGGGAGGTGTTGGGCCGGGCGGCCCGTCGTGCCGTCGCGCTGAGCGACCTCACCGACGATCAGGCACTCGAGTACGCCCAGCACCGGCTGAAGCAGATCGGCGTCAACACCGCGCTCGCCCGCGCCGGCGTGAAGCCGGGTGACGAGGTCCGCATCGGCGACTTCGCCTTCGAGTACGAAGAAGACTGATGAGCGATCCCCGGACCATCGTGGTGAAGGTCGGCACGTCGTCGATCACCGATGCCGAAGGCGTGATCGACCGGCCGTCGATCGAGAAGCTGTGTGCCGATGTCGCCACCGCCCGGGGTCGCGGCCACCGGGTCGTGGTCGTGACGTCGGGAGCGATCGCCGCCGGCCTCCCCGAGATCGGGATGGGAGGCGATCGCCGCCCGAACGACACGATCACCCTCCAGGCGGTCGCAACGATCGGTCAGACCGCCCTGATGGAGCAGTACCGGGCGGCGTTCGCCGCTCACTCGATCATCGCCGGTCAGGTGCTGCTCGTGCCCCTCGACTTCATCGTCCGCACCCAATACGTGCACGCAGGACAGACCCTGCGGCGCCTGCTCGAACTCGGCGTGGTGCCGGTGGTCAACGAGAACGATGCCATCGCCGACGACGAGATCCGTTGGGGCGACAACGATCGCATCGCCGCTCTCGTCGCCAATCTCGTCGACGCCGACCGCTTGATCCTGCTGACCGACACCGCCGGCGTGCACACGGCCGACCCGCGGGTCGACTCGGATGCCTCGCTGATCGAGGAGATCGTCGAGATCGACCACCAGACCGAGGCGTTGGCCGGTGGGGCCGGCTCGGCCCGGGGGAGCGGCGGCATGGCCTCGAAGCTGACTGCGGCGAAGATCGCCGCCTGGTCTGGCGTCTCCACCGTGATCGCCAGCGCAGACCGCGTCGACGTGGTGATCGACGCAGCCGACGGTGTCGCCGGCGTGGGCACGATGGTGCGGGCCCGGACCAACCGGCTCCCCGCCCGCAAGCTGTGGATCGCGTTCGCCGTGGTCGCACAGGGGTCCGTGATCGTCGACGCGGGAGCCAGAAACGCGCTCGAGCAGGGCAAGTCGCTGCTCGCCGCGGGGGTGCGTGAGGTCACGGGCGACTTCGACGCCGGCGCGCCGGTCGAGGTGGCCGACGTCGACGGCGAGATCTTCGCCAAGGGTCTCGTGCGCCACAGCGCCGACGAACTGCGGGCGGCGGCCGGCCGCCCCAGCAACGACCACCCGGCCGGTGCGCCGCACGTGGTCGTGCACGCCGACGACCTCGTGGCGCTGCCGCGTTGATCCGCGGGAGCGCCGGGTTCAGCAGCCAGGCGCGGTGATCACTCGGCCGAGTCGGCCTCGGGCACCGTCTCGGTGAGTTCGGGAGTGGCGTCGCCGGCGATGCCGAGCTCGGCCTTGATGCTGTCGAGCCGCGACTGCGCCTCGACGTTGCGTGCCGCCTTCTCGATCTCGAGCATCTGCGTCTCGACGTTGCCCTCGGTGAGCTCGGCGCTGGCCTTCGCCTTCGCGTAGCGGGCCTCGATCTTGTCGCGGACCTCGTTGAAGGTGGGCACGTCCTCGCCGACGGCCTCGGACAGGGTCGCCATCGCGTTGTTGACGCTCTCCTGCATCTTCGCCTGGTCGAGCTGGCTTAGGAGGGCCTGCTTCTCGCCCAGCTTCTTCTGGAGGAGGTCGCTGTTCTGGTCGACGGCGTTCTTCGCCTGCTCGGCGGCTTCGGCGGCCTGGAAGTGGAGGCTCTTGAGACTGTCGATCTCCTGCTCGAGAGTGAGCAGTCGGTTGGCGAACTGCTCGGCTGCGTGGGTGTAGCGCTCCGCCTTCTCCGCCTCGCCGGCCTGGTGCGCGTTGTCGGCCATCGTGACCGCCTGGCGGGCGTTGGCGTTGACGCGTTCGAGCTCTTCGATCTGCCGGTTGAGCCGCAGTTCGGTCTGCTTCTGGTTGGCGATGACGTTGGCGGCCTGCTGCTTGAGCCGCTTGTGCTGGTCCTTGGCTTCGGTGATCGCCTGCTCCAGTTGGACCTTCGGGTCGGCGTTCTCCTCGAAGTTGCCGCCGAGCTTGGCGACGAGATAGTTCCAGCGCTTCTTCAGATATTGGAGCATGCCCTGATCGTAGTGGGCGGGAGGCGCGCCGGTCGGTCGTCAGCGCCAGATGATCCGACGGACCGGCCGCAGCAGCAGATGCGCGTCTCGTACGCCGGTGCGGAAGCAGATCGTGGTGTAGGCGAACAGGGCGACGGCGCCGACCACCGCGGCTTCGAACAGCAGCGGCAGCGGCGCAGCGATGAGTTTGACGGCCGCGGTGACCACGAAGGCGGCCGCCGCGGCGACGACCGGTCCGCGCAGCGATCGACGGGGATCACCCAGGTCCGGCACGGTGCGGCGCAGCAGATTCGAGAGGAGGGTGAGCTCGACCCAGGCCCCGATCGCGGAACCGATGGCGAGGCCCACTGCGCCGAGCCGCACGGCGTCGCCGGTGTTGCGGGTCTCCTCGCCGAGCGGACCGAACGCGAGGATGTCGCCCAGGCCGAGCAGGCCGTCGGGGCCGACGAGCACGCGGTCGAGCGGGAACATCACCACCAGGCCGATCACCGCGGCGATCGCCACCCGGACGGCGGCGATCCGCGCCGGTCCCCGTGTGTCGCCCACCGCGTAGCACGTGTTCTGCAGCAGACGGCTCGCCCCGATCGCGGGCAATCCGATGGCATAGGCACCGAGGATGAACCAGACGAGAACGCCGTCGGTGGCGTCGAACTCGCCGCCCTGGAAGAGCACCCCCACCACGAGGTCGCCGGCGGCGATCATGACGAAGGCGGCGAGGAGCATCCAGAAGGCGATGCGGTCGAGGCTGCGGTGGGTGCGAGCGACCAGGGCCGCAGGCTGGTCAGCGAGTCTCGACATCTCGGGCAACTCCGACGCGGCGACGCTCATCGCGAAGAGCGAGACCGGGAGGGTGTAGAGCATCTGGGCCTTGAAGAGGGCCGACAGCGCACCTGCCGCGAGGAACGTGGCGAGCATCAGGTCGAGGTAGGCGGACAGCTGCACCACCCCGCGGCCCAGCACCGCCGGCGCGAACCGTCGACGGATCTCCTTGACGGCCCAGTGGTGGTTGTCGGGCCGGAATCGGATGCCCCGGGCGAGTCGGCGCACCGTCGGGAGTTGGATGAGCAGTTGGAGGAGGCCCCCGACTGCAACGGCTATGGCGAGACCGCGGGCGGCGTCCTCCAGCGCCCAGTCCCGCCACCAGATGAAGAGCAGGGCGACGACCTGGGCGGCGTTCCAGAGCACGGGGGCGGCGTAGGGCAGGAAGAAGCTGCGGTGGCTGTTGAGGATGCCGAGACACCACGCCGACATCACGAGGAATCCGATGCCGACCGCCATGATCTGCGTGAAGTCGACGGCCAGTTCGAATCGTTGCCCTGAGAGGCCAGGGGCGAGCACGGTCGTGATCGGGCGGGCGGCGACCACGAGGACGAGTACCGCCACGCCCGTCACCACTGCGAGCAACGCACCGACCGCGCCGGCGACGCGATTGGCGTCCGCCTCGTCGTCGGCGTCGAGCATCTGGCTGTAGACGGGTACGAAGCTGGCCGAGAGCACACCCTCGCCGAGGAGGTTCTGCAGCAGGTTGGGGATCCGGGCCGCGGCCGCGAAGGCATCGGCCGCCAACGAGAGTCCGAGCACACGAGAGGTGACCATCTCCCGGAGCAGTCCGGCGAGCCTCGACAGCGCGATACCGGCGGCAACGAGGGTCGAACCGCCGAAGGTGCGGCGCGGCGTTGCCTTGCGGTAGCGCCACTGGGGCTCGTTCACGTGTCGTTCCCGACCTCGTCGAGGGCGATGCGCAGGGAGTCGAGTTCGTCGACCATGCCGGTCACCTGGCCGGCGAGCTGATCCAGCTCGATCGCACCTCCCGTGCGGGTGGAGAGCTCGGCGGCCCGCACCACCGTCTCGTCGAGTCGGGCATCGAGGACCTCGAGCCGCTCGCGGGTGTCGTCCTCGCGTCGGCGCAGACGCCCGTGGCTCGCCTTCTGGGCCGCGGCCGCGGTGTGGCGGGCATCGTCCGGCGCAGTGGACTCGAGGGTCCGCTCGAGCGAGGCGAGATCGATCCGCCGCCGGGCATCGGTCAGTTGTTGGCCCCGCTGGGCGACCTCCCAGGTGACGCTGACGGCCTGATCGAGGTTGGCCTCGATCTCGTGGAGCCGGTCGCGCAAGGGCCCGCCGTCGGCCTCGTCGAGTGCTTCGGCGAAGCGCTGGCGGGCGTTGAGGGCGTCGCGGACGAAGAACCGCCAGGGCTCCCGCAGGGCGAACGGATCGATACGACGGTCGAGTCCGCGAACCCGCTTCGCGATCCGGGTCGCCACGAGCACGCGAACGATCCAGGTGACGAGACCGGCCAGCACGGCCACGGCCCATGAACCGGTGAGGATCCGCGCCAGGGCCCCCGCACCGACCACGAGGCCCACCGTGATCGGTGAGATCATGGCCAGGAACACCGTGGGTTCGAGGCGACGCGACACGGCTGCGAGGCTAGCCCTGACCACGGCTACCCTGGGGCCTCGTGACGGTGACTCCCACTCCCATCCCCGCGCTCGCGGTGCGGTCGAAGGCGGCCTCTCGGGCTCTGGCGGTGGCCTCCACGGCCGACAAGGACGCCGCGCTCCACGCCGCGGCCGACCTTCTGGTGGCCAACAGCCAGACCATCATCGAGGCCAACCGCGTCGACGTGGGTCGCGCCGAAGCCTCGGGCATGGCCGCCCCGCTCGTCGACCGACTCCGGCTCGATCCCGGTCGTATCGACGGCATGGCCGGCGGCCTCCGCCAGGTCGCCGCGCTCGCCGACCCGGTGGGGAGGATCAGCGACGGGTGGACCCGGCCCAACGGCCTGCGGATCGAACGGGTCCACGTGCCCCTCGGCGTGGTCGCGATCATCTACGAGAGCCGACCCAACGTGACGAGCGATGCGTTCGGCCTGTGTCTGAAGTCGGGCAACGCCGCATTCCTCCGGGGTTCGTCATCGGCGATCGACTCGAATCTCGCGATCTCACGCGTGCTGCGCGAGGCGCTCGGCAAAGTCGGTCTGCCCGAAGACGCCCTCCTCGTGGTCGACGACGTGCGGCGTGAAGCGGCCGTCGAGTTCATGCAGCAGCGAGGGTTCGTCGACTGCCTGATCCCGCGTGGGGGACCCACGCTCATCCAGTCGATTCTCGACAACGCCACCGTGCCCTATGTGATCGACGGCGCCGGCAACTGCCACGTCTACGTCGACGCGGCCGCCGATCTCGACATGGCTCGCGACATCGTGGTCAACGCGAAGACCCAGCGCACCGGGGTCTGCAACGCGGCCGAGTCGTTGGTCGTCCACGCAGCGGTCGCAGATCGCTTCCTTCCCGAGGTCGTCACCGCCCTCGACGGGGTCGAGCTGGTCGGCGATGAGGAATCGCGCCGCATCGCCGCGTCGATCGCGCCGGCGACCGACGACGACTTCGCCACCGAGTTCCTCGACATGAAGATGAGCGTCCGCGTCGTCGCCGACCTCGACGAGGCCATCTCCCATGTCAACGACACCTCGACCGGCCACAGCGAAGCGATCATCACCCGCGACATCGCGGCCGCCGACCGTTTCACTCGTGAGGTCGACGCCGCCGCGGTGTTGGTCAACGCGTCGACCCGCTTCGTCGACGGCGAGGAGTTCGGCTTCGGCGCCGAGATCGGGATCTCCACGCAGAAGCTCCACGCTCGCGGGCCGATGGGCGTGGAGCAGCTGACGACCCGCAAGTTCGTGGTCCGCGGCGACGGTCAGACCCGTGGATGAGTGATTGGGACGTAGGTCCCTTCTGATGGACCCCGACGACCGACAGGCTGAACCCATGGATCGTTCCCGTGCCCGCTTCCTCCGTCTCGTGGCGGCGCTCGTGTTGACCACGAGCGTGCTGGTCGCATGCGGAGACGACGACGGTGACGCCGACGCGACCACGACCGCCTCGTCCACCAGCTCGACGTCGACGACCGCGGCCCCGACCACGAGCGAGTCTCCGACGACCACGGAGACACCGACGACCACCGAGACACCGACCACCAGCGAGTCCCCGACCACCACGAGCGCCCCTGACGGCCCCGTCCCCGACGACGAACTGCCCGGTGAGGCCTTCGACATCTCGCCGGACGCGGGAGACCTGATCGCAGTCGCCGGTGTGCGTTGCGACGACGTGTTGAACGTTCGCCGCACCCCGGGGACCGACGGCGAGATCCTCGCCGGGTTGGCCCCGTTCGCCGACGATGCCGTCGCCACCGGACGTGCCCGGATGCTGACCAGCTCGATCTGGTGGGAGATCGTCACCGCCGATGGCGTGACCGGCTGGGTCGGCTCGAGCTTCACGGCCCGGATCGGCCCCACGAGCGACACGACCGCCGCGGTCATCGCCGAGCTGGGTTACCGGCCCGAAGAGGCGACGATGTCGGATCTGGGGCTGCTCGTGGCCGAGACGGTCGATCGGGACCCCGACGTGCCGTCCGACATCGTGATGAGCGTCGAGGCCGACGAGTCCGGCGACCTCGGTGAGGTCACCTTCGACCTGACCGGGCTCGGAGACGACTCCGTGCGCGGCGTGCGCCTCCACGTGTTCGGCGAGCCGCTGGAGTCCGGCGACGGCTTCGGCCTGCGCAGCGTGGAGCAGACCGACCTCTGCGATCCGGTGCGAGGACCCAGCGAGCCCGACGGGCTCTGCGCCTGAGCGAAATCGGTTACAGGACTTCGGTTAACGGCCGCTAACCTCAGTCCTCATGTCGTATCGATTCGAAGACGTCGCCTCCGTCAAGGACGACCTGCACAAGGTCGACTATCTCTCCGATGAAGGCATCGCCGGCGTCGTGTATCTCGCCGACCGGCTCCAGAAGCCGATCCTCGTGGAGGGTCCGGCCGGAACCGGCAAGACCGAGCTCGCCAAGAGCGTCGCCAAGATCTGCGACGCCCGTCTGATCCGCCTCCAGTGCTACGAGGGGCTCGACGAGGCGAAGGCGCTCTACGAGTGGAACTACAAGAAGCAGTTGCTGCGCATCCAGACCGAGCGGGGCGACGACCACGACTGGGCCGACATCTCCGACGACATCTTCTCCGACGAGTTCCTCCTGACCCGGCCCCTGCTCGAGGCCATCACCGCGGACGAGCCCGTGGTGCTGCTGATCGACGAGGTCGACCGCGTCGAGGTCGAGACCGAGGCCCTTCTGCTCGAGATCCTCTCCGACTACCAGGTCTCGATCCCCGAGCTCGGCACGATCGAGGCGAAGCAGATCCCCCTCGTCTTCCTCACGTCCAACAACACTCGTGAGCTCTCCGAGGCGCTGAAGCGGCGCTGCCTCTACCTCCATGTCGACTATCCCGACATCGAGCGTGAGAAGGAGATCGTGCTCACGAAGGTTCCCGACATCACGGAGAACCTGGCCGACCAGGTCGCCCGCGTGGTGCGGTCGATCCGCCAGATCGAGCTCAAGAAGCACCCGTCGGTGTCGGAGACCCTCGACTGGGCCAAGACCCTGGTGTTGCTCGGCGTCGAGAAGATCGACGAGAAGACGGCCACCGACACGATCAACATCCTGCTCAAGTACCAGAGCGACATCACCAAGGCCGTGAAGGAACTCAGCACTGCCGACGGCGTCACGGTCTGAGCGGCACCCGCTGATGACCGTCACCGACACCGGCTCGGACGAGGGCGTCCCGACCGAGTTGGGCGACCCCATCCTCGAGCTGCTCAACGGGTTCATCGTCGAGCTGCGCAACGCCGGTCTCCCCGTGTCGTTGACCGAGAACCTCGACGCCATGGAGGCCGTGCGCCACATTCCCATCGGCGAACGCGAGACGTTCAAGTACGCCCTCGCGGCGACGCTGGTGAAGCACGCGAACCACTGGAAGGCGTTCGAGACGGTCTTCGAGGTCTACTTCTCCCTTCGAGGCCAGGAGTACGCGATCGGTGAAGACGGCGAACTCGCCGAGTTCGACGACGACGAGATGGATCAGGACGGTGCCGAGGGTGCCGGTGATCAGCAAGGCGGCGGCGGGGGAGAGAACCTGACACCCGAGGAACTCGCAGAGATGCTGTTCCAGGCGCTCATGCGCGGCGACCAGCAGATGATGCGAGGCGTCGCCCGCCAGTCGGTGAAGCGCTACGCCGGCATGGAGCCCGGCCGGCCGGTCGGCGGCACGTACTACCTGTACCGCACCCTGCGGAATCTCGACCTCGAGGGCGTGCTCGAACGCCTTCTCGAGCAGGAGCAGAACGAGGAGGGTGAGGCGTCGGAGTTCGACCAGCGCCTCCAGCGTGACGAGTACCAGACCCGCATCGATCAGCTCCAGAAGGAGATCGAGGCGGAGATCCGCCGGCGCCTCGTGGCCGACCGTGGTGTCGAGGCGATGGCCAAGACCTTGCGCAAGCCCTTGCCGGAAGACGTCGACTTCATGCACGCCTCCCGCGAGGAGATGGCGAGCCTGCGCAAGGCGATCTACCCCCTCACCCGCAAGCTGGCGTCGCGTCTGCAGCGCAAGCGGCGTCACGGCCGCAAGGGTCCGCTCGACTTCCGCCGCACCGTGCGGGCATCACTGTCCTATGGCGGCGTGCCCGCCGAGCCGAAGTTCCGCAATCCGAAGCCCCACAAGCCGGAGATCTTCGTGATCGCCGACATCTCGGGTTCGGTCGCGGCCTTCGCCCGTTTCACCCTGCACCTGGTCTACGCCATTTCCGGCCAGTTCTCGAAGGTCCGCTCGTTCGTGTTCATCGACGGGCTCGACGAGGTCACCGGCTACTTCGAGGGCGTCGAAGACATCAACGAGGCCGTTCATCGGGTCAACACCGAGGCCGACGTGGTCTGGGTCGACGGTCACTCCGACTACGGCCATGCCCTCGGGGTCTTCTGGGAGCGCTACGGCAAGGACATCGGTCCGCGCACGTCGATCATGATCCTGGGCGACGCTCGCAACAACTATCACGCGTCGGAGAGCTGGATCATCAAGGAGATGAAGGAGAAGGCTCGCCAGGTCCACTGGTTGAACCCCGAACCGCAGTCCTACTGGGACACCGGCGACTCCATCGTGGGCGAATACGCACAGCACACCGACGGCTGCTTCGAGGTCCGCAACCTCCGCCAGCTCGAAGCGTTCGTCGAGAACCTCGCGTAGCCTCCGGCCATGCGCCGGACACGAGCCTGGGCCAGCGGCATCTTCATCGCGGCCGGTGTCGTGCTACTCGTGGCCCCACGCGACGATGCACGGCCCAACTCGTGGACCGTGCATCTGTTGCTCGTCTCGGTGCTGTGGGGTGTCGGCCTCGTGGGGCTGGCTACGAGCCGCCCGGTGGCGCCCGAGTGGGACTCAGGCGGTGAGGAGCCCGCGGACGAGTGACATGCCGCTGTGGGCCTCGTCGCCGTCGTGGGGTTCGATGCTGATGTCGACGGCCACGGCGTCGTAGGCCGAGCGCTCGAAGCCGGCCGGCACGGCGAAGGTGCCGGGGTCGTCCGGATTCTCCACCAGTCCGAGCGTCTGGACGATCTGGATCTCGCCGTCGGCGATGCCGATCAGCCAGATCTCCAGATCGCCGTCGTCGCCGGCTTCGGGGAGGACGGCGGTATCGACGCGGATCGTCTCGGTCTCGCCGTCTTCGAGCAGGGTGACGTCGACCGAGCTGCCCGCACCGAGGGGCACGAAGGCAGGGTCGTCTTCCACGTAGACGAGGTCGGCGGAGGCCACTTCGACGGCGCTCGGGTCGTCGGACACGAGCACCACGGCCAGACCGGCGATCACCACGAGGGCGGCGGCGACTGCGCCGAGCAGCATCGGCATGCGGCGCCGACTGGCGAGGCTCACCACGGGGGCCTCCGCTTCCTCTGCGGCCACGGCGGCCTGGATACCGGCCCAGACGGACGCCGGAGGCGTGTCGAGCTCGAGGTCTTCGTCGGACATCGACCGGAGGATCGCGTCGATCCGGGCCTCGTCGTCAGTGAGTTGCAGTTCGTCAGACATGGGTGACCTCGGCCATCGTGCTCTCGAGATGCTGTCGGATGCGGTCGAGCCCTCGGCGGATGTCGCTCTTGACGGTGCCGAGGGGGAGATTGGTTCGTTCGGCGATCTGGGGGTGGGTCAGATCTTCGAAATAGTGGAGCGTCAGGATCTTGCGAGGCCGTTCGGGCAGCGTCTGCAGAGCGTCGATGACCAACATCTTGTCGCCCAGCGATTCCGCTTCGGATTCGGTCGGCATGTCGTCGGTCGACTCCGGCGCCCGCCGGTCGGAGTGCCGCTTCTCGGCTCGGACCGCATCGATGATGCGGTTCTTGGCGATCCCGGTGAGCCATGCCGCCATGTTGCCCTTCGAAGGATCGAAGCGATCACGGGCCTTCCAGGCGCTGAGAAACACTTCCTGCGTGACGTCGTTGGCCCGCTCGGGCCCGAGGGCACGAGCGCAGAAGTTGTAGATGAGTCGCCCGTGCTCGTCGTAGGCCTGGCGCAGTGCATCGTCGTCGCCGCGTACGAAGGCGGCTTCGGCGTCGCCCAGGTGGCGGATCTCGGCAGGGGTCACGCTCACAGCGTAACCGTCGGCGAGAGCCTGCTCACGGTCGGGGTTGATCAGGGTGATGCTCATCGTGGCTTCCTGGTATCGCGCCGGCGGCGAGCCGCACCGAACACCTGGAGGGGAAGGGTCGGGGCAGCTCGCCGGGCGGAGCGAACCGTGGCGGGAGGGTTCACTCGGGGGTTACTACGCCGGGG
>JBDQKM010000033.1:0-22583 GCA_040263275.1 Acidimicrobiales bacterium
CCGCCCTGCTTCGTGCTGCCCTCGCGGGCGCCGGGGGGGTCGCCCTGGGGCACCGTCGCCTCGGAGGCCGCGGTGGCGCAGTCCCGGGCGCGGGCAGCCGCCGCGGGCTGCAAGGGGGCCGCAGCGGACCCGCCGGCGGCGGCATGGATCAGCACGCTCTCGCCGGCCTGCAGGTCGGCCCGGTCGAAGAGCCCGAGCCAGGCGAGGTGGAACGGGAAGTAGAGGGCCGCCGCTCCGGGAAGCGGAATGTCGTCGGGCATCTCGAACACGGCCGACGTGGTGCAGATCGCCTGTTCCGCGAACCCGCCGAAGGCCCGACGGGTCGTCGCGACCACCCGTCTACCGGCCCACTCCTCCTGGCCGGGACCACAGGCATCGACCACGCCCATCACTTCCATCCCCGGGCTGTAGGGAAACTCGGGCGGCGCCATCATGTTGCCGCCGGTGATGCGTTCGAGGTCGTTGAGGTTGAGCGGGATGGCCTGGACCCGCACCCTGACCTCACCGGCCTCCGGCTCGGGGATCTCCACGGTCTCGAGCTGCAGCACCTCGAGTGGGTCGCCGTACTCGTGCACTCGCCACGCGCGCATGGTCGCAGGGTCGGTCATCATTCCTCCCGGAGATCGAAGTGGTCGATGTAGGGCCGGAACTCCGAGCGGACCGTCGCGGGGTCGACCCCGAACTCCTCCGGCGCATAGCGGTGGATGCCGTGCTTGCCGGGTGGGTTGTCATCGATGAAGAACTTCATCGCATCGGCCCCTGCTCCCGTCATCGGCAGGCCCAGCGCCTCGTAGATCTTCTCGACCTCGGTGAACTGGTCCGAGATGAAGTCGGGGA
This sequence comes from Acidimicrobiales bacterium, assembly GCA_040263275.1. Taxonomy (GTDB): domain Bacteria; phylum Actinomycetota; class Acidimicrobiia; order Acidimicrobiales; family Aldehydirespiratoraceae; genus JAJRXC01. The sequence goes on from JBDQKM010000033.1 coordinate 838, forward strand.
AGTACATGTCGTAGAAGATCGCCTCCGGATAGTCGCGGGCCTGGCGGATCTCGATGCCTCGCAACAGCACCCGCCGGAGCCGGCCGATCCAGTCGTCCGCCACCTCGACCGGGTCGACGTCGTCGCTTCCCACCCGTCGCACGATCGTGGTGAGACTCGCGTAGGAGGTCATCGACTTCACCGGGTCGCGATGGGTGAAGACGATGCGGGCGTCGGGGTAGGTCTTCAGCAGATGGTCGAGTCCCCACAGGTGCGCACCGGTCTTGAGCACCCAGCGATCGCCTGCGTGGCCGGACTGCAGGTGTTGGAGTTGACGGTGGTGGAAGTCGTAGACCGGGCCGAAGTCGGCCTCGTGGTCGAGCCAGTCCTCGTAGCCGGGCACACGGAACTGGTTGTGGAACAGGGGCGTGCACATCGTCTCCCCCATCATCACCACGCACTCCTGGGTGAGCTGAGGGCCCATCGGGTGGATCGCATCGAACCCGGGGAGCTGCATGTCGTGGTCGGGGAACGTGGCCGCGCAGTCGGCGATCCGCTGATCGGTCGTGAACGTGGCCGTCTCGGGCGGGGGTGACGGGAACATCACCTCCCACGTGAGGGGGGCGCGGCTCTGCGGGTCGCAGGCGAGGATGTCGTGGAGGATCGTCGTGCCGGTGCGAGGCATGCCGATGATGAAAACCGGCTTCTCGATCGTCTGCTCGGCGATCTGGGGGAAGCGCGCTCGATCGTCGACATAGCGCAGGCGGTTGACGGTGTGGAGCAGCATGCGCTCGTTGCTGATCAGCCGGCCGATGTCGTTGAGCCGACCGTCGGCGGCGAGCGAGTCGACGAGGCGACCGAGCGGCTCGACGAACGGGCCGTCGCCGAGATCGTCGAGCCCGCCCGTGCGGGCGGTCGCCTCGCGCAGTACTCCGTCGACGTCGAGCGCCTCGATGTCGTGTCCCATCCGGATCTCGCGATCAGACGAGCGAGGTCGTCGGGAGCGCCGCCAGCTCGCCCGCCGCCAGCTCGGCGACCGCGGGGACCGGCTCGGGGTCGGCAAAGATGCGTTCGTCGTCGGGGTCGAAGGGCCGACCCGTCCCGTCGATCGCCCAATACGAGGCTTCGAGGGCGAGGCCATTCGGGTCGGTGAAGTACACCGACTTCATCTGTTCGTGATCGACGATCTCGGTCACCTCCGAACCGGCGGCTGTCAACCTCGCGCGAAGCTGGTGAAGCGCGTCCTCGTCGGCCACGTTGAACGACAGATGGTCCATCTGGACAGGGTGGGGCGCAGGAGATCCCGCCCCCTTCCGGAAGGTCTCGGCATCGGCCACCTCGAAGAAGGCGACGGTGTTGCCGGGAGCCATCTCGAAGAAGTAGTGACGCATCGGTCCCGCCATCAGTGTCATCACCAACGGCATGCCCAGCACGCCGGCGTAGAAGCGGGTGGTCGCGTCCATGTCGGGGGTCACGAGGGCCAAGTGGTTGACCCCACGCCACGAAGGAGCGGGAGGAAGGGAAGCGGACATGGACCCACTATCCCACTCGGGTCGGGTTGCGGCCACCGGCCTTCGCCTCGTAGAGGGCCGCGCCGGCGTGGGTGTGCACGGCTCGGATCGCCACGTCGGTTCCGCCGGCCGAAGCCACCCCGCACGAAATGGTGATGCCGATCCCGTTGACCACGAGTCCCGCCACGAGCGGCCGGACCCGCTCGGCGATCTCCGCGGCGACCGTTGCAGTGGCTCCGGGCAGGAGGATCACGAACTCCTGGCCACCGAGACGGCACAGCATCTCGTAGGACCGAGAGGAAGTGGTCGATGTCGAAGATCACCACGCCGACGGCTTCGCCGGTCACGCTCATCTGCGCCTCGAGAGCCTGGATGCGGTCGCGGAAGGCATTTCGCCTTCGTGCAGCCCGCTGCGATCGTGCCGGCGATGGACGCCCTGGCCCACGGCTGGATCATGGGCCGAACCTGGAAGAACCTCCACTTCACCAAGTGGGAGGAACAGCTCGACCGTCCCCTGGCCGACATCCGGGCCGAATACGAGGCCGCGGCGTCGGTCTGGCGACGATGACGTCGCCGCGACCGGTCGGCCGCATCGGACCGGCCCGCTTCTAGGATCCCCCGATGCTCATCAAGCGCCTTGCCCCCGTTCTGGTCCTGTTCGCCGTCTTCGGGGCAGCGTGTGGCGACGACGACGCGGCCGACACCACACCGACCGACGCGCCCACCTCGAGCATCGAGGCCGACGACGAGACCCCCGACGAGTCCGCCGTCGAGGAGCCACAGCCCGACGACCCGGTCGATGCCGAGGAGCCCGAGGAGCTCGAGGCGCCAGAGGATGTCGTCGACACCGAGGAGCCCGCCTACGACGACCCGAGCGGCTACTACCTGGTCGAGTACGTGAGCCCAGAACTCGGAGGCTTCCCCGAGTCCCGGGAAGGTGCCATCGTCCGCACCCTCGATGCCTATGTCGTCGACTACCAGAACTGCTGCACCAACGACACCCTCTACGCGTCGGTGACCTCGGTCGAGGACAATGCGGTGTTCACGATCTACGCCCCCGACGGCGAGTCGGTGGCGATCGAGACGATGGCGGCGAACGTGAGTCTGCAGCAAGGTGGCGAGTACTGGATCGTCGTGGGCTCGACCCGCGGCAACGCCCCGTACACCATCGAGGTCGGGCTGGCCCAGGACGCCTCCTGATCGACATGCGAGCACAGGCGCCACACACGACGCGCTAGGCGACGGCCGATGACCTCGGCGCGCCGTCGTCGTGGCGGGCTTGGGCCGGCGAATGATTCGACGACGAGTTCGTCGTAGGTCGGGGCCGACTCAGCGGATCAGCGGATCGCGGGGCAAACCGAGAATGCGTTCACCGATCTGGTTGCGCTTGATCTCCGACGTGCCGCCGGCGATCGACATCCCCCGGTGGATCAGCACCATGTAGCCGCTGGCCAGGCCGGCGCCGTCGAGATAGGGCGCGTCGGGCCCGGCGAGTGCAGTGCCGATGGCGGCGGCCTCGTGGCCTATCTCCGACAGCACGAGCTTGGTCAGGGCGCCCTCGGGGCCGGGCTCACCACCCGACACGGCCCGGTGGGCCGAGCGCAGGTTGAGCAGGCCGATCGCCTGGTTGTCGGCGAAGTGGCGGCCGATGCGGGCGGCGCCCCCGTCGAGGCGGTCGGGGTGGGCGTCGAACGAGCCGACCATCATCTGGCTCGACAGCGAGGTGCCACCGCCGGTGCCGCTGCCGATGCTCACGCTCTCGTTGCCGAGCGTCGCCCGGGCCACCGTCCAGCCGCCGTCGACCGGCCCGACCACGTCGTCGTCGGGCACGAACACGTCGTTGAAGAAGACCTCGTTGAACTCGGAGTTGCCGGTGGTCATCTTGAGCGGACGCACCTCCACGCCCTCACCGTGCATGTCGATGGCCATCATCGTGATGCCCTCGTGCTTGGGCAGGTCGGGGTTGGTGCGGATGGTTGCGAAGCCCATGCCGGCCACGTGGGCCCCGGACGTCCAGACCTTCTGCCCGTTGACGAGCCAGCCACCGTCGACCCGGGTGGCCTTGGTCTTCACGCCGGCGGCGTCGGAGCCGGCGTCGGGCTCGGAGAAGAGCTGGCACCAGATCACCTCCTGCCGCAGTGCCGGGAGCACCCATCGTTCGAGCTGGTCGTCGGTGCCGTGCTGGATGATCGTGAGGATGTTCCACGCGGTGATGCCGAGGGAGGGACGTTCGATCTCGGCGGTCGCGAACTCTTCCTCGATCACGAGCTGTTCGACGGCGCCCGCGCCGCGACCGTACGGCTCGGGCCAGTGGGGAAGGAGGTAACCCGATTCGACGAGCCGGTCGCGGCGCGCCTCGTCGTCGAGGTCCTTGATCTCGCCGATGAAGGCGCGCACGTCGCTGCGCATCTGCTCGGCCTCGGGCGGCAGTTCGATTGCCTTGGCCCGGGCCACGCCCTTCCGGGTCAGGTTGGTCACGTCTTCGGCCGCACCGGCCGCGTCGAGATAGTGCAGCAGGGTGGTGGCTCGGCGCATGTAGAGATGGGCGTCGTGTTCCCACGTGATGGCGATGCCGCCGTGCACCTGGGTGTTGAGGTTGGCGCAGACGTCGGCCGCCGGGGCGGAGAGCGTCGCCGCCACCGCGGCGGCGAAGGCGAACTGGTCGCCGCCGGTCGCCGCAGCCCGCGCTGCGTCCCACACGGCGGCGGTGGCCATCTCGGTGGCCACCGACATGTTGGCGCAGTGGTGCTTCACCGCCTGGAACATCGCGATCGGACGACCGAACTGCTCGCGGTCGCGGGCGTAGTCGGCGGCGAGCAGGGTGCACTCCCGGGCGATCCCGACCGCCTCGGCCGACAGCACGAGCCTGGCGATGTCGGTGAGGTGGCCGGCAGCGCCGGCCACCACGGTGGCGGCGGCACCGTCGAGTGTCACACGCGCCGAGCGGCGGCTGGGATCGAGGGCCGGCGGCACCTCGACGGCCACCCCGGCACCGGTTTCGACGACGACCAGATCATCGCCCGCCGGGAGAAGGATCAGGCCGGCGAGGGCGCCGCCCATCACGGCATTGCAGCTGCCCGAGACCGTGCCGCCGTCGACTCGTAGATCGGCACGGAGGCCGATGCCGGCGGTGACCGATCCGTCGACCAGCCCCGGCACGAGGGCGCCGGCCGCATCGTCGCCCGAGGCGAGCAACACGGCACTGGCGATCACGGTGGGCACGAACGGCCCGGGGGCCACGGCGCGGCCCATCTCCTCCACCACGACCACCAGCTCTTCGAGCCCGTACCCCGAGCCACCAAGATCCTCGGGCACGTGGAGGCCGAGCCACCCGAGCCCGGCGATCTCACCCCAGAGCTCGGGCAGGGTCTCCTCGTCGGATTCGAGCAGAGTCCGGTTGGCGCCGCGGGCGTCGCGGGCCACGAGCAGGTCGGCGGCGGTTTCGCCGAGCGTGAGGTGATCGTCGGAGATGGCGATGGGCATGGAAGTCTCCCTGGGAATCGAACGCCGGGCGCGTTGGGCCGCGACGCTAGAGGATCGGCGACGCCAGGCCCAGATCGCTCGGCGCGAGCGCCCGGGAGCGACGAAGGTCCCGAGCGGTGGACCGGACCACTGGCATAGCGTGGCGTCCATGACGACTTCCGCGCCCGATGGTCGGATCGAGCTGACCGGCGCATCGAAGCGGTATCAGGTGGGGGCCAACGAGATCACCGCCCTCGGCGACGTCGACCTCACGATCGAGGGCGGCTCGTTCGTCGTCATCCTCGGCCCCTCGGGGAGCGGGAAGACCACGCTGCTCAATCTGATCGGGGCGCTCGACACCCCCACCGCGGGCACCGTGCGGGTGAACGGGACGGAGCTGACCTCGGCCGGCCGGGCCGAGCGGGCCCGCTTCCGACGCACGGCGGTCACCTTCATCTTCCAGACGTTCAACCTGTTCCCCGCGTTGACCGCGTTGGAGAACGTGCAGTTCGGCGCCGACGCAGCCGGCCGCGACGAGGTCGCCGACCGCGCCCACACGGCGCTGGAGAAGGTCGGCCTCGGTGAACGGATGCGCCACTTCCCCCACCAGCTCTCGGGTGGCGAGCAGCAGCGCGTCGCCATCGCCCGGGCGCTCGCGAGCGACAACCCGATCCTGCTGGCCGACGAGCCCACCGGCGAGCTCGATTTCCGCACCGGCGTGCAGATCCTCGAGGTGCTCGAAGCGCAGGCCCGTGAGGGCATGACGGTCCTGATCGTCACGCACAACCGCGAGATCTCCCGTGTTGCCGATCGTGTGATCGAGCTCTCGAGCGGGCGGGTGGTGTCCGACGGACCGCCGGAGGGCGGACCGGCCCGGATCTCCGAGCTCCAGTGGTGAGCCGGTGACCCGACTGCTGCTCCGGCTCTCGTGGAGGGACCTGCGCCGCCACTGGGTCGCCGTGATCGCGATCGCCCTGGTGATCGCGATCGGCACCGGGGTGTTCGCCGGTCTGCGCAGCACCTCCACATGGCGCCGCGAGTCCAACGACGTCAGCTTCGCCCTCACCGCAATCCACGACCTGCGGGCCGAACTCAGCGCCGGCACCTACGTGGCCGAGGGCACGCTGCTCGACGCGGTCGCGGGGCTCGACTCGGCCGACGCGGTCACCGCGGTGCGCGAACGGCTCGTGGTCGCCAGCCAGGTCGACGCGTCGACCGACGACGAGACGATCCTGGTGCAGGCCCGACTGGTCGGCATGACCTTCGGCGACGATCCGACGGGCGGGGTCGTCGACGACCTGTGGCTCCGCGACGGTGCCATCCCCGAGGCCGGGGAGGTGGTGCTCGAGGCCAAGTTCGCCGACTTCTACGACCTGCCGCCTGCGGGCGAGCTCGTGGCGGCCGGCGGCCGGTCGGTTCCCTACGTGGGACTCGGCGCAGGACCCGAGGACTTCTTCATCACCGGCCCGGAAGGAACGATCTTCGCGCAGGGCGACTTCGCCATCTTCTACGCGCCGGTGGCCACGGCGCAGGAGATCACGGGCCGAGAGGGGCAGGTCAACGACCTGGTGCTCACCCTGGCGGCGGGTACCGACGTGGCCGCCGTGCAGTCCGAGCTGCAGACGATCCTCGATGACCTGCCCGGAGTGAGCGCGACCGTGGGCGACCGGGACGATGTCGACGCATACCGGCTCCTCTACGACGACATCGAGAACGACGAGCAGGTCTGGACGATGATCTCGGTCCTCGTCCTCTTTGCCGCCGCCCTGGCTGCGTTCAACCTGGTGAGCCGTATCGTCGAGGCCCAGCGTCGGGAGATCGGCATCGGCATGGCCCTCGGCCTCCCCCGTTCCCGTCTCGCCGTGCGTCCCCTGCTCGTGGGCGCCCAGATCGGCATCGTCGGCACGGTCGCCGGTATCGGGGTCGGGGTCCTGCTCGGTTGGGCGATGAAGGGACTCTTCGAGTCGTTCCTCCCGCTGCCCGAGTGGCGTACACCGTTCCAGTTCGACGTCTACGCCGGCGCCGCGGCGCTCGGCCTGCTGATCCCGATCGCCGCCGCCGCGTTGCCGGTGTGGCGGGCCGTGCGGGTGGAGCCCATCGAGGCGATCCGCACCGGTCATCTCACGGCGCGGGCCAGCCGGTTCACCGACTGGACCAACCGGCTCCCCCTTCCGGGATCGACGATGACCCACATGCCGATCCGCAACGTGTTGCGCACACCCCGGCGCACGATCCTCACCGCGGTCGGCGTCGGCGCGGCGATCACGGCGCTGGTCGCCGTACTGGGCATGCTCGACAGCTTCGGCCGCTCGATCGACGAGGGCGGCGACGAGCTCACGAAGGGCGATCCCGACCGGGTGGTCGTGACGCTCGACGGCTATCGGGCTTCCGACGATCCGGTGGTCGCGGCGATCGCCGAGGCCGACGCGACCGGTCGGGTCGACGCGGGCCTGCGCCTCGGCGCCACCGCGCTCGCCGCCGACCCCGAGGACGACATCGAACTGCTGCTCGAGCTGGTCGATCTCGACGCGGCGGCGTGGACCCCGACCATCGTCGACGGCGAGGTGGGCGACGGCCTCGTGCTCGCCCGCAAGGCAGCCGACGACCTCGGCGTCGACCCGGGCGACACGGTGCGGATCCGCCATCTCGCGCTGGGGCCCGCGGGGCCGACGCTGGCCGAGTCGGACGTGAGGGTCGATGCAATCCACCCGAACCCGATCCGCAACTTCGCCTTCGCCGATCTCTCACTTGCCGAGCAGTTCGGACTCGCCGGCACAGTCAACCTCGTCAACGTCTACCCGGCCGAGGGCGCCACCCGAGGCGACGTGCAGCGCGCCGTGTTCGACCTCGACGGGGTCACCTCGGCGCAGGCCGTCGCCCGTTTCGCAGAGATCTTCGACGAGGCGCTCGAGCAGTTCGTGGGCTTCCTGTTCGTCACCGCCGGGTTCGTGCTCGTGCTCGCGTTGCTGATCGCCTTCAACTCGAGTCGGATCACCGTGGAGGAGCGGCGCCGGGAACACGCGACCATGCAGGCCTTCGGTCTCCCCGTGCGCACCGTGATGGGGGTGGTGGTGAAGGAAAGCGTGGTGGTCGGAGTGGCCGCCACCGTGGTCGGACTCGTGTCGGGAACCCTCATCCTCGGCTGGATGCTGCGCACGCTCGCGGAGAACTCGCTGCCGGACCTGGGGATCTCGGTGTACCTCTCCCCCACCACGCTGCTACTCGCGCTGGTCACCGGTGTGGTCACCGTGGCCATCGCCCCCCTGTTCCTCATCCGCGGCCTGCGCCGCATGAACCTCCCCGACACCCTGCGCGTCATGGAGTGACGCCGTCGCGCCTCGGCCGACGTCGCGCATCGCACCGGCTGAGTTGCGATTCTCAGCCGTCGCGCGTCGTGGCGATGACGGCGAGCCGGCCGTTGCGACCCTCGTCGCACACCACGACGCTGCCCAACCCATCCTCGACTTCGGCCGTCGCAACCGCGGGGCCGACGCGAACCGGCGAGACGAACCGCATCCCCATCGAGGTCAACGGCCGCCCGGTGCCCGCCGACAGGGCTGCCTCTTCGACCGCGAGAGCGAGCAGGCCGCCGTTGAGGGTGCCGGCCGCATTGAGCCCGTCGGGGCGCATCGGGATCTCGACCACGCCGGTCGCTCTCGAGCGACAGCCCGCCCGCTCGGCGAAGGGCATGGTGAGCCGGGCCGGGTGCGGCTCGAGCAGACCCTCGTCGCGCACGATGGTCGGCATGGTGAGCGACGGGTTGGGCGCGGCCATGAAGGTCGAGTGGGCGAACCCGATCGCCGAACCGTCGGCGAAGATGTCGACGCTCAGCACCGCGACCGAACGACCGGCCTTCTGGGTGCGGCCGACCATCCGCACCTCCTCGGGTGCCGTGGCCTGCACATGCAGATGGACGTCGAGATCGAGGGTGACCGGCACATGCGGCGTGAAGAGATCGATTGCGAGGTGACCAGCGACCATGTCGACCCACGCGGCCAGGATTCCCATCCGGAGCGAGCGCGTGGCCGGCACCCACATCTCCGGCACGATCCGGGCCGAGCCGTGCATCTCGTCGCCCACGGGTCCGACGCTGAAGCCGAGGTCGCGCATGATGTGGTGTTCGATGTCGCCGGGATGATCGGTCCGCTCCACCGGACTGTCCTACCACCACGGCTCGGTCTTCCGGCGGAACGCGTGAGTGCGCCCGGTGCGGACGCGCCGGTCAGTGATCGTCGAGGGTCTCGGGGATGACGAGCACCGGGCATGGCGCATGACGCACGACGTGCTCGGTCACCGAGTGCTGCAGGGCACGGGAGAAGAAGCCCCGGTCGTGCGCCCCGACGACCATGATGTCGGCACCGATCAGCCCGGCGTGATCGCACAGCACCCTGCCGGGATCGCCCCGCAGCACCTGGGCATCCACCGGCACCGGGCCGAGTGCCCTCGCCGTGCGGGCCACGACCGCGTCTGCCTCGACCAGATTCTCGTGGTCGATTTCTCGGACATCATCCTCGTCGAGGACGGGGGCGGCGAAGCCGGTCGCGTCGTCGGCCGGGTTGGCCCGGTGCGGGATCACCGTGACGAGCTCCCAGCGCGATGCCGCCGGCAGGACTCGTCGCGCCGCTCGGATCGCGACGAGCGACGCGTCGGAGCCGTCGGTGGCCATCAGGACCGTGAAGCCGTTCTCGTCGTCTCGCTCGTGTGGGCCACCTGTGGGCTCGACCATGGTCTCCGACCTCCGTCGTCTCGGGCGCGTGTACCGCTCATTCCAGTATTCCCCGAACAGCCGTCTCCAAACCCCGGCCGCGGCCGGAGTCGGACCACCGGCAGCGTTCGACGGGCTCGAGGGTGCGGCGCGACACTACGGGTCGATCGGGGAGACACCATGACGTATCGAGTGATCCAGTGGGCGACCGGGACCGTCGGGGTCCACGCCGTGCCGGCGATCCATCAGCATCCGGATCTCGAGCTGGCCGGGCTCTGGGTGCACTCCGACGACAAGGCCGGCCGCGACGCCGGCGAGATCTGTGGCATCGAGCCGATCGGCGTGACGGCCACGCAGGACGCCGAGGCGCTGCTCGCGCTCGATGCCGACTGTGTGAGCTACATGGCGCATTCCGACGTGCGCCCCGCCGAGGTCGTCGATGACCTCTGCGAGATGCTGGCCGGAGGGAAGAACGTGGTGAACACCTCGTTCGTGGCGCTGCTCAACCCCCGCCAGGCCGGCTTCCACGACCAACTCCAGGCTGCCTGCGAGGAGGGCGGAACGTCGTTCTACACGTCGGGCATCGACCCCGGCTACGGCAACGTCGGTCTGGCCGTGCACACGCTCTCCCTGTGCAAGGAGGTCGAGCGGGTCCGGATGATGGAGATCATCAACTACGCCACCTGGGACAACCCACCGACCCTGTTCGACATCATGGGGTTCGGCAAGGAGGAGCCGCATCAGTCGCTGCTCCTCTCCCCGGGATCCACGGCGATGGCGTGGGGTCCGGTGGTCGCGACGGTGGCCGATGCGCTCGGCGTCGAACTCGACGACATCACCGAGACCCACGAGGTCGTCCGGGCCGACGAGGACATCGAGATCGCCAGCGGCACCATCCGCGCCGGCACCATCTCGGGCATGCGGTTCGAGATCCAGGGGATGATCGACGGTGAGCCCCGGATCGTCGTCGAACACGTCACGCGCATGCGCGACGAGGACGCCCCCGAGTGGCCACAGGGCGACGGCTACCGCATCCTCATCGACGGCGAGCCCGACCTGAAGGTGGAACTCCAGCTGTCGTCGCGGCAGGGCGACCACAACCACGCCGGCTGCCTGGCGACCGCCATGCACGTGATCAACGCGATCCCCCACGTCGTCGATGCGGCGCCGGGCGTGCTCACCCAGCTCGACCTGCCGGTCTACTCGGCCCGCCACCTCATGAGCTGAGCGTCGGACAGGATCTGGTCGCGGTCGTCGGCGAGCAGGAAGCCGGCGTCGATCGTGGCGTCGAGCGCTGCGGTGAACTCGGCGAGGTAGCCGGCCTCGTCGCCGTAGCGGGCCGTCAGCGTGGCGGCGTCGAACGGCAGGGTCTGACCCACGACGGACAGGCCTTCGCCGGTCAGTGTCGCGATCGGCACGTCGACGTGGGGCGTGCGAACGCCACCGAGGGCGTTGCCGGCGGCATCCCGCAGGATCGCCCCGTCGGCTGTCTCGATGGGAGGAGCGAGCGGTGGCGGTGTGCCCTCCGCGACCCATCGGTCCAGATGCCGGAGGGCCGCGTTCATGATGAAGTTCTGGGGTCCCGAGTTCATCTGGCCGAGCAAGCCGGACAGGTCGAGGAACCCGTCGAACTGGCGCACACCCTGCTCGCTGAGTCTGGCGAGGTAGTAGGCGTCGGAGTGGGCCAGGCCGGCCACCTCCCAGGTGCGGATGCGGTCGGTGTCGGGCTGCCGCGCCGGCGGGAACTGGCTCCCCAGCGCGAACAGGTCGGTCTCGGTCTCGATCTGGAACACCGGGACGTCGAGGTCGGTACGGACCGAAGCCGTCTCGGGCACCTCTCCTCCCGCCATCGCCTCGCCGGACAGCGGCGCCCCCGACCCGTTGCGGCTGTGGATGAGGATCCCGTCATAGGCGCCGGCGATCGGTTGCACCGCGTTGGTGTAGGTGAGCAACCGGAAGGCGCCCTGCGATTCACCGGTCGCGAGCAGCCGTTGCAGGCCCAGTCCGTCGAGCGGATCGACGTCACCCGTCGCCCGCAGCGCGTGGCCCACCTGCGAGAAGATGTCGTAGGAGAACGCATCGCCGGGATGGGTGAGGTCGGTGTAGCGGACGGGGTCCCAGGCCTGCAGACCCAGCGCGCCGGGCCCGAACGGGCTGTCGACCCCGTCGCCGGTGATACCGACGGCCTGGGCCGACACCCCGACCCAGGCGTAGCCGCGGCGGAGGATCTCCTCGGACGCGAAGACGAAGTCGATGTCGATGTCGACGTCGGAACTCACGTTGAGCCACTCCACGACCGTCGTGCCGTTGTAGGCGCTCGGGTCGGCGGGACGACGAACCAGGATCCGGGTCGCGAAGGGCGCAGAGTCGGCCACCGCCGCCTCCCAGGCGCCGTCGCTCCCCCACTCACCGACGGGCTCGTAGCTCGAAGCGGTGCCGGAGACGAAGTACTCCTCCTCGACATACCCGCGGGCCGCGAGGTCGATCGGTGTTGCCGTCTGCGGGACCCCACCGCCGCTGGTGATCGGTCCGGTGAAGATGGCCACGTCGTCCTCCGCGGTCGGCTCGTCGGTCTCGGCCGACGTGGTCGGGGCAGCCGTCGTCGTGCTGGTCGTCGTCGCGGTCGTGCTGGTCGACGTCTCCGAGGGAGCGCTCCCGCTGTCGTCCCCGCAGCCCGCGGCGAGCAGCGCCGTCACGAGAAGGACCGCTCCGGTCCGCGGTCTGCTGGCGGTCCTCATGGCTGACATCGTCCTCGCACTGGAAGCAGTCGGACCAGATGAGAGCATCCGGCAGCCGTAGCCACAAGTCCCGACGCCTGCCCGGACCGGTGTCACACCGTCGCCGTACGCTCGCCTCGAGCTCGCCCCCGGCACACAGGGGCCTCCCTGCCGCCCGAGGCGGCATCCGCTCGGAGGTCTCATGTCCACGAAGAAGCCCGCCCACTCGATGCCGTCGGCCGCCTGACATGCCGGCCGACGAACGCACCCGCCTGCAGATCCGTCAGCACTTCATCGAGCTGATGAACGAGGAGCTCGCAGATGCCATCATGGAGTCCATGCCACCGGTCCCCTGGCCCGAGATCGCGACCACACGAGATCTCGCCGCGCTCGAAACTCGGTTCGATGCCCGATTCGACCAGGTCGACGCCCGACTCGAACAGATGGACACCCGACTCGACCAGGTCGACGCCCGACTCGACCAGGTCGGCGCCCGATTCGAGCAGGTCGACGCCCGATTCGAGCAGATCGACGGCAGGTTCGATCTCGTCGACGGACGTTTCACTCAGACCGACGACCGGTTCGATCAGATGGAGCGCTACATCTCCAATGAGCTGATCGGCCTCGAGGGACGACTGTCGATGCGATTCACCGAGGCGGTCCGGCTCGTGGTCGTGTCGACCGTCCTGCTCTTCACCGGCATCCTCGGGCTGGCGGCGACCTACGTCGCCACCGGCTCCTGACCCGGACACAGGGCATCGTCCACGGCCGAGCGCAGCACGTGGAGTTCGCGCTGCCACCACGCACCGGGCGCCATGGTCGCGCCGGGGACCTCACGGAGGGTCCGGTCGACGGCCGCGACCAGAAGAGGCTCATCGTCGACCAGATTCCGGAGGTCGAGCAGCCGGTCGAACACCATCGACTTGGACACGACGGGTCCGACCTGCTCGGCCACGAGTTCGTCGAGCAGAAGGATGGCAGGATGATGCGGGGCGGAGTGTTCCATCACTCTCCCTACGGTTCGACGGGCGGGAGGAGATGCACTCGGGTCCCGAAAACCGGCGCCACCCGGCGGATCAGCGCAGGAGTTGCGCCAGCTGCCAGAGAACCACGCCCGTGCCGAGCAGCCGCCGCCACGGGTTGGCACCCCGCACCAGTTCGTCGGCGCCCCAGTAGAGCCAGAGCGCCACCGCCACCCAGGCAGCCCCATCGGCGAGACGGGTGCCGTCCTCCACCAGCCGGCCGACGACCCACGTGACGGCGAGGGCGAACAGCGGCCAGTTGGGAAACTGGCCGACGGTGATCTCACCGGTGATGCGGTTCTCGAACCACCAGCGAAGAAGCGAGGACTTCCTCTCCGGGGCTACCACCGTGTCCATTCCGTCGTCGACGTCAGTTCGTGATCCAGTCCCAGACCGTCTCCGGATAGTTGGCCACGTCGCGCGCCCATCGGACCGCCGCCTCGACCAACCCGGGGCCCTCTCCCGTCGTCCGGTCGATGATGTCCTCCTTGTATTCCCAGCCACCGGGCCCGGCGCACGCATCGAGGGCGTCCCACGCGTCGGTCGCGCACACGTTGATCTCCACCGGAACCGGGAAGTGAGGCGACGGCACCTTGAGACCGAAGCCGTAGGGGCCGGTGCCGCCACCTGGGGTGGTGAACGCGTCCAGGCACTCCTCGTCGACGTTCTCGACCTCTTGACACTCCTTCTCGGGATGGTTCGCCGACCCCTTCGGGTGGGTCGTCTCGTCGACCCACTGCTGATCGAGGACCCGGTCCAGCCCCTCGGCATCGGGCGCGAACGTGGTTCCCCTCGACCAGCCGTCTCCCTCGAGGAAGACGTGATCAGCCGAAGCCGGCCGCGAACCGGCAAACGGTGCGGTGCACACCTTCACCGTTCCGGTCGATGAGCTCTGGGTGCCGGACGGGTCGTGACGATTCACCGGGTCGTTGCCGGCATAGGCGTAGACGTTGACCTGGCCCGCCTCGAATCCGAGCGGGTCGGCAGTGAGGAACCGGCCCACGCCCGGGTCGAGCACACGCCGTCCGAGATGGACGAGGCCGGTGTAGGCGTCATGGACGCTGCCGGCGAAGCCGAACGGCTGAAAGCCCGGCTGGGTGTCGATCGTCCGCCGGCCGAGCGGGTCGTAGTCGAGGCGCTGCAGTTCCTCTCCCGTGGTGGCGTCGACAACCACGCGCACACTCCCCCGATGGTCGGTGATGAGCCGAAGCACACGGTCGCCGTCGAGCAGCGCTTCGGGTGCGGTCTGGTGTCCGGTCACCACACACAACCGGCGAATGTCGTCCATCCCCTCGACAGAGCATCCGTCGTCGCCGATGGACCGGACTCCTCCGGCCGGCTCGTCGAAGTGATGACCTCACCCATTCCAACCCCTCCGCCCAGCATGCCTTCGTTGCCGTCACCTTTTCCATTCGCCGCTGCGCATCCGTGCGTGGCGCTGCGCCCGTAGTACTGAACATGTCCATTCCCCACGCCCTGAAAGTGAAGCTCCCATTCCTGGTGGCCGGCTTCGCGTCGTTCCTTTTCTCCGTCTGGCTCTACTTCGTCCAGGACGAGACCACCGCCGGAATCTTCGTCGGCCTCTGGGTGCCGTCGATCCACTCGCTGGGAACGCTGATGGTGACCCCCGTCTCGCTGCCTGCCCAGCGTTCGGATGCGGGGTCGACCCATGAGTGAACTCGCGATCTTCATCATCGGCAGCGTGATCTTCGCGATCACGGTCGCCGGGGTCGTCCTGACGGGCGGGATGACCATGCAGGCGGCCCATCGCGACGCAAACCCGGGGCTCTACAACGACGGGGAGCCCGGACCACGGGAACGGTGAGTCAGACGGGGTGGCCCACGCGCGCCGACCGGTCGTGGGCGCGCACACGACGATGCGCCATACACATCGCTAGGGTTCGCCTCCCATGACCCTCACGGCCCTGGCGCTCATCTCGGGGCTGTCGTTCCTGAAGTACGGCACAGCGATCCTGTTCCGGGAGCGCCTCCGCGACGAGTTCAGGCGCTATGACTTGGTTCGTCTCCGGGTCATCGTCGGCACCCTGGAAGTGCTCGGTGGTCTCGCCGTCCTGCTCGGCCTTGTGCTTACGCCGCTGGGCGCCTTCGGGGCAGCCGGACTAACCCTCCTCATGCTCCTCGGCCTCCGCATGCGGATCCGACTGCGGGACGCTCCGCGCCTGATGCTGCCGGCGGCCGCCCTCGCCTGCGTCAACGCAACGCTCGTCGTGCTCTTTCTCAGCTCGTAGCCGACTCCGACGGCGAGGGCTTGCCGTTCAGGATCGCCGACGTCGTCGCAAGGGAGAAGACCGTCATTGCCGGGAGGTAGCGCTTGATCGGGTCGCCGACCTTCACGTGCATGCCGATGGCACCGGCCATGAACGCGGCCAAGCCGATCGAAGCCGGACGCACGAGTCGTGGCTCGGCGTGGCCGGCCAGCATGAGGCCGGCGAGACCGACCTTCGCTGCGCCGACCGCGTACATCGCGTTCTCGGACAGTCCGTACTCTGCGAACTCTTCCTTCATGTTCGTCGCGTCGCCGCCTCGGTAGCCGGTGTCCTTGTCGAACCGGTTGAACCAGACGTTGAGGATCCAGAGGGGGGCGGCGGTTTGCGCCACCTTGCCGATGATGTTCATGGTTGGGGTCCTTCCCATGGGGAGAATGGCCGGACGATGGTGCTACGGGACGAGCGGGCTCGGGAGATGCGCGCAGGCCCGAAATCCGTATGGCAGCCGACTAGCGTCGGCGTCCATGGCTGAGCGGAACGGCATCGGCGATTACGCGGTGCTGGGCGACTGTCACTCATTGACCCTCGTCGGGCGGGACGGATCGATCGACTGGTGTTGTTTCCCGCGCTTCGACAGCTCCTCGGTGTTCGGCCGCATCCTCGACGAGACCTCCGGCGGCCATTTCACGGTCCGCCCGGCCGACGAGATCCTCGACGTGGAGCGGGACTACCTGCCGGCCACCAACGTGCTCACGACCCGCTTCCGAACTGCGACCGGGGTGCTCGAGGTGACCGACTGCATGCCGGTGGGGCGGTTCGATCCCGATCGTCCCGCCGCCGTCGAGAGCCGCCACAGCGTGCTGTGCCGCCTGCGTTGCCTCGGGGGCGAGGTGACCGCTCGGATCGTCGTCGAACCGCGCATCGAGTACGGCATGGTCACGCCGCGCTACACCGCCACCTCGGATCGCACGTGCACGATGATCGGCGGGCCCGATGCCCTGTGGTTCCGGTCGACCCGACCCATGCGCGGCGAGTCGGCCCGGGTCATCGCCGAGTGGGATCTCGCAACCGACCAGGAAGAGTTGATCGAGGTCGCGTGGACGCCCGCCGCGGGCGACGACCCGATTCCCGGCAGCGATCACCGCGGGGCGATGCAGCGTCGCCTCGACGACACGATCTCGTTCTGGCAGAGCTGGTTCGAGCGCTGCTGCAACTACGAGGGCGAACACCACCGCAAGGTCCACCGGTCCGCCCTCATCCTGAAGGCGCTGACCTACGCCCCGACCGGCGCCGTGGTCGCTGCGGGGACCACTTCGTTGCCGGAGTTGATCGGCGGCGAACGCAACTGGGACTACCGCTTCACCTGGATCCGCGACGCGACCCTCACGCTCAGTTCTCTGGTCACCCTCGGGTCACTCGGCGAGGCGGCGGCGTTCAAGGGGTGGCTCGAGCGAACCGGCGCCGGCCACCCCGAGGACCTGCAGATCATGTATCGCATCACCGGCGAGCGGCTGCTCCCCGAGGTCCACCTGGCGCACCTCAAGGGCCATCGAGACTCGACGCCGGTGCGCATCGGCAACGGCGCTGCCGGACAGCTGCAACTCGATTCCTACGGCCAGCTCGTCGAAGCCGGCTACCTGTTCGCGCTGGCCGGTGGAGAACTGACGCCGTCCAACGGCGAGTACCTGCGCCAGGTCGCCGACCTGACGGCGGAAGCGTGGCAGCACCCCGACCAGGGCATCTGGGAGATCCGGGACGACCCCCGACACTTCGTCCACTCGAAGCTCAACTGCTGGGTCGCTCTCGACCGCGCCACACGGATGGCGAAAGCCGGCCAGCTTCAGGGGCGCGTCGACGTATGGGAGCGGGAACGGGATCTGCTGGCCGAATGGCTGCGGTCCGAAGCGGCGCCCGACGGCTGGTTCGTGCAGGCCGCCGGGCGGCCGATTGCCGACGCTGCCACCCTGCTCGTCCCCGCCCTCGGCTTCCTGCCGGTCGCGCATCCCAGCGTCGCCAAGACGATGGAGGTCGTGGCCCGCGACCTGGGCGACGGTCCGCTCGTGCGCCGCTACCTGAACCCCGACGGCCTTCCAGGGGAGGAAGGGGCCTTTCTCCTCTGCTCGTTCTGGCTGCTCGACTGCCTGATCCATTCGCGCCGCCTCGACGAAGCCGACGAGATGTTGGAGGCACTCCTCGAGATGTCCAACGACGTCGGCGTGTTCTCGGAGATGGCCGACCCGGCGACGGGCGAGGCGTTGGGCAACACCCCGCAGGCCTTCACCCACATGGGCGTCGTCGCCTCCTGTGCGGCGCTGACCGCCGCCCGCCAGGGCCGCCTGCCCTCGCCCGAGGAGCCCTACGTGTTCGCCGAGGCCGTTCTCACCCAGCTGCGGTGAGCGACCTGGCGGTCTGCCGAAACAGGCGATCAGTCGTCGTCGGACAGTTCGATGTCCACGAGCCCCGGGGCGGCGAGCAGGGCGGAGCGGAGCGCGACGGTCGCGCGAGCCCTGAGGTCGTCATCCTTGCCACCGAGCATCTTGGCGAACGGCATCATGCTGCTGCCGACGCTCACGAACCACCGCTCCGATTCGGCCGAGTCGGAGGCTGCGGGGCCGATGAACGCCGGCACCATGCGGCGGCCGACCCGCAGCTCGACCCGGACCCCCGTTCCGATCGGGGTCGAACGGCGCCATTCGATCTCGGCGGGCACGTGAGCGGCGATCAGCTCGGCGATTGCCGTTGCGCCGCGGGTCTGTCCGTCTCCGACCACGGCAAACGTGGCGGTGGCTTCTGCCGACATCAGGACCCCCTCGGCCGATCGACAGGCTACCGAAACCCGGTCCGCACCTACGGTCTCCGCCTCAGCGAGCCATGGGACGGGGCCGTAGGTCCCTACCGAGCGCGTGACCGGTCTTCGACACTGGTCACATGACCATCGATCCGCACAGCACCCCGGAGGAGCGTGCCGCGAAACGGGTGGAGGACTACACGGGCCTGATGTGGCACGTCGTCGTCTACGTGATCGTCAATGCGTTCCTCTGGATCATCGTTCCCCAGGCCGCCTTCTGGGTCACGCTCGGCTGGGGCATCGGGCTCGCGTTCCACCTGGCCGCGTACTTCATCGGCGACGACGGGCCGGTCAACAAGCGCTACCAGAAGTACCTCGCCGAAGAACGGGCCCGCGAAACGCAGACGCCCGACGCCTGACCGGACGGCCTCCGAGTTCCTTCGCGTACGAGTAGGTTCGGCGGTCATGGGCGGAGGGTTCGATGTCGGGTTGTTCGCCGGGAGCGATGCGATCTCGGTGAGCGATGCGGTCGCTCGTGTCCGTCGGGCCGCCGCGGAGGGTTTCGGGATGGTCTGGCTCCCTCAGACCAACGGGCTCGACGCGTTCACCGTGTTGGCGATCGCGGGCCGGGAGGTCCCCGACATCGGGCTGGGAACGGCGGTCGTACCGATCCAGGGTCGTCATCCGATCCCGCTCGCCCTCCAGGCGTTGACCGCGGCCGACGCCGCCGGGCCCGGCCGACTCACGGTGGGGCTCGGGGTCACCCATCCATCGTTGTCGGAGGGATGGTTCGGGGTTCCCTACCGCGGCATCGTCGACGTGTGCGCGGAAGTGATCGAGGCGTTGGACGGCCTGCTCTCGCCCGAGCGCCGAGCCGACGTCGTCGGTGAACATCTCACGGCCCGCGTGTCGACGCCGTTGGAGGGGCCACGGCCGAGCACGGTGCTGGCTGCCCTCGGGCCTCGCATGCTCGAATTGGCCGGACGCACAACCGACGGAACGGTCACCTGGATGACCGGTCCGGCAGCGCTCAGCCGCGACATCACTCCCCTGTTGCGCCGCGCCGCCGAACAGGCCGCACGGCCATCGCCACGAATCGTCGTCGGCATTCCCGTGTGCGTCACCGACGATCCCGCAGCTGCCCGGGAACGGCTGGCACCGATGATGGCGCGGGTGGCCACCATGCCTTCCTATGCCCGCAAGGTCGCCGCCGAGGGAATCGACGACCCGGTCGACCTCGTGGTTCTCGGCGACGAGGACCGGGTGCGCGAACACCTCGCACGGTTCGTCGACGCCGGTATGACCGAGCTGTGCGCCAACGTCGTCGGGACCGCCGACGAGCAGGCGCACACCCGGGAATTCCTGGCCTCGCTGCGCTGAAGCGGCCTCCCCCCTCAGTCGTCGTGCACCTGGAGCAGTTCGATCAGGTAGCCGTCGGGGTCGCGGACGAAGGCCATGGTCGCCGGCCACTTCTCGAGCCGCTGCGGCTGGCTCTCGATCTCGCCCCCGCCTTCGGCCACCCGTCGACACATGTCAACCGCGTCGTCGACGGTGAAGTAGATCTTCAGCAGGGCGTTGCCGTGCTCGATCGGTCCGTCGTGATCATCATGACGGGCGAGTTGCATCTGCCCGCCTCCGTCGCCGCCGAGCATGACCTCGGTGATGCCATCGCCCTCGACCCGCATCCGGACCGTGATGCCGATGACGTCCTCGTAGAAACGGATCGACCGCTCGAGGTCGGACACGTTGATGCAGTACTGGGCAACGGTGGTCGGCATCGTCCACCATCGCAACGCCGACGCCGCAGCGTCAATCAGACGGGCCGATCGGCGGGGTCGTGGTCCTGCGCCGAAACCCGGGGCTACCCGATTGCTCGGTGCAGGAAGGCGGCCATCTGACCCCGGGTGACGCTCTCGCGGGGGCAGAAGAGTTGAGGGCCGCATCCGCGGGTGATCCGCGGGGCGGCGATGCGTTCGATGTCGGGCTCGTGGGTGGAGCCGTCGTCGTCGACGAAGGTGTCGCCCGACCCCGCGGGCAGGTCGAGGGCGCGGGCCAGGAGCGACGCCATTTGCTCCCGGGTGAGCGAGTCGTGGGGGCAGTACCTGTCGGGGGCACATCCCCGGGTGATACCGGCAGCAGCGAGCGCGTCGATCGCTGCTTCGTGGGTGGTGCCGTCGTCGTCGGCGAAGCGGTCGGGCCCAGGTGGAAGCTCGAGCGCCCGCACCAGGAAGGTCGCTGCCTCGGCTCTGGTGACCGGCCGCTCGGGGCAGTACTCGTCGCGCCACGGCGGATTGCAGCCACGGGTGATGACCTGCTCTCCCATCCATGCGACGTCGGCGGAGAAAGTGTGTGCGGCCTCGACGTCCCAGAATCCCGACGGCGGGAGCCACTGCACCGCCGCTGGCGGCGGCTCGGCGGGCGTGCGCACCTCGGCATCGGTCGGCAGCGCGTCGGTGGTGAAGGTGCCGCTGGCGTTCCACAGCATCCACCCCGTCCCGAGTTCGTCGGCCGCGTCGATCTGGGCTCTCACCTCAGCGGCGCCGTATCCCCCGAAGTCCTGCAGCCACGGGCGCAGCGCCACCCGATCGCCGACTCGATCGAACGCGTCGGACATCGACGCAGCGACCACTTCGCCCGGATGGTCGGCCGGGACGGCGAAACCGAACCACCCGCGGCTCCAGTGGTTCGGATACACCATCGGCGACAGGACATCGAGCACGCCCGCCATCGACTCCAGGTTCTGGCCGATCCCTCCATCCGAGGAGATCGTGGTGATGAAACCGAAGATGTCGGCCGACAGGGCGCACCCGGCAGGGAGCACCGAGCGCAGCTCCGCCAGATAGCCGGTGATGGTGGCTATCCGCTGTGCCTCGTCCGAGGCATCGACCCCGTCGAAGCGCAGCTCAGGTCTGAGCCCGTCGGGGAACCGGATGTAGTCGAGTTGCACCTCGTCGACTCCGGCCGCACATGCGAACTCTGCCAGCTCGCGCACATAGCGGCGGGGCACCGGGTCGGAGGGATCGAGGAACGCCTGCCCCCGGCGGACGAACGGTCCGCCGGTGCGGGTGTCGAAGACGGCCGCCGACGGTTCGATTGCGACGAGCCGGGGATCCTGAAAGGCGACGATCCTGACGATGACCGCGAGATCACGGGCGTGGACGTCGTCGACCACCTCGGCCAGGTCCCACCGTCCGAGCCCGGCGGGTGCGGGCGGCGACCCGGCCCAGTGGGGGTAGACGTGACCGCTCTCGTCCTTCAGGTCGAGCATCACCGCGTTGAGGGCGGTGCGATCCGCCAGCGCCAGGAGGTCGCCCCATGCGGTGCCGGTCGGGAA
>JBDQKM010000034.1:0-22392 GCA_040263275.1 Acidimicrobiales bacterium
ATCATCGAGCCCACCGGCTCCCGCTTCTTCACTCCGGAGACCTGATGCTCACGACCGCGACCCCCGCGCCACTTGCGCCCGACGGGCGCCGACTGGCACTGCTGGCCGCGACAGCCACGGTGGTCGGCGCCGCGCTCGTCGCTGTTCCCCTCGATCCACCCCCGAGTCGACCCGCGGCGCTCGCCGACTGGTGGGACCACATCGGGACCGCGGAGGCCACGATGTCGTTGCTCCGCATGGTCGGACTGATCACCGTCGCCTGGATGTGGTCTGTCGTGGCGCTCGGCATGGCTGCGACCACCCGGCGCGGCCGCGCCGTCGCCGCCTGGCATCGCTTCACGCCGATCGGGATACGTCGTGCCCTGCTCGCCGCGGCGTGCACGATCTCGGCGTCGAGTCCGGCCGCGGCGTTGGCCCAGGAGGGCGAACGCGATGTGGTCGTGCCGGTCCTGCACGATCTCGGACCCGACGAGGGCGATGCGACACCGGCGCTCCCCGCCCTCATCGACCTCGGGCCCCACCAACAGGCCGATCCCTCAGCGCCCGGCGAAGAAGCCCCAACGATGGTCGCCCGCGACGCCACCGCCGCGGCGGACGACGTCTGGATGGTCGAACGGGGCGACCATCTGTGGCGAATCGCCGAGGTGACGCTCGTGGACCGCGGCGAACCGTCCGATGACGCCCACGTCCTCGACTACTGGCGGACCCTCATCGACCACAACCGCAGCACGATCGGCCCCGATCCCGATCTGATCCATCCGGGAACCGTCGTACGGCTCCCGTGACGACTCAGGGCTGGTAGCTCAGTCCGAGATCGTGGAGCCGGGGCCCGGCGCCGTCGACACCGGTGCCGAGGATGGCCGCGAGGGCCTGCAGGTCGTTGGCCCGGATGGTGAGCACGCGGCCGTTGAAGTCCTGGCGTTGCACCTGGATCATCGTCAGATAGCGGTTGAGCATCTCGGCCTCGGGGCCCGACAGCTTCTCGAGGCGGGTGAGGTCGATGGTGATCGATTCGCCTTCGCGACGCTGGGGACGATCGGTGAGGTCGATGACCGTGTCGGTCGGCGGGACGAGACCGAAGCTCGGGCCGATGTCGGCCGGCAGCAGTTGGTCGACCGGCACGTTGTAGAAGCGGGCCAGCCGCTGGAGTCGCGGCACCGAGATGGCCCGTTCCCCTCGCTCATAGGCGCCCAGCACCGAAGCCTTGAACTCCTGGGTCGAGGCGGCCTCGACCTCCTGGAGGGAGAGCCGCTTCTGGCGCCGGATCGCACGCAGCCGTTCGCCGACGCGCTTGCTGTACTCCTGCGCCATATTCGTTTCTGACATCTCGCCTCAACCCTTCCCCGCACGGCAGTAGTACCCACGTCCAGAGACCGCGTGGTTACGCACCGTGAACGGCGACCCTAGGCCATTCGGCCCAGACGGTGCAATGTCCGGCACCGAACGGTGCTCAGAGGGACCCGGTGCGGACCGCCGTGAGCAGGACCCCGGCCGCGATCGCCGCCGTCTCGGCCCGTAGGACCGGCTCGGCCAGACGGACCCGTGGCAGGTCGGCTCCGGCTTCGGCATCGCTCCAGCCCCCCTCCGGACCGATCATCACGAGCGGACGGGCCAGGTCGACGCCTCCCCCACCGCGGTCGGCCATGCAGGCGGCGGGGTCGGCCGCCACCCGGGAGAAGGTCGTCGGTGCCTCCACGGCGGGAAGCCACGCGCGTCGGCATTGCATGACGGCCTCGCGGGCGACACGCACGAGCCGCTCGTGGTTGCGCCGCGTCTTGTCGTCGTCCCACCGGACGACCGAGCGCTCCGCGGTGAACGGCACGATGCGGTCGACGCCGAGTTCGGTCAGCTTCTGCACCACGAGTTCGGGGCGGCCACCCTTGATCAGGGCGAACGCCACGCCGACGCGGGGCGAGGCTTCGGCGACCCGGAACACCCGGTCGACCGGTTCGGGTTCGGCCCCCAGACGACAGGGACGCCAGTTGCCCGCCCCGTCACCCACCGTCAGGGGGTCTCCGGTCCGGATGCGCAGCACCCGCTCGAGGTGATGACGGTCGTCGGGAGCCAGCGAAGGGGAATCGAGCGACTCGACGAGAACATGGGGGCCGTGCGATCCGTCGGGTGCCGGATCGAACCCGGTCATGTGAACGCGGACTTGATCCGCGAGAAGAGGCCCTGATCGGGTTCGGCGACGGCCTCGCCCCGCAGCTCGGCCAGCCGGCGGAGCAGCGACTCCTGCTCCTCGTCGACGTCGTCGGGCACCTCGACCACCACATTGACGCGGAGATCGCCTCGGCCGCGCCCCCGGACGTGGGGAATGCCCCGACCCCGAAGGCGGAAGGTCGTGCCGGACTCGGTGCCGCGCGGCACCACGAGATCCTCGGGGCCGTCGAGCGTGTCGTATTCGATGTGGGCGCCGAGCGTCGCCTGGGTGAACGGCACGTGGAGCTCGTGGACGAGGTCGTCGCCGTCGCGTCGGAAGGTGGGGTGGGGACGGACCCGCACATGGACGTAGAGGTCGCCGTTGCTGCCACCACGCGCGCCGGCCGCACCACGACCCGACAGACGGAGGGTGGAACCGTCGTCGACGCCGGCTGGCACCTCGACCGAATAGGTCCGCTGCTCGATCGTGCGGCCCTGCCCTTCACACATGCCGCACGGAGTCTCGATCGTCTCGCCGAGCCCACCGCAGGACGGGCACGCCGTGGCGGTGACCATCTGGCCCAGCACCGACTGACGAACACGCCGGACCTGGCCGGCGCCGCCACACTCACCACACGTGTCGGGCGAGGTGCCGACCGCGGCGCCCGAACCGTCACAGGGTTCGCAGCGCACGGCGGTGCGGATCGTGACCTCGCGTTCGCCACCGAAGACCACGTCTTCGAGATCGAGATCGACATGGGTCTCGAGGTCTTCGCCGCGCGGCGGGCCGTTGCGGCCGCCGCCTCCGCCGAAGCCCATGTTGCCGCCGAAGAACGCCTCGAAGATGTCGCCGAAACCACCGGCGAAGTCGGCCCCCTGCGGCTGGTCGGTGCCGAAGCGGTCGTACCGGCTCCGGCGTTCGGCGTCGGACAACACCTCGTAGGCCGAGCCGATCTCCTTGAACCGCGCTTCGGCCTCGGCATCACCGGGATTGAGGTCCGGGTGGTACTTGCGCGCCAGCTTCTTGTAGGCCCGCTTGATCTCTTCGTCGGTCGCGCTCGTGTCGACACCGAGCGTCTCGTAGTAGTCAGCCATCAGCCCTCGCTCAGCACGTTACCGAGACGGTTGCTCACCACGGCGACCGCGGCGAGGGCTTGCGAGTAATTCATGCGGGTGGGGCCCAGCACGCCGATGGTGCCGGCCAGCTCGCCCTCGACCTCGTAGGGGGCGACCACGATCGAGCATTCGGCGAGCGGCTCGACGCCGGTCTCCTCGCCGATCGCGACCCGCAGCCCCCGGTCGAGGACGTCGCTGATCAGCGATACGACGACGATCTGCTGCTCGAGGATCGTGAGGATGTCGCGCACCTGCTCGACTGCTTCGAACGCCGACGCGACACGGGAGGCGCCGCCGACATAGACCTCGGCTTCCCGGCCGGCCGCCGTGAGCGCATCGAGCGCCGCCGCCAGCAAGGGATCGTCGGTGCCCAGCGACTCGCCCTCGAGATCGCCCAGGGTCCGGCCGTCGACGGTCGCCGCCAGCCGGCGCCCCGCGTCTTCGACGATCTCGGGCGTGAGCTCGGTCGCGACCTCGACGGTGCGCTTCTCGATCACGCCGTTGGACATGACGGCCACGACCATCGCGATGTGCGACGACAGGTCGACGAGCTGGGTCGAGCGAATCGTCGCCACGGCAGCGTTGGGGCCGACCACGACGGCCGCACAGTCGGTGAGCGACGTGAGCAGCTCCGACGTGCGGGAAAGCGTCGATTCGAACCCCCCTCGGGTCGATTCGAAGAAGTCGGCGACCCGGCCGCGGTCGGACGGGACCAGCGCGGGCTCGAGCGTGCGCAGGTGGTCGACGAAGAACCGGTATCCCTTGTCGGTGGGAATCCGACCGGCGCTCGTGTGGGGCTGGGTGAGGTAGCCCGCGTCCTCGAGCGCGGCCATCTCGTTGCGCACGGTGGCCGACGAGACGGCGACCTCGGGCGCGTTGGCGATCCGGCCGGAACCGACCGGCTGCGCCGTCTCGATGTACTCGTGAACGACCGCCGACAGGATGGCGGCTTTCCGATCGTCGAGCATCAGACCAATCTAGCGGCCGCTGCTCGGGTCTCTGGCATCAGTCGTCGAGCTGGAGGGCGGAGATGAAGGCCTCCTGCGGAATGTCGACCCGACCGATCGACTTCATCCGCTTCTTGCCCTCCTTCTGCTTCTTGAGCAGCTTGTTCTTCCGGGTGACGTCGCCGCCGTAGAGCTTTTCGGTGACGTCCTTGCGGAAGGCCCGCACGGTGGACCGGGCGATGATCTTGCCGCCGATCGCCGCCTGGATCGGCACCTCGAACTGTTGCCGAGGGATGAGCTCCTTGAGCTTCTCGGTCATCTTCTTTCCGTAGTCGTAGGCCTTGTCCTTGTGGACGATGGCACTGAACGCATCGACCGGGTCACCGTGCAACAAGATGTCGACGCGGGACAGGCTGTCGACCGCATAGCCGTCGGTTTCGTAGTCGAGGCTGGCGTAGCCCTGGGTGCGGCTCTTCAGCTGATCGAAGAAGTCGATCACCACCTCGGCGAGGGGGAGCCGGTAGTGGAGTTCGACCCGCTCGGGCGACAGGTACTCCATCTTCACCATCTCGCCCCGCCGGGTCTGGCAGAGATCCATGATCGTGCCGGTGTAGTCGGTCGGGGCCAGCACCGTCGCCTTGAGGTAGGGCTCGGCGATCGACTGGATCTCACCGGCCGGCGGGAGCTCCGACGGGTTCGACACGACGACCTCGGTGCCGTCGGTGCGGGTGACGTGGTACTCGACCGACGGTGCGGTGGAGATGAGCGACAGGCCGAACTCGCGCTCGAGCCGCTCGCGCACGATCTCCATGTGGAGCAGACCGAGGAAGCCGCAGCGGAAGCCGAAGCCGAGCGCACCCGAGGTCTCGGGCTCGTAGGTGAAGCTCGAGTCGTTGAGCCGCAGCTTCTCGAGCGCCTCGCGCAGGTCGGTGAATTCGTCGCCGTCGATCGGGTAGAGCCCGGAGAAGACCATCGGCTTGGGTTCGGCGTAGCCGTCGAGGGCGACGTCGGCGCCCTTGCGGTCGGTGGTGACCGTCTCACCTGAACGAGCCTCACCGACGTCCTTGATCCCGGCGATGAGGTAGCCGGTCTCTCCCGGGCCGAGCTGGTCGACCGGCATGCTGTCGGGTGTCCGGACGCCGATCTCGTCGACGTCGTGGCTGGTCCCGGCATGGACGAAGCGAAGCTTGTCCTTGCTCGACAGCACCCCGTTGACCACCCGGATCGAGCTGACCACGCCGCGGTACTGATCGAAGTGTGAATCGAAGATGAGCGCCTGCAGCGGCGCGTCGGCGTCGCCCTCCGGCGGCGGTGTCGTCGCGATCACCGCGTCGAGCAGATCGCCGACCCCTTCACCGGTCTTGGCCGAGATCCGAAGGATGTCGCGGGCGGGGATGCCGAGCACCTGCTCGATCTCGGCCGCGTACTTGTCGGGCTCGGCGGCGGGAAGGTCGATCTTGTTGAGACACGCCACGATCTCGAGGTCGTTCTCCATCGCCAGATAACAGTTGGCCAGCGTCTGGGCCTCGATCCCCTGCGACGCATCGACCACCAGGATCACGCTCTCGCACGCAGCGAGCGAACGGCTCACCTCGTAGCCGAAGTCGACATGGCCCGGGGTGTCGATCAGGTTGATGACGTGGTCGTCCCACTCGAGGCGCACCGACTGCAACTTGATCGTGATTCCCCGCTCACGCTCGAGATCCATCGAGTCGAGATACTGGGCCCGCATGTCGCGGACGTCGACCGCGCCGGTGAGTTCGAGCATGCGGTCGGCGAGCGTCGACTTGCCGTGGTCGATGTGGGCGATGATCGACGTGTTGCGGATGCGCTCGAGGTCCATGGCAGTTCTGACGATAACGAGCAGCCGACGATACCGACCCATGGGTGCGATCCCGTCCCGCTTTCCGATACGCTTCCGACGTTCTTTCGAGCCGTCTCAACGGCAAACCCAGTAGGTAGACGTGGCAAACATCAAGTCGCAGATCAAGCGCAACCGACAGACCGAGAAGCGCAACCTCCGCAACCGTCAGGTTCGCTCGGAGCTGCACACCCGCACCAAGAGCGCGGTGAACGCGATCGAAGAAGGCGAAAACGCCGAAGAGGCGGTCAAGGCCGCCATCAAGCGCATCGACAAGGCCGCCCAGAAGGGCGTGCTCAAGAAGAACACCGCGGCCCGCCGCAAGAGCCGTCTGCAGCGTCGGCTCAACGCCGCGTCCTGAGCGACCCGCACTGATCTCCGAGCGACCGGCCCGAGGGCCGGTCGTTTCGCGTTCCGCCCGCTCCCTCGTCAGCGCCGGCCCGAGAGACTTGCGAGCCGGGCGACCAGGACCTCCATGACGAGCTCGGGCGGCCAGTCGACCGTGCCCCGCAGCTGCATGTCGGCCGCGGCGAGCAGCTCGATGGCGCGGGCGAGCTTGTCGGTGCCGAGGCGCCGGCTCTGCTGCATGGCCTTCTTGGCCGGGAAGGTCGAACCCTTCATGCCCAGGAGGGCCGCGGCCTGCTTGTCGGACCCGACCCCGGCTCCGTCGAGGCGCAGCATGTTGCTGTAGCGGCGGTGCAACGTGGCCATCAGGCGGAAGGCCGCTCCGTTGCGATCGGCCGGAGTGCCGTCGTACGGGATGAGTCGGGTCAGCAGGCTCAAGGCCTCGCTCACGTTGCCGCTGTCGATCGCATCGTCGAGCGCCCACGGCACCGTGCCGCCCTTTTCCGTCCCGCCATAGGTGGCCACGTCGGCGGCGGTGACGGTCGCTCCCGCACCGAGGGCGCCCTCGAGCGTGCGGACGATGCCGACCACCCGACCCGAGTCGTCGCCGATCAGGTCCTCGATCGCGGTCACGGCCTCGCGATCGAAGTCGAGCGACGACTGACCGAGCTGGTCGCGCAACCAGACGCCGGCGTCCTTGCCTCGGCCGGCCGTGGTCTTGACGGTCACTCCGCCCGCGACCTCGATCGCCTCCTTGAGCGCCTTGGGCAAGGCCGGCATCTTGTCGACCTTGGGTTCGACGCCCTTCTCCCAGACGAGCACGAGGTCGGTGCTGTCGAGCGGTTCGGCGAGCATCCTGACCAGCGGCCCGTAGTCGTCCTTGCGACTGAACCGGCTCACGTGGCGGCCGACGACGACCCGCTTGTCGGTCAGGAAGGGCGGCGTGCGCGCCGCATCAACGAGGCGCAACGGGTCGTAACCACCGTCGTCGTTCTTGTAGTCGCCCTCGCCCAGGATCTCGAGCATCAAGCCACGGTCCCCGTCGCCCACGAGCTCGTCGACCGCAGCGGTAACGGCTTCGCCGACCAGCACCGGATCGTCGCCGAGGATGAGGTGAAGACTCATGGGTTCACCCTCGCCGATGGGCGAGGACTTCGCTCATCATGTCGGCCAGTCGCCGGTTGCCCTTGACGTCGTGCGCCCGCAGGATCCGGCACCCGAGGGCGATGCCCAGGGCGTGGGCACCGAACGTGGCATCCCGCCGATCATCGACGTCCGTGCCCGCCAACTCGCCGAGGAACCCCTTGTTCGAGGCCGACAGGAACACGGGGAAACCCAGGGCCACGAGATCATCGCTGTGGCGGAGCAACTCGGTCGACATGGCCGGGTTCTTTCCCAGGTCGAGCCCGGCGTCGACCATGATCCGTTCCCGGGGGATCCCGGCGGCCAGCGCGGCGGCGGGCCGCCGGAGGAACTCCACGACGTCGCTTCGCACGTCGGCGTAGATCGGTTCGGGGTCGGGGATACGAGGCCCGATGCGGACCTGCGTGGTGACCACCGAGGCACCCGCGGCCGCAGCCGTGGGCAGGTAGGCGGGATCGGCGAATCCGGAGATGTCGTTGCCCACGCACGCTCCGGCGGCCAGTGCTTCGCGCAGCACCGAGGCCCGGAAGGTGTCGACCGAGATCGGCAGATCGAATCGTGCGCGTAGGGCCTCGACCGCGGGCACGACCCGCTCCATCTCCTCGTCGGGGGTGACCTCCGGGCCGGGTCCGGCCTTGACGCCGCCGATGTCGAGGAAGTCGGCGCCGTCCTCGACCAGGCCGCCGGCCTTGCGGAGGAACTCGTCGAAGTCCCAGTACTGCCCACCGTCGTAGAACGAGTCGGGGGTGCGGTTGAGAATGCCCATCACCAGCGCTCGCGTCGTGATGTCGAATCGGGTGTCGCCCAGCGCCAGAAACATCGAGGCCGACCATAGCGGGCGCACCCGCGCACGACGGCGCCCCGGCGGGCGGTCGTGCGCCGGCCGGTCAGTCGATCGATGCACCGACCAGAAACTCGATGCGAGGCTCGACTTCGACGATCTCGATGCGGATGGGCCCGGCGTCGACGACACGGCCCGGTTGTACCGTCCTGGCCCCTGGAACCCTGTGGAGCGGCGGGGCGGCGACCGGCACGGCGCCGAAGCGGTCGGCGATGGCGAGCACAGCGTCCGCATCGGCCCGATCGCCGTCGCGCGCCACGACGAGCCACGGGCGACGCACGCCGGCGGTGCGCAGACGTTCGAGCACGATCCGCGCCGGTGCCGGGTCGTCGAGCACGATCACGCTCCCACCCGATCGGTGCACCATCGTGACCCCGTCGCCGAGCGCCGTCACCCCGTCGGCCGGGCTTGGCGCGAACAACCACGCCGCTGCACACACGACCACGCTGACCAGGGCCGACACCGATCCCGTGCGACGCCCCGGCCGCCACAACGCGAGGCCCACCGCACCGGCCAGGAACGCGAGCTGGGCCGACCCCAGCATCGCGGCCGGCGCGGCCGCCGCATGGCGGGCGATGCCGCCGATCCACCAGAGGAGCGCTTCGGTCGGCCAGTGGATGATGGTCGCAACCGTGCCGCCGACCATGCCGGCGAGCACGTTGGCGGGCAACGATGCGAGCGGGATGGGGCCGAAGATCGCCACCAGCACCGGCGAGACGGCGAGCTGGGCTGCGACGGTGGTCGCAACCGGCACCCGGAACCAGCCCGGCCCCGGAAGGCGCTCGGCCAGCGGCGCCCCGAGCCACACGATGCCCGCGGTCGCTGCGGCCGAGAGTCGGAACGCCACCACGTGGACGAGGAACGGGTCGACGAGGAGCAGTCCGGCAACGGCCCACGAGAGGCCGGCCCGTCCGTCGGTCGGCCGCCCGAGCGCGGCCGACCCGATCCCGATGCCGGCCATTGCAGTCGCACGGAGGACCGATGGTTCGAACCGGGTCATGATCGCGAAGAGGCCGAGCACGAGGAGCAGGGCCGCGGCTCGTCCGGCGGGGCGGAGACGACCGGCGACCGGCATCGCCACCGCGAGGACGAACGCGACGTTCTGGCCCGACACCACGAGGAGGTGGCCCAATCCGGCGGCGCGGAAGTCGTCGGCCGTCACCGGGCCCTGACCCCGGTCGTCGCCCATCACCATCCCGAGGAACAGGGCACGATCGTCGCGATCGAGCGACGACGCCCCGTCGGCCAGGGTCCGCCGCACTGCGTTCGCGGCGGTGCCCACCGGTGCGGCAGGGGCCTCGGCCACCACGTCGGTGACCGTGAGACGCCCGACGACATGGCGATGGACGGCTCTCGTGTCGCCGGCCGACACGGGGCGGACGGTGCCCCGCAACCGCACGCGCTCCCCCGCCAACGCATCGTCGAGCCGACCGGCGACCGCGCCGTGGGCGGTGGCCACGATCAGCCGCCGACCCCACCGAACCGTCACCCTGACTCCCACCGGCCCGCTCGCCCGGGGATCGTCGACGAGGGTCACCCAGTCGTCGAACTCGTCGGCGGGTGGGAAGTCGAGCGAACGCAGGGCGTGGGTCGCGGAGAGGCTGGTCAGGAGCATCATCGCCACGACGCCCCACCCGATCGCCCCGCGGGAATGGCGCCGGAACCGCCACCACAGCACCGCTCCTCCGGCCAGCCACCAGGGCACCGCCACGGCCGCCAGCGCACCGATGACGGCGCCGACCACCAGCGCGTGCGGGGTCACACCGACACCAGCGGTTCGAGCTGGGCCAGCCGCGAGGGCCCGATGCCGGCCACCTCCAGCAAGTCCTCGACCCGCTCGAACGCACCCTCCCGCTCGCGATGCTGGAGGATCGCGGCGGCGATGCTCGGACCGACCCCCGGCAGCGTTTCGAGCGCCGCCTGGTCGGCACGGTTGAGGTTGACGACGCCGCCCGACGAGCCCTCGCTCCCGATCACTCCTCCCGTCACCGGCTCGATCGCGGGTTCGTCCTCGCCTTCGACGGGTACCCAGACCCGCTGACCGTCCGCCACCGGCGCAGCCAGGTTGAGACGGCCGCGATCAGCCTCCGGGGTCAACCCCGCCGCGGCCTCGATCGCGTCGATGACCCGCGCCCCTGACTCGAGCTCGTGCACCCCTGGCCGCACGACCCCGCCGTCGACGTGGACCACGATCGTGGTCGGCGCCGCGTCGGCGGGGGCCGTGACCAGCGGTCCGGTGCCATCGATGCGGGGCAGCACGTCTTCCACGGGCGGGGGCGTCGGCGTGGCGAAGGCCCACCAGCCCGCGAGACCGGCGGCTGCGACGCACAGCGCACCGATCGTAATGCCTCCCGCGCTGACTCCGAGTCGATCCGCGAGCGACTCCAGCAGACTCGACGCTTGCTTCCGTACGTCCACTCCCACGCCTCTCTGCGAGGTTCACAGGGGGGAAGTGGCGTTGGGCAGACCCTACCGACGGAGTCGGACAGCGGGACTAGAAGAGTGCGGCGCTCAGCTTCCGCCGCCACTCGGCGGTGCGGGGGTCGTCGGGCCCGAGCACCTCGAGAAGGTCGACGTATTTCTGGCGGGCCTCGTCGTCGTTCTTCACGGTGGGCAGCAGCTCGGCCAGCGTCGCGTCGACGTCGTCGCCGACATCGCCGGTGCGGGCCATCGCCGTGATGCGCCGGGTCTCGGGCGACTCGGGAATCCGCTCGAGGAGCTTGAGTGCGGTTTCGGTCTCGCCCTGCCCCACCAGGAGCTCGGCGAGCGCAACGACCGCGCCGGGATGGTCGGCCTGGATCTCGAGGGCCTTGATCAGGGATGCCTCGTCGCCGGCGGCGACGAGCTGGTCGATCTCGGAGAGCTCGGACGACGGGAGCAGCTTGTCGACGAACTCCTGGACCTGGGCCTCGCCCTGGGCGCCCATGAAGCCGTCGACGATCTGGCCGTCCTTCATCGCGTAGACCGCGGGGATCGACTGCACCTTGAAGGCCTGTGCGACCGACGGGTTGGCGTCGACGTCGACCTTGGCCAGTTCGACCTGACCGCCGGTCGCACCGATCACCTTCTCGAGGATCGGGCCCAGTTGTTTGCAGGGGCCACACCACTCGGCCCAGAGGTCGACCACGACCGGCACGGTCTTGGACCGTTCGATCACGTCGACTTCGAACGTTGCGTCAGTTACATCAGCCATCGTGTCGTGCAACGTAGCCGAGTGCGGTTCGATTCCCATTCGCCGTGTCGACGGCAGGCACCGGTCCGTGGTCAGATGCTCGACGGATGACCAAGGCCGTCGACCCCTCCGAGCTCTACACCGTGCTCCGCACGCCGGATCTGATCGATCCGGTGCTCATCGTGCACTTCGACGGATGGATCGACGCGGGCGTCTCGGCGGGGGCGGCGGTGCGGCATCTCATCACCGCGACCGGGGCCGACCCGCTCGTCGAGTTCGACACCGAATGGCTGCTCGATCACCGAGCTCGCCGACCGACCATGCACATCATCGACGGCGTCAACGCGGGCATCGACTGGCCGACGATCGAGCTCTCGGCCGGCCGAGACAGCAACGACCGCGACGTGCTGATCCTCCACGGCGCCGAGCCCGACCACAACTGGCGGGCGTTCACCTCTGCGATCGTCGACCTCGCCGACCGGTTCGGCGCCCGGCGGGCGGTCGCCCTCGGCGCCTATCCCGCTGCGGTGCCCCACACCCGGCCCTCGAGGCTCACGATCACATCACCCACCGTCGATCTGGCCCGCAGCAACGAGACGGAAGCCTCCCTCGATGTGCCGGCAGGCATGGCGGCCGTGCTCGAGCAGGCGTTCGACGCCGCCGGCCTCGAGGCGCTGACGCTGTGGGCCCAGGTACCCCACTACATACCGCCGGGCCCCTACCCCGCCGCCACGCAGGCACTGATAGAGGGCCTCGAGGAGTCGGCCGGCGTGTCGGTGCCGTCCGGTGAACTCGGCGAACGGGCACTGACCACGCGGAATCGGCTCGACGAGCTCGTGTCCGACGAGGAATCGCACAAGGCGATGCTGTCGGAGCTCGAGCGTCAACACGACCGATACGGCCACGACGGCGAGACGCTGCCGACCAGCGACGAACTCGCCGCCGAGGTCGAACAGTTCCTGCGCTCGCAGGACGACGAACCCGAACCAGGAGACGATGATGAAGGTTGATGCCGGGATCATGGGGCCGCTGCACGGCATCGGCGATCGCGCCGCCGCCATGGAGGCCTTCGGCTACGACGGGCTGCTCACCGCCGAGCTCGCGCACGACCCGTTCTTCCCGATCCTGCTCGCCGCCGACCGGACCGAGTCCGTCGAGTTGGCCACCGGCATCGCCGTGGCCTTCTCCCGCAATCCGATGATCCTGGCCAACATCGCCTGGGACCTGCAGGAGTTCTCGAAGGGCCGGTTCACCCTCGGGCTCGGTTCTCAGATCAAGCCCCACATCGAGAAGCGGTTCTCCATGCCGTGGTCGAAGCCGGCGGCCCGCATGCAGGACATGATCGAGGCGATCCACGCCATCTGGGACTGCTGGCGAACCGGCGAGAAGCTCGACCACCGCGGCGAGTTCTATCAACACACCCTGATGACGCCGATGTTCTCTCCCGGCGTCAGTGAGTTTGCCGATCCGAAGATCTCCCTCGCTGCGGTCGGGCCACTGATGACGAAGGTCGCTGGCCGGGTGGCCAACGGGTTCGTCTCCCACTCGTTCCAGACTGCCGACTACCTGCGCGACGTGACGATGCCGGCGCTCGAGCAGGGCCTGGCCGAGCGCGGGCGCGCCCGGAGCGACGTCGAGGTCTCCATCCCCATGTTCGTGGTGAGCGGTACCTCCGAGGAGGAGGTCGCCCAGCGCACGCAGGGGGTGAAGCAGCAGGTCGCCTTCTACGGGTCGACTCCGGCCTACAAGGGTGTGCTCGAGCACCACGGCTGGGGCGATGCCCAACCGGAACTCAACCGGATGTCGAAGGAAGGCAAGTGGGTCGAGATGGCCGACGTGATCGACGACGAGATGCTCTCGCACTTCGCCATCGTCGCCGAACCGTCCGGCGTCGCCCCGCTGGTTCGGGAACGCTTCGGCGGCCTGGTCGACCGGGTGCAGTTCTCCGCCGAGGGCGACCCTGTGGTGTGGGGTCCCGTCGTCGAGGAGATCCGGTCGATCTGACGGTCCGAACGCGGATCGGTCAACCCAACTCCCAGACGACCCCTCCGGCCAGCTCCACCACGATCTCCGCGCCGGCCGGTGCGGTCGCCTCGGGCGGAAGCAGGAGATGGGTCATGTCGGTCGAGATCTGTCGGGACGAACGATCGAACCCGACCTCCCACGCCACCGCGCCGGCGAGGGTCGACGGCACCCGTTCGTCGATCACCAGCCGGTCGATTTCGATGTCGGCCAGGGCGACCTGCACCTCTCCCACCGTGGAGTTGTCGCGCAGCGAGTCGATCGCTTCGGTGCCCGACATCACCGCGATGGCGACGATCACGCCCGCCACCAACGGCAGTTCACCGACCCGACCTCTGGCCGCCGCCAGCAGCAGGAGCCCGGCGAGGACACCGACGGCAGCAGCAGCACCCGGCTCGAACACGCTCTGACCGAACGGCGCGCCGCTCACCTCGGTGCCCAGCATCATCACCGGAGTTCGCGAGGTCGCCCAGTTGTTGCCCGGACCCGCCCAGGCGCCATAGAGGCCGGCCACGACGACCGATCCCGCGATCGCGGAGGCGCTGAGTCGCCAGGGCAGCCGGGCGAGACCGATCACGCCCAGGGCCACCAGCAAGGGTGCGAGCACCTCGATGTAGCGGCCGTGGAGGTAGGCATCGGCTCGTCCGACACCGACGAGGAACCAGCCGGAGACGGCGACCGTACCGGTCACCATGGCTGCGTAGATCGTCACCACGTCGCGGCGGCGAGCCATGACCAGCAGCCCCACCACCGCCAGTCCGGCAGTCGCCAGCACGAGATAGGCCAGCGTGCCGCCACCCCGCAGGGCCATCTCGAGGCCATCGTCGACCCCTCTGCGAGATGCCAGGTCGGACGCGTCGTATGTGGCATCGGCGCCGAACGTCCGGCGGGCGAGGGTGCGGCGGGCCAGCTCCGAGATCACGAGGCCGCTCGCCACCCCGACCGTCAACGGGATGAGCGGCCGAGGCGCGGCGCCACGGACGAGGAACCACGCCGCCGCGGCCACGACCACGAAGGACACGCTGATCATGCGCGGGTGGGTGGCGACGAGTGCGACGGCGACTGCCGCGACTTCGACCGTGCGGCCGATGCCGAGTTCGTCGCGCAGACGGAGCAGCGCCAGCATCGCCAGGGCGACGAGCAACGGCAGGAGCCGCTCCGTCCACACGATCGTGCCCGTCAGCAGCGCGGCGGGAAGCGACGCCCCGATCGCGGCGGCGCCCAGGGCGCGACCGAATCCGACGTCGGTCAGGCGTCGCACCAGGGCGTAGAGCACGGGCACCAGCGCGGCCCCGAGCAGGGCATTGACGATCTGGGCGAAGACGATCATCTGTGACTCGTCGAGCCCGACGAGCCACCCCGGTGCAAGGAGGACCGGATAGAGCACGCCGTAGGGCGGCTGGGCGCCGAGGGGCGCCGCTCCCCCGCCGGCGAGGGTGCGCCCCATCGCCAAGTACGCGAGATCGTCGATGGCGAGCAGCGGCCCGGCCATCGACGTGCCGATCCACGCGCCGACCACCGCGTGGGCTGCAGTGACGGCAGCGACGATCCGGCGGGTGGAAGGCATCGCCGCGACGCTAGGCCGGGGTGTGTTTGGTGGGTGGGAGGCTCCGCGGCGCCTGCTACGATTCCGACCCGAACACTTCGGGGCTATAGCTCAGTTGGTAGAGCGCTTCCATGGCATGGAAGAGGTCAGGGGTTCAATTCCCCTTAGCTCCACAGCCCGAAAGCCCAGGTCAGGCGAATGCCCGGTCTGGGCTTCTTCGTTCCTCAGCCGACGTAGGCCGCGACCTGGGCCTCGACCAGGTCGACGAGGTCACCCAGTCCGACCTGGGCGTCGGCGAGATGCAGGCCCCACTGCGGCGTGAGGTCGCCGCCGATGTCGTCGGTGCGGGGATCACTCGGATCGCCCAGGATCTCGACAGACAGGTAGCCGAACGTGCCATCGTCGACGCATTCACCCACGATGAAGTCCGGATAGCCGATCCACGGCGTCGAGATCGCCTCGGCATCCGCCGGGTCGGCGAACGGGCTCAGACCCGTGAGCCCTCCCTCTCCCGCCCCGAAGAGATACTCGGGTTGCATGGTCGTCGCCGACCCGTCGAGGCTCGCGGGGTTGGTGCACAGCGCCGGCCCGGTCTCGGTCCGACCGAACAACGAGTTCGACGGCGGCGGCGAAGTCGAACGGAACGTCGCATAGCTGACGATGCAGCCCACCTCCCCGACCTCGGCACATGGCGCGATCGTCTCGAAGGTCGGTGCCCGCGACCCGAGAATGTGGGCGGTGACCAACCGCTCCCGCATGCCGTCGACCCCGTCGAACTCATCCTGCAGCAGCTGGCTGATCATGCCCGCGCCCTGCGAGTGGCCCAGCAGCACGATTCCCCGGCCCTCGTTGGCTGTCGCCATGTAGTGGCTGAAGGCGTCGAGGACATCGGCGTACGCGACCTCGCGGGTGCTCACCCCGTCCGGGGCCTCCACCTGGCCGAGCATGGAGGGAATCGTGTTCTGCCGGTAGAGAGGGGCGAACACCCGGCACACGGAGCCATAGCGGGCCGCCTGGCTACGGGCGGTGAAGATCTCCTCCGAGGCTGCGGGCTCGAAGTCGCTGTTGGGCGTGAAGTCGGAACTGATGGTCGGGTACACGTAGAAACAGTCCACCGGTGCGTCGTCGACCGCCTCGAACGGCACGACTTCGAGCGACCCGTCGCCGAAGACCAGCGTCAGGTCCTGACTCTCTGCGCAGATGTCGTCCGCCCCCGGCCAGCAGATCCAGACTGCCGGATCGTCGTAGATCTCGGTCACGTAGCCCTCGTAGCGGGAGGGAGCTGCCGGTTCGTCGACGGGGACGGTGGTCGTCGACGACTCGGGTACCCCCGCAGTGGTCGTGACCGACGGTGCAGTGGTCGTTGTCGTCGTGTCGTCGCCGGCCTGCGCCGAATCACCGCCGTCGTCGGAGCAGGCGGCGGCGACGAGGGCCAACACGATGACCAGCGGGGCGAGGCGAAGGAAGCGCACGCCCAGACCGTAGTCAGTCGACTGTGGTCGCCGCGGAAGTCAGCCAGCTTCGGGGGTGCGCAGGGGTTCCCACTCGAGCCGGGGACGGTCGCCCCACAGCTTCTCGAGCTGGTAGAAGTCGCGCTGTTCCTGGTGGAAGACGTGGACCACGAAGGCGCCGTAGTCCATCAGCACCCACTCGCGCGCTTCCTTGCCTTCGACCCGCACGGGCTTGGGGCCACCCGCTTCGCTGAGGCGTTCCTCGATGCCGTCGACGATCGCGTGGACCTGACGGGGGTTCGAGCCGCTGGCGATCAGGAAATAGTCGGAGACGGCAAAGACCTCGCCGATGTCGATGATCACGACATCGGCGGCCTTCTTGTCGTCTGCTGCGGCGGCCGCGAGGGTGACCCACTGCTGGATCTCGTCGGTCGAACTACTCACGCACTCTCGCTAACAGGTCGGCGGAATCAGCCCCCACGGTAACGGTGAGCTGCGCGGGTTGGTCGAGATCTTCCTCGAACCGCACCGGCACCCCGAGCGAGTCGCCGAGCGCTCGTGCCCGGTCCTCATCGAGGATGTCGTGGTAGACGACCGACGTCTCCGCCACGTCGAACGCCAGCGCATTGCCGACCACGACGATCTCGGCACCGGCGGCGACCACCGCAGGGAGAAAGGCATTGCGAGTGTCGGCGTCGCCGGTGCCGTCGAGGAGCTGCACCGTCGGCCACACGCCCGGGGCGTAGCCGATCGGCACCGGCACCGTCTCCCGACCCTTCTCGATCGGCCAGTCCTCGTTGCCCGGCGCGAGGGCGTAGAACGGGTTGTCGGGGTCGAAGTCCACGGCGTTGGCGGGCGCCAGCTCGAGACTGGCAGTGCCGGTTCCGAGGGCCCGGAGATAGGGCGGCAACCCCTCGACGAACGGCAGCGTCGCCCCGAACAGGTCGTCGGCTTCGCCGATCTGCGCGAGCCAGGCCTCCCAGATGGCCAGCTGGCGGGTGAACCGACCGGCGTCTCGCTCCGACGGGTTGCGCCAGCCGAAGATCTCGGCGAGCTCCACGCCGGTGAACTGGGCGAACCCGGAGCTGTAGACCACTTCCTCCACCCCGTCGGCGTCGGCCCGCACGAGGTCGTCGGTCAGGAAGTACGGGATGGGCTCCACGAGAGCGAGGAAGGTCGCGAGACGCTCCTCGCTCATGATCGTCGGCTCCTTCTCGGTGAAACCGAATCCGAGATACTCACCGAGCACCGCTTCGAGCGCATCGCCACCACCGCGCTCGTACTCGGGTCCGAGGATCACTCCCCCTTCGGAGAGCTCGACGAGCATGTCAGGCGAGAACACGACGAGGTTGCCGCCCTCGTCGAGCGACGTCCGGGCGAGCACCGTGACTCCGGTGAGCCGGTCGGCCTCGTCGACATGGGCGACCAACAGGGTCGGAGTGGGCGTCGCGAACGCGAGGAAGCCTGGCGCGGCGGGGTCGTCGACCGCGGCGACGTCGGTGCCGTCGGTCGTGTCGAGCACGGCCTTCGCCCCTTCACGCCACAGCAGGACCACAGCGACTCCGGCGACCGCCACCAGCAGGGGAAACAGGAATCGGAAGAAGGGGTGGGCCGGCGGGGCCGGTCGACGACGTGGGCGACTCGGCGGCGCTACCTCGACCGGCGCGGC
This sequence comes from Acidimicrobiales bacterium, assembly GCA_040263275.1. Classification (GTDB taxonomy): domain Bacteria; phylum Actinomycetota; class Acidimicrobiia; order Acidimicrobiales; family Aldehydirespiratoraceae; genus JAJRXC01. Next base: position 18,256 of record JBDQKM010000034.1, read on the forward strand.
ATCGTCCGCAGGTGAGGAAGGACTGGTGGGGAGGGTCATGCGGAGTGATAGAGGCCGTGTCGGCGGATGCCGTCGATGACCGTAGGCGGGATCAGCGCCTCGACGGGCGCGCCCGTGGCGAACCGCTCGCGCAGATCGCTCGACGACACTTCCATCACCGGGACGTCGACAACCACGTGGTCCCAGCCATGGGGCGGGCGGCCCCCCTCACGACCGCCCCGATCGACCACCACCGTCGTTGCGGCGGCGCGCACCTCGTCGGGGCGCTTCCACGAATCGAGTCCAGCCGCGGTGTCGGAACCGATCAGGAGGAACAGCTCGTCGTCGGGAGCCTGCCGGCGAAGCGTGGCCAGGGTGTCGGCTGTGTAGGTGGCGCCGCCCCGCCGGATCTCGAGATCACTCGCCTCGAGTGCGCGCACGCCCATGCGGTCGTTCACCCGTTCGACCGCGTCGGTCACGAGTTCGAGCCGCACGGCCGCAGGCGCAACCGTGGTGTGCGACTTCTGCCACGGATCGTTGGCGACGATCAGGAGCATGCGATCGAGGGCAAGCCGATGTCGCACCTCGAGCGCGATCATGAGATGGCCGTTGTGCAGCGGGTCGAACGTGCCGCCGAATACGCCGATTCTCACCCGCAGCAGTGTACGAGGCGGCTCCGCGATGCGAGATGTCGGCGGGAATACCACACAACGTCACCAACGTGACGGAAGTCATATCGCTTTGACCTGACATTTGGCGCGCCATGGTGTTCAATACTCCGGCTGGACCGAAGTGCGGCGCGCGTAAACGATCGCGAGCACACGGTACCTGGCTTCCCCCCAAACCCCACCCCAAGGCATTTCTAACCAAGCGAGAAGTGCCAGAACGAAATCGGGAATACCGCGTGTGCGGTTTCCGTTGAGTGAGTTGTCATGAGCGATTCTGTTGGACAGTACCTGAACGAGATCGGCGCGGTTGCGCTTCTCAATGCCCAGGAAGAGCGCGAGCTCTCCCAGGTCATCGAGAAGGGCTTCGAGGCGCAGGCCCGCAAGGAAGATGGCGAGAAGGGCCGTGAGCTCGATCGTGCGATCCGCGATGCGGCCGCCGCCAAGGACCGGTTCATCCGGGCCAACCTGCGGCTCGTGGTGAGCGTGGCTCGCCGCTACCCCCTTCCCCCCGGCATGGAGCTCCTGGATCTCATCCAGGAAGGCAACCTGGGCCTCGAGCACGCGGTCGACAAGTTCGACTGGCGCAAGGGCTTCAAGTTCTCCACCTACGCCACCTTCTGGATCCGCCAGGCCATCGGTCGTGCCCTCGATCAGAAGGCCTCCCTGGTCCGCCTCCCCGGCGACCGGTCCGCTTCCCTGCGTGCCGCCCTGCGTGCGGTCTCGGGTGACGGCGACGAGCTCGACGACGAGCACGCTCGTCTGCACCGGCTCACCACGCCCACCAGCCTCGACCGCACCATCGGCGACGACGACTCCAACGAGCTCGTCGACCTGCTGCCCGACTCGAACCCCGGTCCCGAGGTCGAGGTCATGGCCAAGGCCGAGGAAGAGATGGTCACCGGCCTTCTCGACATCCTCGACGAGCGCGCCAAGTACGCGGTCGAGCAGCGATTCGGTCTCGGCGACGGCCGCAAGCGGTCCTACCGCGAGGTCGGCGAAGACCTCGGTGTCACCGCCGAAGCCGCTCGTCGTCTCGTCAAGCGGGCGATCAATTCCGTGCGTGAGCACGCCGCGAGCATCGCCGACACTGTGGATGCCGCCTGATCCCAGGCCGTTCCACCGAGAACGCTGAACCGAAGCCTCCGCCCTTGGGCGGGGGCTTCGGCCGTTTTCCACAGGTTCGTGGGCCAATTGGTTGGAAGCCGGGCGCTCCCCGCAGCAGACTTGTCGGGTGAACACCACCTGGAGTCCCAGCAGCTGGCGCACCCGTGAGGCCAAGCACCAGCCGGCCTGGCCCGATTCGGCCGAGCTCGATCGGGCGTTGAAGACGCTGGGTGACCAGCCTCCGCTGGTCTTCGCGGGCGAAGCCCGCAATCTCACCAGCCAGCTCGCGAGCGTCGCCGCCGGCGAGGCGTTCCTTCTCCAAGCCGGCGATTGCGCCGAGTCATTCGAGAGTTCGGCCGACTCGATCCGCGACCGGCTCCGGGTGATCCTCCAAATGTCCGTGGTCCTCACCTACTCGGGCGGCATCCCGCTCGTGAAGGTCGGCCGGATCGCCGGCCAGTTCGCGAAGCCGCGCTCCAGTCCCACCGAGACGCAGGGCGACACCGAGCTCCCGTCGTTCCTCGGCCAGATCGTCAACGACATCGGCTTCACCGAGGCCGAGCGCCGACCCGACCCCCAACGGCTCCTCGGGGCCTACAACCGAGCGGCGTCGACGCTCAACCTCCTCCGGGCCTTCACCAGCGGCGGCTACGCCGACCTTCGTCAGGTGTCGAGTTGGAACCGCGAGTTCGTCGCCTCCTCCCCCGCCGGCGAGCGCTACGCCCAGATGGCCGACGAGATCGACCGTGCGCTCACGTTCATGAACGCGTGCGGCATCAACGGCGACACGGTGCCGGCATTGCACGAGGTCGACTTCTACACCTCCCACGAGGCGCTCCTGCTCAACTACGAAGAAGCCCTCACCCGGCAGGACTCCCTCACCGGCGACTGGTACGACTGCTCGGCCCACATGCTCTGGATCGGCGAGCGCACCCGCCAACTCGACGGCGCCCACGTCGAGTTCCTGCGCGGTGTCCAGAACCCGCTCGGCTGCAAGGTCGGCCCCACCGCCACCACCGACGAGGTGCTCGGTCTGTGTGAGGCCCTCAACCCCGAGAAGCTGCCGGGCCGGCTCACCCTGATCGTCCGCCAGGGTGCCGACAAGGTGACCGAGGGGCTTCCCCCGCTGCTGGCCGCCGTACGCGACGCCGGCCACCCGGTGGTGTGGGCCTGCGACCCCATGCACGGCAACACCTACACGGCCGAGGGCGGCCACAAGACCCGCCACTTCGACGACGTGTTGAAGGAGATCAGCGGCTTCTTCGCCGCCCACGCCCAGGAGGGCACCTGGCCCGGCGGCGTCCACGTCGAGCTCACCGGCGATGCCGTCACCGAGTGCCTCGGTGGCAGCGACGGCCTCGTCGACGGCGACCTGGCCGAGGCCTACGAGACCATGTGCGACCCTCGGCTCAACGGCCGCCAGTCCGTCGATCTCGCCTTCCGCGTCGCCGAACTGTTGCGCGAACGCGCCTGATCCGAGAGTTTCGCGAATGGGTGCATCCGCACCCGCACCCGGGTTCGTAATAGGGGTTGTACACACACTCCCCCCTGCAAAGGAACCCCCAAATGTCCAAGCGCCTCTTGCGCCTCTTGTCCGCACTGCTCGCCTTCTCGTTGCTCGCCGCCGCGTGCGGTGACGACGACGAAGACACCAGCACCACCACGACCGCTGCAGCCGCAGAGGACGGCGAGGGTGACGGTGGCGAGTCCGCTGCCGGCACGATCGTCGATGTGGCCATCGCCAACGACTTCACCACGCTCGTGGCTGCAGTCCAGGCTGCCGGCCTGGTCGACACCCTGTCCGGTGAAGGCCCCTTCACCGTCTTCGCCCCGACCGACGACGCCTTCGCCGCAGCGCTGGCCGACCTCGGCCTGACCGCCGAAGAGCTCCTCGCTTCCGAAGGCCTCGCCGACATCCTCACCTACCACGTCGTGGCCGGTGAAGTGGATGCCGCCACCGCCATCAGCCTCGACGGCCAGTCCGCCGCCACCGTGAACGGTGCCGAGATCACCATCTCCGTGGTCGACGGTTCCGTCGTCATCAACGACAGCGCCACCGTGGTCGCCGCTGACGTCGCTGCCTCCAACGGCATCGTCCACGTCATCGACGCCGTCCTCCTCCCCCCGGCGTAGTCACCCCCGAGTGAACCCTCCCGCCACGGTTTGCTCCGCCCGGCGAGTTGCCCCGACCTTTCCCCTCCAGGTGGTCGGTGCGGCTCGCCGCCGGCGCGAGACGAGGAACCCACGATGACCATCACCCTGACCAACCCCGACCGTGAGCAGGCTCTCGATGACGGTTACGCTGTGAGCGTGACCCCCGCCGAGATCCGCCACCTGGGCGACGCCGAAGCCGCCTTCGTGCGTGGCGACGACGACGCCCTGCGTC
>JBDQKM010000035.1:0-22296 GCA_040263275.1 Acidimicrobiales bacterium
GTTCGTGGAAGAAGCTCGGCGAGAACGTCGGTGTCGGCGCCAACGTGCAGGTGCTGGTCGATGCCTTCATCGCCAGTTCGGGCCACTTCGCGAACATCATCGATCCGTCGTTCGTCGAGATCGGTGTGGGCGTCGTATGGAAGGACGCCGCCCTCTACACGACCCACCGCTTCCTCCAACCCCAAGGCGCGGCCCCGGCGCCGACGTCCACCGCGCCCGCCACCACCGCGCCCACCACGGCACCGCCGACCACGGCCGCGCCGAGCACCGCCCCGCCCACCACGACCGCACCGCCGGCCACCACCACGACCGTGGCACCGCTCCCGGCTCCGGCTATCACCTCGGAACGGATGATCGTCCTGCTCGAGATGCTCGACCAGGTCGGGACCTGATCTCGATGACGGCCACCGACGCCCCCTCGATCACCACACGCGCCCTCTCTCGTTCTTTCGACGATCGGATCGCGGTCGACGGCCTCGACCTGGAGGTCCGGCGCGGTGAAGTCCTCGCCCTCCTGGGCCCGAACGGTGCCGGCAAGACCACGACCGTGCGCATGCTCAACGGGGTGCTCACCCCCGACCGCGGGGAGGTGCGGGTCCTCGGACTCGACCCCACGGTCGACGGCGACGAGGTTCGGCGACGCACCGGCGTGCTCACCGAGAACGCCGGACTCGACGACCGACTGACGGCACGCGAGAACCTCGAGTACACGGCTCGAATGCGCGGCTTCTCGATCGCCGATGCCCACGACCGGGTGGCCGCCCAGCTCGATCGCTTCTCCATGCGCGACATGGCCGACCTCCGCACGGCGGGGTTCTCCACCGGTCAGCGCAAGCGCCTGGCGCTGGCCCGCGCCCTGCTGCACGACCCCGAGATCCTCTTCCTCGACGAGCCCACCTCGGGTCTCGACCCGGCCGCCACACGCGAGGTAACCGACCTGATCGGCACCCTCGCCCGCGAGCATGGCCGCACGGTGCTCCTCGCGACCCACTTCCTCGGTGAGGCCGGACGGGTCGCCGACCGCATGGCAGTCCTCGACCGTGGACGGCTCCGGGCCCTCGGGCGGCCGGACGACCTCGCGGCCGAACTGTGGGACGGCGTGCCCGCCGATCTCGACTTCGGCGGCCCCGTGAGCCAGGCCGTGCTCGATCTCGTCGACAGCGTCGACGGCGTGTTGCGCACCGAGGCCCGGGCGACGGGGGCGACGATCGCCATCCGCGACCGGGCCACGATGGCCAGGGTCCTCGCCACCCTCGCCGGTTGCCGGATCGACGTCTTCGGGGCGACGATCCGCCAGGCCTCGATGGAGGACGTCTACTTCGCGCTGGAGTCGAGCTTCGCCACGGAGCAGCGATGACCGCCACCTCACCCACCGCCGCGCCGCCGTCCACCGCGCCACCCACCTCGGCCGGCCGCCGCTCCGGCCCCGACGTCCACGCTATCCGGGCCATCGTGGCCCGAGACCTCCGCGCCGTGCGCCGCAGCAAGGCGGTCGTGATCCCGATGCTCACCGTGCCGGTGATCCTGATGGTCGTGCTGCCGCTGGTGGTCGGTTACGCGGCGCGCCGAGCGAGCCGAACCGGTGCCCGTATCGAGTTCCTCGACTCCCTCCCCTCGCAGCTGGCCGATCCCATCTCGAGCCTCCCTCAGGAGGAGCAGCTGCTGACCCTCGTGCTCGGGTTCCTCCTCGCTCCCCTCTTCCTCATCGTGCCGCTGATGGTGTCAGCCGTGTTGGCCGCCGATGCATTCGCCGGTGAGAAGGAGCGGCGCACGATGGAGACGCTCCTGCACCTGCCGATCGCCGACCGCGATCTCTTCATCGCCAAGTTCCTGACGGGCTTCCTGCCCGCGGTGGCCGTCTCCTGGATCGGCTTCGCCTGCTTCACCGTGGTCGCCAACGCCGTGTCCTACGGCATCGTCGACGGCCTCGTCGTGCCCAACGCGCTCTGGTTGATCGTCATCTTCTGGGTGGCGCCGGCCATCGCCACGCTCGGTCTCGGGATCATGGTGCGGGTCTCGGCCCGCTGCCGCACCACCCAGGAAGCGAACCAGCTGGGCGGTGCGGTGATCCTGCCGCTGGTGTTCCTCGCGGTCGGTCAGTCGACCGGTCTGCTGCTCGTCGATGCCCCACTGGCGCTCGCCATCGGCGGCGTCATCTGGGTGATCGCCCTCACCCTCGTGGTGCGCGGCGCCGCCCGCTTCACCCGCGATCGGGTGGCCGGAACCGGCTGAGGGCTCTCGCGCTCAGCGGGCGAGCAGGAAGAACTGCAGCGCGCCGGCGGCCAGGATGGCCATCAGCAGGAGGGCGATCACGAGCGTGGTACCCGACCGCATCAGGGTCGTCTCCCCAGCTCGACCGGGGTGACGACGCCAGGGTTGGTGCCGTCGGCGAGGGTCGAGATCCGCACCTCGTCACCCTCGCCCAAACCGAACTCGGCGGCGGCCGAGGTGCGGGCTGCGGCCACGGAGAGCAGACCGCTCGAATCGACGACGAGACCGACCCGCCCGGTCGGGATGTCGTCGTAGGCGTCGGCGCGAATGCCGACCCGGTCGTCGCCGCTGAACGTGATGCTGAGCAGCTCACCGAACGCGGCGAGTTCGAGCGGATCGACGTTGAGCTGACAGTTGCCGAACCGGTCGACCCAGAGCACCTCGCACACGAGGGTCTCGCCCTCGATCTGACTGACCGGGAGGATGCCGGGCATGAGTCCGGCCGGGTCGATCTCGGGACCGAGGTCGGTGATGGGCACGCCGTTGCAGAGATGTGCGGCTGCGGGGGCGAACACGTCGCGGCCGTCGAACGTCGACCCACCGGCAGCATCGAGGCGATGGTCGGGAGACACGAGCTCGACCGCCCGGGTCGCCCCACCGACGAGACCGACGGCCGGGGCGAGGAGCCCGTTGTCGGGGCCGACGAGGTACGAGGCACCGTCGCCGACCTCGATGGCGATCGGGCGCCGCGCCGTGCCGACGCCCGGATCGACCACGGCGACGACGACTCCCGGACACAGATAGTTCGCGGCGCGGGCCAGCGCGAGGCCACCGGCCCGTGTGTCGTGGGGGGCGATGCCGTGCGTGACATCGATGACGGCGACATGGGGGGCGATCGAGCGGATCACCGAGTGGACGACACCCACGAATTCGTCGCCGTGTCCGAAGTCGGACAGGAACGAGACGGTGTCGAAACGCGGGTTCACGCTCGCGACGCTACCGGTGCGGTCGGGTCGGTGGTCACTCGGCGCCCAGCTCGCGGGATCGCTCGGCGGCAGCACGGACGACATCGGCGACCAGGCCGAGGAAGTCGGCGTCGTCGAACACCGCGAGACCGGCGGCGGTCGTGCCGCCCTTCGAGGTCACGTTGGTGCGCAACACCGCCGGGTCCTCGCCCGATCTCGAGAGCAGCGTGGCCGCGCCGAGCAGGGTTTGGCGAGCGAGCGCGTCGGCCGTCGCCGGATCGAGTCCTTCGGCGATGCCGGCCGCGATGAGGCCCTCGGCCATCCGGAAGACGTACGCGGGACCCGATCCGGAAAGTCCGGTGACGGCGTCGAGGTCGACCTCGTCGACAGTGACCACGATGCCGACGGCGGCGAGGATCCCGGCCGCCCACTCGAGATCGTCGGCGTCGGCACGGGCGCCGGCCGCGATGCCGGCCGCGCCCTGACCGACCAGGGCCGGGGTGTTCGGCATGCAGCGCACCACGGCCGTGCCTTCACCCATCGCCGCTTCGATGGCGGCGGTGCGGACGCCGGCGGCGATCGACAGCACGCGGCGCACGCCGGCGGTGGCGAGGCCGGTGAGCACCATGGGCACCACATCGGGTTTCACCGCCACGACGGCATCGGCGCCGGCGACGGGTTCGGTCCCGACCGAGAGCCCCGGATACCGCTCGGTCAACTCATTCCGCCGAGCGGCGACCGGCTCGACGACGTGCAGGTCGTCGGGCTGCGCCCAGCCCTTTTCGATCATCCCGCCGAGGAGCGCCTCGGCCATCTTGCCGCCACCGATCATCTGGAGCTTGGTCACGGCCCGACACCGTATGCGAAACCCGGTGGAGGCAGGACCCGCGCACTTCCCCGAGCGCTTCGCGCCTCCACCGGGTCATGCGCGAATATACATGAGATGAGGTGAAAGTCAATCCTTGAAGCGAGAGGGGAAGCCGCGGCGCATGGCCGGGCGGAAGATCAATTCGACGGCTGCCCACATCGACCCGAGGATGCGGTCGAGTTCGGCGTCGGTGACGGCCGCCACCGGCAGCGATCCCCGCAGGAAGACCGCGTCCTCGGCACCCAACTCGAGGTGGAGCCCGGTCAGCTTGTGGTTGCGGCGCAGGAGGTGCTCGAACACCTCGGCCCGGTTCTCCTCCGGCGCCGGCATGAGGAAGGTCTCGAAGCCGAGGGTGCGTTGACCCAACGTCCACCAGGCGGTCCACACGTCCTTCTCCTCGCCGAGGAACCGGATGAACCAGCGGGTCACGTCGCCTTCGGCCCGCTCCACGGCATCGATCGCCGGGTTGTCGGCCATCTCGGCCGCGAGCCATTCGTCGATCCGCCGCTCCAGCGCGGCGAGTTCGGCGGGCGTGGCCGGCGGTGACTGCACGATGTCAGGCGAGACAGTCGACGGGTTCGCGCAGACCGAGGTCGGTGTAGACCCGGCGGAGCCGAGCGGCCATCGTGGTCCACGTGTAGCTGTTGGCAGCCTCGGCCGCCTGTCGCGAGAGTTCGTCGGCCAGCAGGGGCGAGTCGAGGATCCGTCGGGTGGCTGCGGCGTAGTCGCGGGGGTCGCGGCCACTGATCCGGAATCCGGTGCGTCCCTCTTCGACGAGGGTGCGGAGACCACCGACATCGGAGGCGACCACCGGGGTGCCGCAGGCCGCCGCTTCGAGGGCGACCAGGCCGAACGACTCGCTCCGCGAGGGCACCAGGCACAGGTCGGCGGCGCGGTAGTAGGTCGACAGCACGTGGTGCGGCTGCGGCGGCACCATCGACACCCGGTCGACCAGGCCGCGATCGGCGATCAACTTCTCGATCTTGCGGACCTCGTCGTCGCCCTCGATCCCGCTCGACCCACCGACGATCAGGAGTCGAGCGTCGTCGATGTCGAGTTCCGCGAGCGCCTCGACGGCGACGTCGACACCCTTCAGCGGCTGGATGCGACCGACGAAGAGCAAGAGGGGCGATGCACCGAGCCCCAGAGCCGCCCGGGCACCGTCGCGGGCGCCGGGCGAGAAGAACGCATGGTCGACCCCGGGCGGCACGACCTCGACCCGGTCGGCATCGGCCCCGTAGTGGGTGACGAGCTCGTGGAGCTCTGTCACCGAATTGGCGGTGATCACATCGGCGCAGCGGATCACCTCGGCCTCGGCATCGATACGACGCTGCGGCTCGACGTCGCCCGTCTCGGCCTTGACCCGGGCGAGCGTGTGGAACGTGGTGACCAGCGGCAGATCGAGCTGGTGCTTCAGCCGGTGGCCGGCCACTCCGGAGAGCCAGTAGTTGGCGTGGATGACATCGGCGGGACGCTCGACGAGATCGCGCCCGACGGCCTCGGTGAACTCGTCGACGATGTCGGGCAACGCCTCCTTGGCGAGCCCGATCGGGCCGGCGTCGACGTGGACGACCCGGAAGCCGGGCTCGACCTCGACCACGTCGGGGAGATCATCGGCCCAACGGCGCACGTAGACCGTGGCGTCGGTGCCGCCCTGGGCCAACGACGACACGAGCTCACGGATGTAGACGTTCATCCCGCCCGCGTCACCGTGCCCCGGCTGGACCAGGGGCGAGGTGTGCAGGGACAGAACGGCGACGCGGCTCACGACCGGCCCCAACGCCGGGAGCCGACCGAACATTCCATGACCCTGCGGGCGGGCGACCGGCCGACGAGCGCAGGGCCGACGATCATGAGGGGGTGGTGGACGCTTCTCCGCCGGCGATGCGACGGGCGAGCTCGTCGTTGAGCGAGTCGATGGTGTCGTGGAGCGACCGGCGACTCGTCGACAGTCGCTCCTCGAAATTGCGCAGGGCGATGATCGCCGCGGACAGCTCGTCGTCGCCGAGATCGGCGACCTCGGTCATGATGGACGGCCCGACCACACCGTCGAGCACCGCGCTGAGCGGTTCGACCACGGCGTCGGGCGGATCGAGCTCCTGATCGACCCGACCCGATCCCGGCGCCCGGACACCGTCGCTCAACAGCTCGGGCAGGCGAGCCACCAGGTCGGCGAGGTCGCCACCGCCGCCTTCGGCGCGGCGCTCGGTCTCGGCCACGATCACGTCGAGGCGTCCCTGCGCCAGACGGCGCACGTAGGAGACGCCGTTCTCGAGATCGGTGCACTCGGAACGCATGTGCCGGAGATCATCGGTTGCGGACTCGGCGAGACCGGCGAGATAGCCGGGCTCCAGCACTCGTTGGAGATCTGGGATCATCGGGTTGTGTCGACCTTGCTTCTCGTCGCGGCTTCTCGGTTGTGTCCGGCGGACCCGGCAGCCTACCTGCAGCGAACCGCCGCGTCGGATCCGCCCGAGACCGGAGGCAACACGGCGACCTCGTCCCGGTCGCCGACCGGATGGTCGCGACCGACGGGGTCGCCGTTGCACCAGACCGCGGCCGTTTCGAGGATGCCTGCGAAATCGGATCCGTAGCGAGCCACCGCAGCATCGAGCACGGCGCCCACGGTCGCGCCGGGAACGGTGTCGTGCTTCGTGCCGGCGGCCTCTCGGGCCGAGGCGAACAAGCGGAGCTGGGCCATGGAGAACCACCGTAGCGGGAGGGTCTCGCGCGCCCCATCGCCATCCCCGCCACTGTCAGTGCGCGCCGGTACGGTCGGCGCTGATCATGTTGAACGTGCTTGTCGCCCGTCACGGGCAGTCGGAGTGGAACGCCGCGGGGCGCTGGCAGGGCCAGGCCGACCCTCCGTTGTCCGATCTCGGCCGCGCTCAGGCGGCCGGCGCGGCAACCCAACTGGGCGCCTTCGATGCCATCATCGCGAGCGACCTCGACCGCGCCCTCACCACCGCGATGATCATCGCCGAACACCTCGGCATCGGCCCGGTGCTCGTCGAACCCTCGTTCCGCGAACGCCACGCCGGCGAATACCAGGGACTCACCCGCGACGAGATCGAGACGCGGTTCCCCGGCAACCTCGATGCGGGGATCTGGCCACCGGGTTGGGAGCCCGACCGCGACGTCCGCGCCCGGGTGACCGAAGGCCTCGAACGAGTCCGCGTCGAGATCGGATCGGGCGATGTGCTGATCATCTCCCACGGCGGCGTGATCTACAGCCTCGAAGGCCACCACGGCATCCCCCACGAGCGCATCGCCAACCTCGGGGCCCGCTGGCTCCACCACAACGAGCGCGGCTGGCGGCTGGGCGAACGGGTGCAACTCTCCCCCGACGACGTGACCATCGAGAACCAGGACATCCTCTGATGGGCTCCGTTCGATGATGTCGTCGCGCTATCCCGTCGAGGTGATCCGCTCCGAGCGACGGGTCAAGACCGTCTCGGCCCGCATCGTCGACGGTGTGATCCGGGTCCGGATCCCGGCATGGATGTCGGAGAGCGACGAGCAGAAGTTCGTCACCGACGTCGTCGAGCGGATCGAACAGGAACGCCGCTCCCACGCCATCGACCTCGAGGCGCGGGCCGCCGCTCTCGCCGACAAGTTCGATCTGCCCAGACCCGAGTCGATCCGTTGGTCGAAGACCCAACGCCAACGCTGGGGGTCGTGTTCGGTCCACAGCGGCCACATCCGGGTCTCCGACCGCCTGGTCGATGTGCCGCCGTGGGTGCTCGACCACGTGATCGTGCACGAGCTCGCCCATCTCCGGATCGCCGACCACTCCCCCGCGTTCGAGGCACTGGTCAACCGCAACCCACTGGCCGAACGGGCCACCGGCTACCTCCTGGCGGTGAGCGACCGCCTCGACCGGCTCGAACCCGCCCCGACGGCCGGGGCCGACGAGATGGATCGCTTCGACGATCTCGACGCGGCCGGTTAGGCGGCCTTCGTCGCCAACCAGGCCGCTTCCTCGTGGCCGAGCGGCGTGCTCGGTGGCGCGTCGGTCCAGACCCAGAGTTCCTCGGAGATCGCCCGCCAGTTGGCCGTCGCCCCGAGCTGGCCGAGGATCGAGAAGAGGCCGAGGTTGATGCGCTGGATGAGCGCGAAGGTGGGTGGGACGTTGGTGTGCTTCAGGATGTCGTGCGTCTTCGCGTCGAAGGTCCGGTAGAGCAGGTCAACCGTGTAGTCGGTGGTGACCGTGACCGGCTCGTCGTCGAGGATGAGCTCGTAGTAGGCCGCGAACCAGTCGAAGATCTCCTGGTCCTCGAACGGGGCGCCGGGGCGCAGGACCAGCTGCTCCTCGGCCGCCGAGCGGAACAGCGCCGGGTCGCGGTCGATCATCGCCCGGATGAGCACCGCGAACTGGTCGACCTCGTCCTCGGCGAAATGCTTCACCAGTCCGAAGTCGAGAAACGCCACCCGACCGTCGTCGGCCAGGCGGTAGTTGCCGGGGTGGGGGTCGCCGTTGAACAGGTACTGACGGTTGAGGCTGCGGAACACGAAGCGGTAGACGATCTCGGCGACGCGCTGACGCTCCTCCTCCGGGGCGTCGTAGACCTCCTCGAAGGAGCGACCGGGCACGAACTCGGTCGTGAGCACGCTGACGGTGGTGAGGTCGTCGTGGACGGCAGGCACCCACACATGGGGATGGCCCGCGTAGTAGTCGGCGAACACCTTCTGGTTCTTCGCCTCGTTCAGATAGTCGAGCTCCTCGTTGATCCGGTCGCGCAGCTCCTGGACCAGTTCGTCGGGGTTGAGCCCGGGATAGACCAGGCCGAGCAACATGGCGAGCCGCTCGGTGTTGTCGAGGTCGGCGGCGATCGCCTCGGCGATGCCCGGGTACTGCACCTTGACCGCCACTTCGCGACCGTCGACCGTCACCGCTCGATGCACCTGACCGATCGACGCGGCCGCGACCGGGGTCTCGTCGATCTCGGCGAACATCTCGTGGAGGGGCCGGCCCAACGAGCGCTCGATCTCCGTGAGCGCGAGGTCCGAGGGCATGGGTGGGGCGTCGGACCGCAGGCTGGCGAGCGCCTGCCTCATCGGCTCCGGCATGCCCTCGTCGAGATAGCTGGCCATCTGGCCGAGCTTCATCAGGGCGCCCTTCATCTCCCCCAACGAACGCACCACGTCGTCGGCCTCACGGCGTTCGAGCTCGGCCTGGAGCCGTCGCCGGGTCTCGTCGGACGCGAGCCGCGAGCGGGCCTTGGTCACACCTCGATCGGCCGCCCGCCGGGCCATGAGCCGACCCATCTCGATCCGCCGCTGCCCACGGGTCAACGCCGTGATCGGTCGCGGCCGGGTGGGCACCACCCACTCACCGATCACGGCCGCCACGACACCGATCAAGCCGGCCAGGCCGAGGAGGCCGACGACCCGCTTCACGTCAGCTCGGCGCAGCGTCGGGCGCAGGGTCGGGAGCGCCGTCGGCCTCACCGAGTCCGGCGACCAGGGCTTCGGCGGTGTCGAGATCGTCGGCGTCGAGCGCGTCGAGCGCCGCGGACACGTTGTCGAGATCGGTCTCGAACCCGTCGAGCACGGCATCGCCCTCCGCCGGGTGCGGCGGGGCGGGCTCACCGACCGGTGCGGCTGACTCGGGAACGTCCGTCTCGTGCATCTCGCCGAGGCTAGCCGGGCCGTGCCCCCGCCCGAACGGCCCCTCGATTGGGCGCACACCCGGACTTCGGGCACAGTGGCCCCATGGCTCCCTCCCCCGACGCCGAGCGTCACCCCCACGCCGGCCTCCCGTTCGACGACGACGACGCCGCCATCGCCGCGGCCCTCGAAGACGTCAGCATCCCGACCCTGCTGTGCACGATGGTCCACATCACCGGCGATCCGTCGTGGGTGCGGGGCGATCTCCGCCCCGCCGGCCTGTTCCTCAACGAGTACCAGGGGTTCATGGACGAGGACGCGAAGGCCGAGGTGCGGCGACGCGCCCTCCCCGAGATCATCCGCTTCCGCGACAACGGGTGCGCCCTGCCGGAGTCGCAGCCCGATGCCGAACTCCTCCACGAGATGATGAACTTCGTCGGCTGCGACGAGATCCCCGACGATGTCGTCCCGATGATGCTCGACGAGATGGGGCTCGGTGACGTCGACGTGAACCGCGTCGCCTGGGCCGACGACGTGGCACCCGAGGCACGCGCCGACTTCCCTGTGGTCGTCATCGGGTGCGGGCAGTCGGGGCTCCTGGCCGGAATCCGCCTGCAGGAAGCGGGCATCCCCTTCACCATCATCGAGAAGAACGGCGGTCCGGGCGGCACGTGGTGGGAGAACCGCTACCCGGGGGCTCGCGTCGACGTAGGCAGTCACTTCTACTGCTACTCCTTCGAACCCTCCGACCACTGGACCGAGTACTTCTCCCAGCAGCCAGAACTCCAGCGCTACTTCCAGAACGTGATGGAGGACCATGGCATCGACGCGAACTGCCGCTTCCACACCGAGGTGGTCGCCGCCACCCTCGACGAGGCAACCGGCCGGTGGTCGGTCGTCATCCGAGACGCGCACGGCAACGAAGACACGCTCGAGGCCCGGGCCGTCATCAGCGCGGTGGGCTCGCTCAACCGGGCCAAGATGCCCGACATCGAAGGCATCGACGACTTCGCCGGGCCCTCGTTCCACTCGACGCGTTGGGACCACAGCGTCGACTACACGGACAAGAAGTTCGCCCTGGTCGGAGCCGGGGCGAGCGGGTTCCAGATCGCGCCCACGATCGCCGACGACGTCGAACACCTGACGGTCTTCCAACGCACCGCCCAGTGGATGTTCCCCAACCCGAACTACCACGAGAAGGTCCCCGAAGGGCAGAAGTGGGCGATCCGCCACCTGCCGTTCTTCGGTCGCTGGTTCCGCTTCCTCCAGTTCTGGCCGGGATCGGGCGGCGACCTCTCCGGCTCACGGATCGACCCCGACTACGACGACAGCGACGGACTCGCGGTGAGCGAGCGCAACGCGGCCACGCGCGGGTTCTTCGAAGGCTGGATCCGCGAGCAGCTCGTCGACGCGCCCGAACTCATCGACGACGTCGTGCCGGACTATCCGGCCACCGGCAAACGCACGCTGCAGGACAACGGCTCGTGGCTGCGGTGTCTCACGCGCGACGACGTCGACCTGGTGCGCACCGGTATCGAGCGCATCGAACCCGAGGGTGTGCGCACGGTCGACGGTGTACTCCACGAGGTCGACATCATCTGTTATGCCACCGGCTTCCATCACAACCGGTTCCTGTGGCCGATGGACATCCGCGGTCGGGGCGGCAAGACCCTGGCCGAACACTGGGGTGAGGAACCCTCGGCCTATCTCGGCATCACCGTGCCCGAGTTCCCGAACCTGTTCTGCATGTACGGGCCCGGCACCAACCTCGCCCACGGCGGCAGCCTGATCTTCCACTCCGAGTGCCAGATCACCTACATCATGGGCTGCATCGAGCAGCTCATCCGCGGTGGACACACGACGATGGAGCCCAAGCAGGACGTGCACGACGAGTTCGAGGCCCGCCGGAACGCGGAGATCCACGAGATGGTCTGGTCGCACTGGTCGATCCAGCACACCCACTTCAAGAACGCCAACGGCCGGATCTTCACCCTGTCGCCCTGGCCGATCCACAACTACCAGCAGTGGACCAAGGCCCCGAACCCCGACGACTACGTGTTCACCTGATCCGCGCGGCTGGCGGCCGAGCCCGACGGATAGAACGCGGCGACGACAACGGCCGCGAGGGCGAAGGCGCCGACCACCCAGGTGTAGCCGGCGCGGAACCCGGCGAGATCGAGATCGGCGGCGAGGGTGAGCACCACCGAGATGCCGATCGCGTAGCCGACCTGCTGGACCGTGCGGGTGGTGGCGTTGGCGCTGGCGAACTGGTGCGGCGCGATCTCCGACATCGCCGCGCTCTGCATGCCGGCGATGGTGGCGCCGACCCCGAGCCCGAGCGTCAACGAGGCGGGAAGGAAGACGCGGACGAACTCCTGCTCCTCGCCGGCTGTCAGCCGGATCCAGAGATACGAGCCGCTGCACAGGACTGCGCCGGCCGTCACCACCCAGCGGTGGCCGACGCGATCGGCGAGACCGCCGAGCGGAGCCGACGAGAGCGCACCGACGATCGGACCCGGCGTGAGCGCGAAGCCGGTGGCCAACACGCTCATGCCCCAGAGCCGCTGGAGCATGAAGCTGTTGAGCAGGAAGCCGGCGGTGAAGCCGAGAGAGTAGAACCAGAACGCCGCCGCGGCGACGGAGAACGACCGGGCCCGGAACAGGCTCAGATCCAACAGGGGTGCCGGGTGGCGGGCGGAGCGCCAGACCACGACCGGCATCAACACGAGCCCGGCGCCGATGAGCAACAGGACGGAGCCGTCCGACCAACCCTGTTCCTCCGAGCGCACGATGCCCCACATGGCGAGGGCCACGCCGACGATCCCGATGGGCACGCCGACGAGGTCGAGGGGACCGCGGGCGGTAGTGTCCTTCGACTCCGGGACCAGCCGGGTGGCGGCCACCACGACGAGGGCACCGATCGGCACGTTGATGAGGAAGATCAGTCGCCAGTCGGACGCTTCGATCAACAGGGCGCCGACCGAGGGCCCGAACGCCGCACCCAACGCGCCCATCGCCCCCCAGACGCCGATCGCGACCCCGCGCTTCGCCAGGGGAAACTGGGGCAGCACCATGGCGAGGGAGGCCGGGGTCAACAGTGCCCCGCCGACGGCCTGCACGACGCGGGCCGCGATCAACGCGCCGGCGTTGGGGGCGAGTCCGCACAGCGCCGACCCGACCAGGAACCCGACCACCCCGGTCATGAACATGCGCCGTCGACCCCGGCGGTCGGCGAGCCGACCGGACAGCAGCAGCAGCGACGCCAGCGCGATGTTGTAGCCCGACACGACCCACGACAGCTCGGTGGTGGTGGCCTCGAGGTCGGCCGCGATCGAGGGCAGGGCGACGTTGACCACCGACACGTCGATCACCACGAGGAAGGCCGCCGACGTCGCAACCGCCAGGGCGAGCCACGCCTCGCGCGTCACCTCGGTCGGAGCCGGGGGAACGGGTGGCGGCGTGCGGGACTCCATCGGCCCGAGGACCGTAGTCCGGGAATGCCTCCGTCCCCGCCCTCCCGGGTCGTACTCTGGGGCGACATGACTTCGACCGTCAACAAGACGCCGCTGCTCGACGGCCCACGACGCAGCCTGGCCCTCGCCCTGATCTCCCTCGTCCTCGCCCTGATGACGGTCGACGGCGTCGTCACCTGGATCGAAGCTCGCGACGCCGACGAGATCGTCGAACAGGTCGTGGCCGCGAACCCCGAGCGCTACCCCACCGGGGTTGGGGCCAACTGCGGGATCTGCCAGCCCGACGACCGAGCGACGATCGCGGCGAACACCGATGGCGACCGACTCGACCGCGACACCGTGACCACCAAGACCTGGCTGGCCGTGATCGGGCTGATCGCCGCAGTGGCCCTCACGATCGCGTCCGGCCCCGGCTCGTCACGCAACGTGCTGGCCGCCGCGATCGTGATCGCGGCCGCCGCGTTCTTCGTCCCGCTGGTCTTCCACAGCGACACGATCGACATCGTCACCACCGCCCACGGCGGCTAGCTCCGCCGTGCTCGCTGGACGGGTGGCAGTGGTCACCGGTGGCGGCCGGGGCATCGGTCGCGCCCTGGCCCACTCGATGGCGTCGGCCGGCGCCGACGTCGTCGTCAGCGCCCGCACGGCCACGGACCTCACCCACGTGGTCGACGAGATCGCTGAGACCGGCGGCCGCGCCACGTCGGTGATCGCCGACGCAACCGACCGGAACGAGGCGGTCAGGCCCGTGCAGGCCGCGCTCGACACCTACGGGCGCGTCGACATCCTCGTCAACAACGTCGGCGGAACCGCACCGGGCGATCAGCACCCGTACGGCGACGACCTCGACGCCATCGAGGCGACGCTGACCCTCAACCTCACGTCGGCGTTCCGGGTCACCCACGCCGCGCTCCCCCACATGCGAGCGCAGGGCTACGGCCGGGTGATCTCGATCGGTTCGGGCGCCTCACGCCGAGCCGCAGCCTCGTGGGCCTACACCGCGGCCAAACACGGGCTGGTGGGGTTCACGTCACAACTGGCCGCGATCACCGGCACCGACGGGATCACGGTCAACTGCCTCTGCCCGGGGTGGACCAACACCTCGCTCGTCGATTTCGAGCGGTTGGCCCGGATCCGAGACGTCACGCCGGTCGAGGCGAGGGCCGCGGCCGAGGCCGAATCGGCCCAGCGCCGCATCCTGGAGCCCGAAGAACTCGGCCCGCTCGCGGTGTTGCTGGCGTCACCGGCCGGCGGTGCGATCACGGGCCAGACCATCGGGGTCGACGGCGGCTACCGCCTCTGAGCGCGGGCCCAGACCGGCCACCGGGGCCATGAACGGGCTGCGCATGAGGGCAACGGCGAGCAGGGCCGCGCCCGCCACGGTGAAGTACATGCCCTCGTAGTCGACGGCATCGG
Source organism: Acidimicrobiales bacterium (assembly GCA_040263275.1). GTDB lineage: Bacteria > Actinomycetota > Acidimicrobiia > Acidimicrobiales > Aldehydirespiratoraceae > JAJRXC01. The sequence goes on from JBDQKM010000035.1 coordinate 14,544, forward strand.
CGATCACCCCGAGCAGCAACGCGCCGGCCGAGTTCGCGAAGTCGCCGAACGTGGTGACCGTGGCGACGACCTTCGAACGCTCGTGATCCTCGGCCGAGTCGACCGCGATCAGCATGAGGAGCGGGACGTTCCAGGCCATCCCTGCGGCGATCACGAACGCACCCACGTAGAGCTGGCCGGCCCCGTCGGCGGTGGCGAGGATGACCGCACCGATCGCGACGACGGTGTGTGACAACGACGCCAGGTTGCGGCGGTCGAAGCGGTCGATCACCCAGCCGCCGGCGAAACGCAGGATGAGCGTGGTGCCCGAGTAGGTGAGCAGCAGCCAACGCGCCTCCTCGATCCCGAACTCCTCGCTGTAGTCCTGGATGAACCCGTTGAACCCCATGAAGGTGATGAAGATCAGGAGGTTGACCAGTCCGATCCGGGCGGCGACGGGGTGGAACACGTCACGGAGGCCCTCGGCCGGCCGGACCTCGTCGGGCTTCGTCTCCGGCAACACGAGCGCCACCAGTGCCGAGAGGGTGGCCGCTGCCGCGGCGACGGCGAAGGTCCATGCGAACCCGTGGGCCTGGAGAACCGATTCGCCGAGGATCGGACCGATCGCGAAGCCGACGAACACGGCAACCGAGAACGTCGAGAAGACCCGGGCGCGGTGCCGGGCCGAGGGCATCTCGGTGGCCGTGGTCGCCTGCGCCAGGTACATCAGCGAGCTGCACGCGCCGGTCATGATCCGCACGAGCAGGAGAACCCACAACTCGCCGGTGTCGGCGGCGGGGACGTGGAGGAGCTGGAAGACGGCGATGCCGAGCGCACCTCCGATCATCAGGGGGCGCCGCCCGATCCGATCCGACACGACGCCGGCGACGGGGCGCACGAGCAGCATGCCCAGGGCGAACACCGCGAAGGCCAGCCCGATGTCGGTCTTCGAACCGCCGAGTTCGTCCTCGACGAGACGGGGGAGGACCGGGAACGAGATCCCGGCCACCGTGAAGTAGGCGATACCGGCTGCGAACAACGCCAAGACCCGAGGTGTGTAGGCGCGCTCGCTCACCACCAGCACGGTAGGGCGTGACGCCAGATTCCACGATCGTGCACACGTGACCCCCGCGGCACTAGAACACACTGCGTGCCCGTGGACCCCGACCAACAAGCCGCCGACATTCGCCGGTTCCACAAGTGGGCTCGGCGGATCCGCCGTCTCGGGCACCTGCTCCGCCGCATCTCGTATCACCCAACCGAGCTCGGCGACGAGATCCCCCGCCGGGTGGTGATGGTGGCCAACCACCGAAGCCTGTCCGACCTGTTCGTCGCCATCGAGGCGCTGTCGCACTACGACCTCCCGGCGCGATGTCTGGTGCGGGCCAAGTACTTCGAGGCCCCGGGCGCAGGACGACTCCTGCGCACCATCGGCTGCATCCCGGCGGGCGACGGCAAAAGGGAGTCGATCGAGATCGCCCAGGAGACGCTCGAGGCCGACCGCCCGGTGGCGGTGATGGTCGAGGGCAAGATCGTGCCTCCGGATCGCCGCGAGGCCGACGGGCTCGGCGACATCCGCGCCGGCTTCGTCGAGATCGCCCGCGCCGGGAAGGCCGACGTGTTGCCGATCGCGCTCGTGAACACCGAACACATCTGGCACAGCCGCGGCAGGTTGCCCCGCGTCCCGTGGCGGGGCCGGGCCAAGGTGGAGGTCCGCACCGGCCGGCTCGTCGAGGTCGAGGGTCGGACCGACGAGGAGATCATCGCCGACACCCGTGCGATGATCGCCGGATACCTGGCAGAGTCAGAGCAATCCGAAGCGCGCCGGGCCTAGTCGAGCAGGACCCGAACCAGGAGGTGCCGCCATGGCCGGCCGACCGAACATCCTCATGATCGTTTCGGACGAAGAACGCCGCAACGGCTGGCTCTCCGGCAAGGCCGACATGCCGGCTCACGATCGCCTGGCCGCCGACGGCCTCACGTTCAACCGGTACTACACCCACTCCTCACCATGCTCGCCGTCGCGGGCCAGCCTCTACACGGGCAGTTATCTCGCCCAACACGGGGTGTCCGACAATGTGTCGTTCCCCGCCCACACCGCCCTCGATCCGGCCATCCCGACCATCGGCAGCCTCCTGGTCGATCAGGGGTACTACTCCGCCTATCTCGGGAAGTGGCATCTCTCCCACGAGCACGTGCCGGAGATGACCCGCCACGGCTACCAGGACTTCCGCGGCAACGACATGCACTACACCGGGGCCGCGTGGAGCGGAAGGTTCTTCGACCCGATCATCACCGCCGACGCGATCAACTGGCTACGCGACCATGCCCACGACGACCAGCCGTGGCATCTCACCGTCGCCCTGGTGAACCCCCACGACATCATGTGGTACCCGATCGACCATCCCAGCTATCAGCGGACCAACCCGGAGGATGCCAAGGTCTTCGAGTTCATGCGGAACCTGCGGATGGAGGGAGTGCCGGTCGAGCCGATGTCGGAGGACTACGCCGAGCGGTTCGACACCCTGCCCGAGAACTTCCACGACGACCTCCACACCAAGCCCGAGATCCAACGGGCATGGAGACAGGTTCGCAACCACGAGCACTTCGTCGGCACGATGGATCTCGCCGACGAACGGTCGTGGCTCCGCCAACTCGACTACTACGCGTATCTCCACGAGGAGCTCGACAAGAACCTCGCCGAGCTGCTCGGGACCCTCGACGAACTCGGGATCTACGACGACACCGTCATCGCCTACACCTCAGACCACGGCGATGCGTGTGGATCCCACGGCCTGCGGGCCAAGCTCCCCTGCGTCTATGAAGAGGTGATGGGCGTGCCGATGACGATCAAGGCGCCGGGGATCACCCAGCCCGGCACCGAGACCGATGCCCTCGCAACCCATGTCGACCTCGCCGCGACCCTGTGCGCGCTCGGCGGCGTCGACGTGGACGACACCCCGTCGCTGGCCGGGGTCGACCTGCGACCCGCGCTCGCGGACCCTGCCACCTCGCCACGGGACCACGTCTTCTTCAGCCAGGACAGCGCCCAGTCACCCCTGATCCGCAGCGTCCGCTATGCCGTGCGCGGGTTCTTCGACGGCGCGACCAAGTACGCCCGCTACTACGGCATCGGCGGCGGCATCGAGCGCGACGGCCGACCGGCCGAATCGCCCAAACTCTTCGACGTCGATGCCGCGTTCGAGGACCACGACCACGAGTGGTACGACCTCGACCAGGATCCCCACGAGCTCGTCAACCTGGCGAACGACCCGAGTCGCCGCGACGAACTCCGGGCCAACTTCGCCCGCCTGCTCGAGATCGAGGCAGCCGAGCTCGGCGCCTGAACAGGGCGGCGTTGTCCCGGCACCGACCGCTAACCTCGCCGGTGGGCCGCTAGCTCATCGGGTTAGAGCAGGGGACTTTTAATCCCAAGGTGCCGGGTTCGAGTCCCGGGCGGCCCACTTGGTTGACGAGCCGCTCGTTTCGGCGGATCAGCCTCGCATGACGGCCAGGCGACCGATCGCCCGGCGGCTGATGCGGCTGGCCGCAACCGGTGCGACGTCCATGAGCGTCATCAGCTCGGCCCGGTCGAGCTCACGCACCCGGGTGACACCGGTGGTGCGGACCGTTGCGGTGCGGGGCAGCGCAACCGGTGCGTTGCCGGGCCCGCCGGGGCGGGTGTAGAGCAGCGCCACCTCGCCGAAGAACTCGCCGGCGGTCAGGATGTTGACGACCTCGCCGTTCACGACGACCTCGACCTCGCCCTCGATGATGAGCGAGAAGCGCTCGGCCCGGGAACCCTCGGAGACGATCTCTGCGCCGGGCAGATACACGTATTCGGTGCCGAGATCACGCACTCGGCGCCGGGCACGACGACCCACTTCGCCACAGACGCTCTCCCACCAGTGCTCGTTGCCCGACGTGGTGCGGACCTGGGTGGCGGTTGCCGGCGTGATCGTGGTTGCGGTCATCGTGCTCCCCTTGCGGTGACTCGGCCGGCGCTTCCGGCTCGTGTCCGTTGCGGACACAGCAGCCATCCAACCGTGTGGCACGGATCCGTTCCGTGACGTGGGTTCCACACGGCATGTGTCGTTCGTCACGAGCCCGCGTTCACGGCGGCAGCTCGGGCCTCTACCATCGGGAGCGTGCCGTTTCGCCAGATCTTCACCGTCCTGCTCGCGATGATCGTCATTCTGCTCGCCGCCCTGGTCGTGCTGAGCTGGGGCGACGACGACGGCGACACCGCCGATCCCACCGAGACCACGCTGGCGCCCGACGACGAATCGACGAGCACCACGAGCTCCACCACGACCACCGCGCTGGCGCCCGTGACCACCTCGATCCCCGTCGACTGCGCCTCCGACCCCGACACCTCCGACCCCGACACGACCACCACGACCACCACCGAGGGCACGACCGAGACCACGGTGCCCGACGAGGAGATCGCGACCGAGCCCACGCTCGGACGCAACTCGTCGCTCAGCACCGTGGGCCTCGACACCGTCACGTTCGGGTTGACCGTCAACCAGGCCGAGCGGGAGTCCGGGCACCGGATGAGCAACTGCGAGCCCGTCACTGACTGCTACCGGGTCACGCCCGACGGTGCCCCGACCGGCATCAGCTTCGTGGTCGACAACGGCACCATCGAGCGCGTCGACATCGTCGGCGACAGCCCGATCACCACCCTCTCCGGCGCCGGCATCGGCACGACCGACGAGGAGCTCGACGAGCTGTTCGGCGATCAGCTCAACCGCGTCGATCTCGGCGGCGGACGCACCGACGTCGTGTTCGTGCCCGCCGACGAGAACGACCAGGAGTTCCGCGTGGTGTTCACCGCCCTCGACGGCGTGGTCGAGTCGTTGCGGTCCGGGCGGGTGCCCCTCGTGCTCGAGACCGAGGCCTGCGCCTAGGAGAACGGGTCGGCCGGGAGCGAGCGGACGAACGCCAGGCACTCCACGACGACCGACCCGACACCACCCGGCACGAACTCACCGGTGAGCAGGTCGAGATCCGTCACGAACTCGACGTCGACGAACTCGAGGCGTTCGCCGTCGAACTCGAACGGCAACACCCCCTCGAGGCGAGGCTCGAACAGCACCGCCTCGTCGCCCTCGCCCACCTGCAGCCCCACGTAGGGCTCGGCTTCGAAGGCACGGATACGACCCACCACGGGCTTGCCGTTGACATCCAGCCCGTTCACCGCGACCTCGACCTCACTCGCGCCCCCGGCGGCGCAGACGGCGTCGAGTTCGTAGACGGCGGGTCCGATCTCGATCACGGCGGACGACAGCGGAACGGTGGTCGTTGTGGTCGCCACCGTGGTGGTCGAGGCCCGGGTGGTGGTGGTGGGCGCCCGTTGACCGGTAGGGCCGTCCTGCACCGAACACCCGGCCGCGAGCAACGCCGCCACGGCGAAGGTCGCCGACAGGGTCGGCAGGACGGGGCGGCACATCCCTGCAGGGTAGAGCCGGCCAAAACGGGAAACGGACCGCCCGGTCGGCGGTCCGTTTCCAGATGCACTCTCGGGAGTCCAATCCGACAGGTGATCCGTTGCCGCTGAGCGGCGTCACCGGTACTACGCACGAGACGGGCCGGAGTCGCGCGATTTCTCGGATTTCTTCGCGACTGGGCCGTTCGACCCAGTTCAGGTCGCGTCGGAGCGGTGGACCCGCAGCGCGCCCCGTGACAGATGGGTGTTGGGCACGTGCACCGTCGCGCCGTCACTCTCGATCTCGACCGACGCCGGATGCAGCGCCACGATGCGCCCCACGACGCCGTCGACCTCGATCGTGTCGCCGACCCCCACCAGCCGGGAGAGATGCCGGCCCGCAGCCAGCTCACCACCCATCTCACGACCCCCGAGACCGACGAGAAGGGCGAAGGCCCCCGACAACCCGAAGGTGACGGCCCCGGCCAGGATGCTCAGGATGGTCGTGTCGACGCCGAGCTGGCCCAGGGCCAGCACGATCGCAACGGCGTAGACGAGGAATCGGCCGGCGGTCGCGATCTGGCCCCGCACCCTGGTGGCCGACCCGGCGAAGGCCGTGTTGACCGCCCCTCCCAGTGCGTAGGCGATGGCGCGTCCGGCGATCAGGATCAGGCCCGCGGCCAGGATCCGGGGCGACTTGCGGAGGATGTCGGCCGGGATCGGCTCCAGTGTCTCCGGGTTGACGAAGCCGATGGCCACGATGACCCCGAGCGCCGTGAAGAAGAGGAAGAGGAACGTCGCCGTGGCCCGGGCGGCGTCGTGCATCTCGGCCCGGTCCTCGCGACCCTTCAGGATGATGCTGCGCACGAGCGCGGCACCGACGACGCCGGACAACAGTCCGACGATGATTGCGCCGGCGGCGTAGATCCAGGGATCGGTCATCGTGCTCCTCCATCGATGTGGTCGGCCGCGGCGTCATCGTCATGAGGCCCGTCACGGTCGGTGAGTTCGGGGTCGATGATCGCCCGGGTGAAGTCCCAGCCGATCGTGAACAGATCGAGGAACGAGCCGAAGGCCGCCTCGTTGCGGAGACGCACGTCGACGCCTCCGTGGGTGCGTTCGCGCAGGTCCGCCGGAGGGTTGGTCGCCGCCTGCAGATCGGCCACCAGCCCTTCGTCGAGCGCCGACAGTTCGTCGAGCACTTCCTGGCAGTGCGCACACTGCTCGATGTGGTTGGACACTCGGCGGGGACCGCCCGTGTCGAGCCACCGCTGCAGTCGCTGGCGTTTCGGGTGACGGGCGGTCATTGCCACTCCTTCATCTGGTCCTTCAGGGCCTTGCGGGCCCTGAAGAGTCGGGTCTTCACGGTGGGGAGGGGAAGGTCGAGGGTCGAGGCGATCTCGTCGTAGGAGAGCCCGTCGACCTCCTTGAGCACGATGAGGGCGCGGGCGTCCTCATCGAGGTGCTGGAGCATGTCGAGCAGTTCGTCGAGCTGGGCCCGGCCTTCGACGGTGCGGGTGGTCGACACGCCGCCGGGGCCCTCGGGCAGGGTGTCGGGCCCGTGCAGGTCTTCGCGGCGGCTGCGCAGGAGCGAGATCGCCGTGTTGCGGGCGACCTTCAACAGCCAGGCGCGGGGGATCTCCTCACCCGGCTCGACCGGCGACCTGCGCCACGCCTTGAGCATCGTCTCCTGGACGACGTCGTCGGCCAGCGCCGGGTCGTGGACGATCGAGCGCGCGACGCGGTACACCGCGGCCGCGTGCCGATCGACGACGGCTCGCAGGTCGTCCGGGTTCGGGCCGTCGCGGCCATCGGTAGGGGGTTGGGGAGACATGCGCTCCCCTGCCCATCGGCACCGGGCGAAACCGGGTTAGCTTCCCGGGGTGGCCAAGAAGCAACAGACGACGAAGCGACGGGTCGCGGCGGCCGAACAGGCCGCCCGGCAGCAAGCGGCGATCGCCAAGGCGGAGCGCCGGCGCCGCCTCCTGGTCGGGGGTGTGGTCGGGTTCCTGGCCCTGGCCCTGATCGCGCCGCTGACCGCGGGCCTGATCGCCAACGACGATCCGGATCCGCAGACCGCGACCACCACGACCGCTCCCCTCGACCTCCCGTGGGCGGCCGGCGAGCAGGCGGGTGCGACCATCACCGGACCCACCCCGTGTCCGGCCACCGACGGGAGCGAGACCCGCACGACCGAGTTCGCCGAGCCACCGCCCTTGTGCATCGAGCCGGGGGCCGTCTACGACCTGACGTTCGACACCGAGGTCGGCTCCTTCACGGTGCGGATCGACAGCGGTGTCAACGAGGACGTGGCCAACCTCGCCGCCGTGCTGGCCTGGTACA
>JBDQKM010000036.1:0-22053 GCA_040263275.1 Acidimicrobiales bacterium
ATGGGCTTCCAGCCGTCGGGCGCCACGAGATCCTTGTCGCTGAAGATCGTCAGTACCGGGTTGGTCCAGTCGTCGAGGACCTTCCAGGCGAGGTAGTTCGCCGGGTACATCGGATTGTCGAGCCGGGTCGGGAGCAGCTGGGTGAAGGCCCGGCTGCCGATCGTCAACGATGGATCGGTGTAGGGCGCCTGGTACCCGTGCTGCACCTGGGCGCTCGGCTCGGTGACCATCACCATCGGAAGCATCGCCCACGGCTCCCAGACGGGGGCCACGCGGGCCATCTCCTTGAAGTCGGCGAGCAGGCCGGACTCCTCCATCACCTCGGGCAGTGGCTCGTGGATGTCGCGCCACGGCAGGCCGGTGTTGGAGATCGTCATTCGGTGCACGAGGCCGGGGTTCTCGGCCGCGAGGCGCATGCCGATGACGCCGCCCCAGTCGTGCAGCACGAAGGTCGCGGCGGACAATCCCAACGCGTCGACCAGGAGTGCACGCATCCACTCGACGTGAGCCGCGACCGAGTAGTCGTCCATCTCCGAAGGCTTGTCCGACATGCCCATGCCGACGAGGTCGGGTGCGATCACCCGATAGCCGGCGTCGACCACCGGGCCGATCTGGTGGCGCCAGAGGTAGGACCACGACGGGTTACCGTGCAACATCACCACGGCCGGCGAATCCGAGTCTCCGATGTCGACCATGTGGACGCGCAGCCGCTGGCCGTCGCCCGCCGGAATCTCGACCCACCGCTGCTCGGCCGGGTAGTCGGGCAGACCGTCGATCGCGTTGTCGGGACTGCGGAGGACTCTCACCCGCGGCCCGCTGTCGATGCCGCGAGCCGGTTGATCAGGGGGCGAACCCCGACGGCGTACGTGTCGGCGATGGCCGTCTCTCGGTGTTCCGAGTGGGCGTCGAGTCGATCGGGGTCCAGGGCGACGGCCATGAACGCGCGGCGGCTGGGGAAGGTGTTGCACCTGACCTGGTGCCACGACCGACCATCGCCGATGATCGTGCCTTCGGCGGAGAACCAGCCGTCGATCCGGATGCCGTTGGGCACAGCCACCGAACCCGCGACCTGTTGATAGGCCGTCATGTGATCGGGGGTCGTGGTCGCGCCGTCGGGGTCGTGGAATCTGATCACGTGGACCATCGTGTAGGGCCCGTCCTCGCCGGTGGGCGGGTGGGGCACGTCGTCCCAGTCGACCTGCTCGTCGGATGTGGGGACCGGCAGGGGTCGACCGCCGATCACGATCGTTTCCGCCATTCCGGCTTCCTTGTGGGCGTGCGCTTCCTGGAACTCGGGGAGCGCCTGCATCGCGATGAATGCCGCGCGCGTCGGGTACTTCACGATGGCGATCCGGTCCCACTGAGGTTCGTCACCGATGAACTGGTCTTCCACCTCGGAGGCGAAGACGATCTCGGCGCCGACGGTGGCCAGAGGGCCGAGCGGCGTGTACGCATCGTCGGCTTCTCGCCCGGTGAGGTCGGTCTCGCGGCCGTCCTCGTACTCGGCGCGCTCCTTGTAGCGCATCAGGTTGATCATCCAGACCGGCCCGTCGTCCTGGGGCGGGGTGGTGGTCAGCGTGATGGCATAGTCCGGATCGATCTGTCCGTAGCTCGGCATCGTTCCTCCTCGGGCAGGAGCCAAACCTATCTATTGGCAGACAGACTGGCAATAGATGGAGGTGGCCGGTCGAGCGCCGTCAGTCCAAGAGGGCCCGGAGTCCGCCGACCAGTACTGCGTGGGTCTCCTCCACGGACAGGCGACGGTGTCGACGGAGGAAGTCGATCGATTCCAGTTGCGTCAGGAGGTCGGCGGCCGCGACGACGGCCTCGCGGTCGGCACCCTTGCGCAACGAGATCTCCGGTGCGAACTGGGCCTCGAGCTGCGCCCGCATGTCGTCGCGATCCAACGCCAGCTGCGTGCGGATCTGGGGGTGGCGAGCGGCGTTGGCGAGGGTCGCGCGTTGCGCCGCGCCCACCGCATCGTGCAGCCGGAGGCGCATCGAGACGAAGTCGTCGACTCGTCGAGCGAAGGGCCCTTCCCCTTCGGCCGGCAACCGGGCGAGTGCCCGGCCCCTCCGCGACGTCCGGGCGATCGCGGCCTCGAGCAGCTCGCCAGGGTCGGCGAAGTAGCGGTAGAGCGATCGCAGCGACAGGCCGGAGCGGGTCGCCACCTGTTCGATCGTCGGGAACATCGCCTCCTCGGTGAACATGTCGACGACGACGTCGAGCACCGCATCGATGTTGCGTTGGCGACGGGCGACTCGGCCATCGACCGGAGGTGTCGGCTCGTCGATGTCGGTCACGGGTCAGTCCTCCGGGACGGCGTCGAGGGTCTTCTCGGTCGCGTCCACCCCGCGAATGTAGCGACCCCGGCATCTCACGGGGGACGTAGGACCCTGGTCGCGCTGCGGTGTCGCGCCCACGCTGGGAAGCGAGGAGGCGCCATGTCTCGAACCCTGCCAATGCCCAACTGGGATCTGGAAGACTCGCGGCCGCGGGTCCTCATCGAGGCGACCAACTTCGCAAGGAAGGCGGCGCTCGCCGGCTTCCTCCACGAACACGGCTATTCGGTGCGGACGTGTGGTGGGCCGGAGGCAACCGATGATCGCTGCGCCCTGGTCGAGTGCGACCGCTGCGATGGGGTCGCGAAAGCCGATGTGGTCGTGCACGCGATGGGGCGTCACGACCCGCGCAACCGTGAGGTGCTCGCGACGATTCTCGCTCGCTTCCCCGACACCCCGGTGGTGGTCGAGGCCCCGATCCCCCTTGTCGAGCGTCACCCCGACGACTATGACGAGTGTGTCGTGGTGCCCCAGCCGGCGACCTCGGCGTCGTTGCTCGAGGCCGTCGAGTCCGTGCTCGGCTGAGCGGCGCCGTCGGCTCGGGACCTTCGCCTCGTGCGCCGCGTCCGCACGAACGGAACACTGATCCGATGGACGAGCACCTGGCAGAGCACGACGACCGATTCGGCGTACGCGACGGCGAGGTGGCGGCACTGCGGGCCGCGCTGGCCACCGAACAGGCCAAGCGCCGCAAGCTCAAGAAGCGCATCCGCAAGGAGGAAGTGCTCGTCCCGTATCAGGTCGAACTCCTGAAGCTCCAACGCCACCTCGAGGCGAACGACATGAAGATGGTGGTGCTCTTCGAAGGGCGCGACGCGGCGGGGAAGGGCGGCACGATCCGTCGTGTCACGCGTTACATGAACGAGAAGCACTATCGGGTCGTCGCCCTCGGCAAGCCCACCGAAGAACAACGGGGCCAGTGGTACCTCCAGAAGTACGTGGCCAACCTGCCCAGCGCCGGCGAGATCGTCCTGTTCGATCGCAGTTGGTACAACCGGGCGATGGTGGAGCCGGTGTTCGGCTTCTGCACCGAGAAGGAGCACGAGGACTTCCTTCGTGGCGTGGTCGGATTCGAAAAGGACCTGGTGCACCAGGGAACGGTGTTGGTGAAGCTCTACTTCTCCGTCACCAAGGAGGAGCAGCAGCGGCGTTTCGATCGCCGGCGAGACGATCCGTTGCGACAGTGGAAGCTGAGCGAGATCGACGTGCAGGCCCAGGAGTATTGGGACGACTTCACCGAGCGCAAGTACGAGATGCTGCGCCGCACGCACACGAGTGCGGCCCCGTGGACCGTCATTCGTTCGCAGAGCAAGCACAAGGCTCGCCTCAACGCGATGCGGATGATGCTCGACGCCGTCGACTACGAGGACCGCAATCCTGATCTCGACTTCGTGCCCGATCCGGCGATCGTGGTGTCGGGCGCCCACGAGGTCGAACTGATGGAAGCCGAACGAATCCGCGGTGGCCGCTTCACGGTCTGACGCGGCGGGCTTCCCCCGAGTCGGTCAGTAGAGCAGCGGAACGAACGTCTGCTCCTGCATGGGCGGCCGGATGTAGGGGATCTCTTCGCGAGTGGGGATCTCGATCGGGTCGGGCACCACGTCTTCGTAGGGGATCTGTGAGAGCAGGTGGCTGATGCAGTTCAGCCGGGCCCGTCGCTTGTCGTCGGAGGGCACCACGTACCACGGTGCCTCCTTGATGTCGGTGTGCTGGAAGGTCGTGTCCTTCGCCATCGAGTAGCGGGTGTAGAGCCGGTGTTCCTCGAGGTCCATCTCGGAGAGCTTCCAGCGCTTCACCGGTTCGTCGTTGCGGGCAGCGAATCGGCGCTCCTGCTCCTCGTAACTGATCGAGAACCAGTACTTCACGAGGATGATGCCGGAGCGAACCAGCATGCGTTCGAACTCGGGACAGGTCCGCAGGAACTCCTGATGCTGCTGCTCCGTGCAGAAGTCCATCACCCATTCGACGTTGGAGCGGTTGTACCAGCTGCGATCGAACAGCACGATCTCGCCACCCGACGGCAGGAGCGGCACGTACCGCTGGAAGTACCACTGGGTCTGTTCGCGTTCGGTGGGCTTGGGCAGCGCCTCGGTCCGCACGATGCGGGCGCTCGTGCGCTCGCTGATGCGCTTGATGACTCCGCCCTTGCCGGCCGATCCGCGGCCCTCGAAGATGACGAGGACGCGCAGACCGTGTTCCTGGACCCAGTACTGGAGCTTCACCAGCTCCTCCTGCAGCCCGTCGAGCTGACGTTCGTAGAACGCCCGCTTGAGCTTGCCCCGGGAGTTGTAGTGCTCCGGGCCGGCGGGGGTTTCGCGCAGCAGGGCATCGGATGCCTTGTTGGCGGTCGGATCTTCTCGGTGATCGGTCATGGGTTGCCCCTCCACCCCGAGGCTACCCGGGCTCGGTGAGGGAGAACGTCAGCCGGGGCCAGCCAGGGCGGTGTCGAACATCGCGACCGTCTTGGTCCAACTCGTCTCGGCCGCGTTCTCGTCGTAGCTCGGATAGCCGGGCCAGCTGTAGCCGTGGTCGGCGCCCGGGAAGGTGGTGACATCGACATGGTCGAGCCCGGCCACCGCGTCGAGGAACGGCTGGTGCATGGCGATCGACTGCACTTCGTCGGCCTCGCCGATCCCGAGGTAGAGCGGCCGGTCGAGCGCGCCGGCGGTGAGATGGGGTGAGTCGGCTCCGTCGTCCACCAGGAACGACGGATGCCATGCGGCACCGCACACGACTCGGTCCGGGTTGCGCTCCATGGCCCGATACACGGCCCGGGCGCCGAGGCAGAAGCCGACGACGGCGTAGGGGACATCACCCCCGTGGCCGACCGCCGACAATGCACATTCCGCGTCGTGCTGGATCTGGTCGTCGGTCATCGAGGCGATCCAGCCCATGACGGTGGGCCGGGCATCGGCGTGGGCGGCCATGTCGGCCGGCTCGTAGAAACGCAGGCGGCCGTGGCGGTGGTGGAGGTCGGGGGCGACCACGCGGTAGCCGTGACCAGCCAGCCGGGCCATCCAGTCGCGGGTCGCCGGCCGGAGGCCGGGCGCGTCGATGAAGAGCACCACGGTCGGCCACGCCCCTCCACCCGCCGGGTCGGCGACCGGGCGGGTGACGACCACTGCCATGTCGCCGTCGTCGGTTGTCGTGTCGATGGTCTGCTCGCTGACGTCCATGGCGAGAATGTAGCGAGAGGACGCCGCGGCTACCGTGCGGCGATGAACGACTCGCTCTCCGTCTCGAGGGACATCGCCGCGTCGGCCGACACGCTCTGGACGCTCGTCTCCGACCTCCCGAGGATGGGGGAGTGGTCGAACGAGAACGCCGGCGGCAAGTGGGTCGGCGGTGCCGACGGCCCCGCGCCGGGTGCGAAGTTCCGGGGCCGCAACCGCAACGGGATCCATCGCTGGAGCACGCTCGTGACGGTGACCGACGCCGTGCCCGGCGAGCGCTTCGCGTTCGACGTCACCTATCTGGGCATCCCCATCTCCGCCTGGGCCTACGAGTTCGAGCCGACCGACGGCGGCTGCACCGCCACCGAGACGTGGTCAGACCGGCGCCCCGGGTGGTTCAAACCCGTGGCCCGGCTCGCGACGGGCGTCGCCGATCGAGCCGAACACACCCGGGCCGGCATGGCGCACACGCTCGAACGACTCGCCGCGGCGGCCGAGGGCCCGGCCGGCTGACCTCAGCGACAGGGTGCGCCCATCGAGAGGGCACACATCGGACAGCAGGGAAGTCGTGCGGCTTCGGGCCGTGGGCGGATCTTGAGGCCGCACAGGGTGGTGTAGGTGCCGTCGGCCGGGGTCGGGTGGTCGTCATCGACCCGGGCGTGGTGGTGGACCCGATCGTTGGGATCCGTGTCGTCGTCCTGGGTCGAAGCCGGGGTCGATCGGGTCGCGTCCCCGCGTGTCATCGCACGTCGTAGCGGATCCGCATCTCCTTGATCCCGTTGATCAGGTTGGAGTGCAGTCGCCGCGGCGGCGCCTCGAGCTCGACGTTGTCGATCGTGCCGAGCAACTCGGTGAACAGCAGACGCAACGAGAGGCGGGCCAGGTTCGCCCCGAGGCAGAAGTGTTCGCCGATGCCGAACGACTGCTGCGGGTTGGGCGAGCGATCGATGCGGAAGGTGTGGGGGTCGTCGAAGACCGCGGGGTCGCGGTTCGACCCGGCGTACCACATGATCACCTTGTCGCCTTCGGCGATCGCCTGGTCGCCGATCGTCGTGTCGCCGGTGGCGGTGCGGCGGAAGTGATGGATCGGCGGCTGCCAACGGAGGATCTCCTCCACCGCGCCGGGGATGAGAGCGGGATCGGCTTGCAGCCGCGCCATCGCCTCCGGGTGTTCGATCAGTGTGTTGAGGCCGTGGGAACTCGCCGTTCGTGTCGTCTCGTTGCCGGCGACGATCAGGAACATGAAGAAGAGCGTGTACTCGACGTCGGTGAGTTTCCGGCCGTCGACCTCGGCCTCGAGCAGCATGCTGGTGAGGCTGCCGGTCGGGTTGGCCCGCTCCCGGGCGGCCAGTTCGTTGGCGTAGCCGAAGATCTCGATCGAGGAGTTCGTCGACGTCTCCGGAGTGGGCGCGACCTCGGGATCCTGGTCGTCGATGAGGGCATGGCTCAGCTCGTAGAGCCGGAAGCGGTCGGCCTCGGGCACGCCCATCAGCTCGCTGATCGACCACATCGGGATGCGCGCCGCCACGTCGGTGACGAAGTCGCAGCTGTTGCGGTCGCGGAGCTCGCCGACCACCCGAGCCGTCTCGGCGCGGAGCGACTGCTCGAGCTGGCCGATCATCTTCGGGGTGAAGGCCTTGGCCACGATGTTGCGGAATTCCCGGTGCTCCGGCGGATCCATCCCGATGATGATCATCCGGACCTGGTCCATGCTCTCCGGCTCGAGCCGGGTCGGCCCACCGACCCAGCTCGAGAACTCGAGCGGCGAGGTCGAGATGCGGCGAACGTCCTCGTGGCGGGTGATGGCCCAGAAGCCCGGGCCATCCGACTCGGGATGCCAGTGGACGGGGTCCTCGGTACGCAGCCGGTCGAGCCATTCGTGCGGCGCGCCCTGTTCCCAGACAGAGGCGTCGGTCAGGTCGATGTCGCTCAGATCGGTCATGCCGCCGCTCCCGCGGTCGCGAAGTCGGATTCGACGAGCTTGCCGAACTTCTTCAGCATGCGCCTGACCATGAACGACATGACGGTGTCGCCGAACTTGGCCCTGAGGCCCGTCTTCTCGCCGCCGGCCTTCATCGCCATCGTCCAGTCGACGCGGCACTTCCCGTCGCCGAGGTCGGTCACGTGGTAGTCCTCGGCAAACGCCTCGATACCTTCCTTCGACACTTCGTTGAACCGGAAGGCCATCCGCGTGCCGTGGTCGTAGGCGAGGAACTCCTCGTAGCCGACGAGCCCGCCGCGCATGTGCACGGTGCGGGTCGAGCCGACCTCCAGCGGGAAGTCCGACGTCCAGTCGACGCCGGTGATGGGCATGGCCCACGTGGTCCACGCTTCGGCATCGAGAAAGGCCGCGAACACCTGGTCGGGTGTCGCGACGATCTTCACGCTCGCTCGGTGGATGGTCGGGGCCTGTTCGAAGAATTCGATGCCCACCTTCTCGCAACTGACGGTCATGGATGGCTCCCTTGCGGGTCGAGATCGGTTGATGTGGTGTCGGTCGGTTCGGTGACGAGCACGGGGACGAGGAACGACTCGACCATCGCCCGTTCGGATTCGGCATCGCGTCCGGGCATGGCCAGCAGCGAGATGATCGATCGCAGCAGCCACTCGGCCCGCCGCTCCAGCTCTTCCTGGCCGGGGTCGTCGGGCGCGAGCTCGGTCAGGAGCCCGGCCGACATCGTGCGCAGCAGGTCGGAGTTCTGGCTGACCTTGATCGGCACGGCCATGTTCTCCGGCTCGAACCACTCGGACATGGCCGGGTCGGACCGCACCGAAGCGATGCCGGTGATCACCCGGTCGGCCAGGCTGTTCGGTGCCCCGGCCCGCCGCTCGCCGGCCAGGTACCGCGCCGTGCGCAGTGTGGCCCGGTGCACGAACGCGAGGTGCAGCGCCTCCTGGTTGGGGAAGTAGCGGTAGAGCGTCGCCCGTGAACAGCCGGCGGCCTCCGCCACGTCGACCATGGTGGCCTTGCCCACGCCGATCTCGGCGAAGGCCCGGCCGGCGGCGTCGAGGAGCGCGTCGACGGCATGATCCTCGTTGTCGTGGCGTTGCCAGCGACTGTCGGACCTGCGCCTCTGAGACATATCGCCTATTGTGCCTCACAACATGACTGACGCACGAACCGACCTCGTTCTGATCGACAAACCCCGTCCCCACACGACGGTGATCACCCTCAACAACCCGGAGCGGATGAACTCGATGGCCTTCCGCCTGATGGTTCCGCTCCACGAAGCGTTCGAGGAGGTGGCCGAGGACAACGACACCCACACGGTGGTGTTGACCGGCGCAGGACGCGGGTTCTGTTCCGGCGCCGACACCAGCGACGACGGAGGGCCTCCGCCCAACATCGAGGGCATGACGCTCACCCGCATCGCGAGCAAGGCGATGTCGGTGCTGGCCGATCTCGTGCCCGCCATGCAGCGGATGCCGCAGCCCGTGATCTGCGCGATCAACGGTGCGGCCATCGGTGGTGGCATGTGCCTCACGCTCGGCGCCGACATCCGTCTCGCCGGTGAGTCGGCCTACTTCCGTGCCGCCGGGATCAACAACGGGCTCACCGCCACCGAACTCGGCCTCAGCTTCCTGCTGCCGCGTGCCATCGGGTCGTCGCGGGCGATGGAGATCATGCTCTCGGGTCGCGACGTCGACGCCCACGAGGCTGCGAACATCGGCCTCGTCTCCCGGGTCGTGCCCGACGAGGACCTCCTCACCGAGGCGCTCGACCTCGCCGACCAGATCAACGGGTGGAGCACCCACGGCACCCAGCTCACGAAGCGGACGATGTGGGCCGGTCTCGAGATGGGCAGCCTCCGTGCGGCCATCGAGATGGAGACCCACACGCAGCTCTACGTGCGGCTCACCACGGAGAACTTCCAGGAAGCCGTGCGGGCCCGCAAGGAAGGCCGCCCGCCGGTCTTCCAGGACTGAGGAGACGAACATGACCGAAGGACCGATGCAGGGTCTCAAAGTGCTCGACTTCTCCATCGCCCTCACGGGCCCCTACGCCGCATCCTTGCTCGCCGACCAGGGGGCCGAGGTGATCAAGGTCGAGCGCCCCGGCATCGGCGACATCGCCCGCTTCGTGGGGGTCATGGTCAACGGGATGAGTGCCCTCTACCTCGTGTGCAACCGAGGCAAGCGTTCCATCGCCCTCGACCTCCAGACGCCGGAGGGCGTCGACATCGCGCGACGTCTCGCGGCCGAGGCCGACGTGGTCATCGAGAACTTCCGGCCCGGCGTCATGGAGCGTCTCGGCCTGGGCTACGAGGCGCTGCGGGCCGACAATCCCGACCTGGTCTACGCGTCGCTGTCGGGCTTCGGTGATGTCGGCCCCTACCGCGACCGCAGCGTGTACGACACGGTGATGCAGGCCTACGGTGGCATCGCCGCCAACCAGGCCGACCCCGACGACGGCGTGCCGACCTTCCTGCGCCAGACGGTGGCCGACAAGGTGACGGCGCTCTACGCCACCCAGGCCATCACCGCGGCATTGTTCGCCAGAGCCCAGGGGCGCGGCGGGCAACACGTGAAGCTGTCGATGGCCGACGCCGTCGTCTCGTTCCTGTGGGCCGACGCCGCCGGCAACGAGGTGATGATGGACGCCGACGGATCGCAGCCGTCGAGCTTCGTCGCCGGCTTCCAGCCGATGGCCTTCAGCGACGGCTGGGGCATCGTGACGCCGACGTCCGACCACGACTTCGCCGGCATGTGCAAGGCGCTCGACGTCGAGGGGTGGGACGACCCGCGCATCGCCACCGTCGGCGAACGGATCAAGAACCGTGACGTGCTCGCCCCGGTGATGGACATGGTCTACGCGATGGCGGCGAACCTCACCATGGAAGAGGCGACGGTGCGCTTCGAACGCGAGCGGGTGCCGTTCGCCATGATCCTCACCCCCGACCAACTCACCCGCGACGCCCACGCCGTGGCGATGGGTCTGTTCGTCGAGGCCGACCACGAGGTGGTCGGCCGCACCCGGCTTCCCCGTCATCCCGCCCAGTTCGGGGCGACGCCGGCGACCCTCACCGGCGATTCCCCGTCGTTGGGACAACACACCGACGAGATCCTCACCGAACTCGGTCTCGCCGAAGAGATCGCCGCACTCCGAGAGAAGGCAGTGGTGACATGACCGGCGGCCTCGCCGGTGAGTGACCCCACGACGGCGGACGCCCTCTGGCAGGGCTTCGCGGGCGCCGTCGTCCGCCTTGCGCTGCCGACCGGACCCCACCGTCTCGCGCCGATCGCTGAGGGAACACGGGGACGCTTCCCGTACCCGTCGCCGGTCCACATCATCACCGCCCACAACCCGGGCGGCGTCGAGATCGACGCCGCCGCCAACCGCACCCGCCATCGGGACCTGCATGCGGCCCTCGCAGCTCACGCGTGCATCGAGACGGTAGGCAGCGCCCCCGACGGATCGATGGCGGAACCCGGGTTCGGCGTGCTCGACATGGAGCTCGACGTCGCCGTTCAGCTGGGGCGGCGGTTCGGGCAGGTTGCGATCTACCGGTGGACGCGCGACACCCTCTCGATCGTGGGCGTCGATGACCCGAGCACCATCGACATGGGATGGACGCTCACCGCATTGGGCGAGTGAGCGTCAGTCTTCCGCGTCGGGCTCGATGCCGGCCATGAGCAGGCCGAGTCCTTCTCGGGTCGCGTCCTCGATGTCGACGATGGCCATGATCCGCCCGTCGAACATGACGGCGATGCGGTCGGCGAGTCCGAGCAGTTCGTCGAGATCCTCCGAGACGACGACGGCTGCGGTTCCTTCACCTCGCTGCTCGATGAGGCGGGCATGGATGTACTCCGCAGCACCGATGTCGACGCCGCGGGTCGGCTGAGCCGCGATCAGGACGGTCGGCTCGGTGGCCAGCTCCCGAGCGAGGATCACCTTCTGGATGTTGCCGCCCGAGAGCGAGGAGGTGGTGGTCTCCAGGCTGGGGGTCTTCACCGCGAAGTCCTCGACCAGCGTCGCACTCCGCTCCCGGATCTCGGCGCGGCGGAGCAGTCCGCGGTGCACGAACCGAGGGTCGGCGTGGTCCACCAGCATGATGTTCTCGCTCACCGTGAACTCGCCGATGGCGCCGTCTTTCATGCGCTCCTCGGGCACATAGGCGAGGCCGGCATCGCGGATTCGCTTCGTGTCGGCCCCGATCGCCTCGAGTCCGTTGACCAGGATGGAGCTGCCGGCTGCGGCGTCGCGCAGACCGACGATCGCCTCGGCCAATTCCCGCTGGCCGTTGCCGCTCACGCCCGCGATCCCGAGGATCTCGCCGGAGCGCACGTCGAGATCGAGATGGTCGACGGCGACGGTGCCCCGATCGCTCATCACGGTGAGCCCGCGGATCTCCAGTCGGGTCTCGCCCGCGGTCACGGGAGGTCGGTCGGGGGCCAGGAGTACCTCGCGCCCGACCATCATGTCGGCGAGCCCCTGTCGGTCGGTCTGGTCCGGTGTGGTGTGGCCGGTGACCTTGCCGTTGCGCAACACGGTGATCTCGTCGGAGATCGCCATGACCTCGCGCAGCTTGTGGCTGATGAAGACGAGACCCTTCTGGTCACGCTTCATCTGTTGGAGGATCGCGAAGAGCTCCTCCACCTCCTGAGGCGTGAGGACCGCGGTCGGCTCGTCGAGGACGAGCAGCCGGGCGTCGCGATAGAGGGCTTTGATGATCTCGACCCGCTGGCGCTCGCCCACGGCGAGCTTCCACACCTCGACCGAAGGGTCGACATGGAGGTTGTACTGGTCGGAGATGGCCCGAACGCGCTCCGACACCCGATCGAGGTCGGTGCGCAGACCTCGGGTCGACTTGATGCCGAGGGCGACGTTCTCCGCCACGGTGAGGGTGGGCACCAACATGAAGTGCTGGTGGATCATCCCGATGTGTCGGGCGATCGCGTCGGCCGGCGAGGTGATCGCCACCTCCTCGCCGTCGATCAGTATCGAACCCTCGTCGGGCTGGTAGAGCCCGAAGAGGATCTTCATCAGCGTGCTCTTGCCCGCCCCGTTCTCACCCAGCAGCGTGTGGACCGTGCCCGCCTCGACCCGGAGATCGACCGAGTCGTTCGCGAGCACGCCGGGAAAGCGCTTCGTGATTCCTCGCATCTCGAGCATCGGGGACATGGTGGGCCCTGTTTCCTGTGGGTGTGGGTGGGTCGGTGGCGCACGGGCCGGGCGGCGAACCGCCCGGCCCCGCGAGCACTACATGGATCAGACGCCGGTCGAGACCGAACCGTCGATGATGCCGGCGATGGCGGCGTCGGCTGCGGCCTTGATCTCGGGATCGAGATCGAACGCCTCGTTGTACTCGATGACCAGGCCACCGTTCTCGAGGGTCAGGCCGAAGACTTCACCGCCGAGGGTGCCTGCCTCACGGAGTTCGAGCATGTCGTCGAGCACGACTTCCCAGTGGTACACCTGCGACGCGACCACGATCTCGGGGTCGAGTTCGGTCTGGTTGGCCTGCGTGCCGAACCACGGCACACCCTCGCCGGAGGCGACGCCGACCGCACCGACCACCATCTGGGCCGATCCGGTGAGGATGTCGGCGCCGTTGGCGATGTGGGCCGTGGCGGTCTCGGCGGCCAGGGCGACGTCGCCGAACGAGCCGGTGTAGACGATGCTGACCTCGGTGGCGCCGCTTGCCTCGGCGCCGTTCTTGAAGCCGTCGATGTAGGCAACGGCGTCACCGGCCTCGACCGGGCCGACCACACCGATGGTGCCCGATTCGGTCAGGGCGCCGGCGATGATGCCGTTGACGTAGCCACCCTGGTCAGCGGCCGGGAAGTAGGCGAACACGTTGTCGAGACCCTTGGTCTCCGTCGCCGTACCCCAGATGAAGGTCGTCTCGGGGAAGTCGGGAGCGATCTCCTCGAGCGAACCGCCGTACTGGGTGCCGTGGGCGATGATCACGTCGACGCCGTCCTCGGCGTAGCCGCGCAACGCAGTTGCGGCCTCCTCTATGACGAAGGTGCCGGGCGTGACCTGCGGCTCGATGCCGAGGGCATCGAGGGCATCGACCATCGACTGGGTGAAGGCGACGTCGTCGACCGCGCTGGGAGCGACGAGCGCCACCGTGAGCTCGTCGTCGGCCATGTCACCATCGTCGGTGTCGTCACCGGACGTGTCGTCACCGGATGTGTCGTCGCTGGTGGTGTCGGCGTCGTCGTCATCACCGCACGCCGCGGCGACGAGCACCAGGGCGAGAAGGATGGCGAGCAATTGCCACAGCTTCGGGGTCTTGTTGGACATGTGGGTTCCCTCCTGGGGGGTTCGATGCGAGCTGCGCTCGCAGGTTTCGCTCTCGCACGGCTAATGCCGTTCGAACGGTTTCGTCAGCGCACTGGGCGCCTGAACCCGTCCGGCGAGGACGATCAATGCGACGACGGTCAGGACTGCAGGAGCCATGGCCGCGATGTCGGAGAATTCTCGGGAGATGATGTCGAGCACCTTCCACCGGATGACGGTCGCCTGGACGAGGCCGTAGAGCAGGGCGCCGGCCATCACGTAGAGCGGGCGCCAGGCGCCGAAGTAGACGAGGGCCACGGCGATGAAGCCGAGACCCTGGGTCAGGTTGGGCTGGAACACCTTGGCCTCGAGGACGAGGGCGGCACCGGCCACGCCGGCCATCGAGTTGCCGATCAGGATCGTCGTGAGCCGCACCCGGTTGACCGACACCCCGAGGCTGTCGGCGGCCTGAGGGTTTTCGCCGACCGCCCGAACGTTCATGCCGAAGGTCGTGCGGCGCAGGAGCAGGGCGACCGCCGGCACCATGAGGAACGCGCCGTAGGTGAGCAGCGACTGCGAGAAGAGCTCGCCGATCTCTGGGATGTCGGCCAGGAGCGGGATGTCGACGTCGGGAAGCTGCTTCGTGAACTTCGGGCTGCCGATCTTCACCTCGAACATGAGATCGCTGAAGCCGAGGCCGAACAGGAAGATGCCGATCCCGCTGATGCCCTGCTCGGCCTTGAAGTAGAGGGTGATCAGGGCGTAGATCCCGCCCATCACGAGACCGGTGGCGAGTCCGACCAGCACGGCGAGCCAGAGGTTGCCGGTCTCGAGGGCGGTCCAGTGGGCGAAGAAGGCCCCGAGCAGCATCACGCCGTCGACGCCGAGGTTGAGGACGCCGCTGCGTTGACCGACTGTCTCGCCCAAGGCCGCGAACAGGTAGGGCGTGGCCAGGCGGATGCCCGAGGCCAGCGTGGCGACGAGCACCGACACGGTGAAGAACTCGCTCACGCCGGCGCCTCCACTGGTTCGTGGGTTGGCGGGGGCGGGTCGTCGTTCGTCGCCCGATCGAACTCCTTGCGGGCGTCGACCATCGCGTTGATGCGCTCACGGACGCGACCGCTGCTCACCACGAACACGACCACGATGCCGTTGAGCGCGACCGCCATGGCCGCGGGTACCTGCAGGGCACGTTGGAGGCTGGTGGCGCCGGTCAGCAGGCCACCGAAGAGGAACGACGACGGGATCGTCCACAACGGATGCAGGCCACCGAAGAGGGCGGCGACGATGCCGTTGAACCCGGCCGAGCCGGTGAAGCCGGCCGACGTGCCGTCGGTGATCAGTCGTTGGCCCTCGCTGCCGAACACGAGGATGGCGCCGGCCAGACCGCACATGGCGCCGCTCATCGCCAGGGCAGCCACGATGCTGCGCTTGACCGGGATCCCCGCAGCCTTCGCCGCGTCGGGGCTGTGGCCCACCGCCCGGAGACGGAACCCCAACGGGGTGCGCCAGAGCACGACATACGCGAGCACAGCAGCGGCGATGGCGATCGGCACGCCCAGGTGCAATCGCGTTCCGTCGATCAGGGTCGGCAGGGCCGCGTTGTCCGACAGGCGCTCGGTCTGCGGGATACGGGTGCCGGCTTCGATCTCGCGGGGATCGATCAAGGGGCTGCGCAGCATGTAATTGAGGAACTGCACCGCGACGATGTTGAGCATGATCGTGCTCAGGATCTCGTTGACCGACGCGTAGGCCTTCAGCACTCCGGGGATGGCGCCCCAGAAGCCGCCACCGATCACGCCGGCGAGCATCACTGCGGGAATCAGCAGCGGCCGGGGCACATCGGGGAAGTTGAGGGCGACGATCGTCGACAGCAGGGCGCCGGCGACGATCTGACCCTCACCGCCGATGTTGATGACGCTGGCGCGAAACGAGATGGAAATGCCGGCGCCGACCAGGAGGAGCGGTGTGGCCCGTACCGCGGTCTGCGACAGGCTGTTGACATCGCCGAACGCCCCGTCGACCAGGGCCGTGAACCCCTCCCACGGGCTGGCGCCGAGGAACAGCAGGATGATCGCCGCGCACAGGAACGCCGCGACGGCGGCGAGCAGCGGTACGACCGCGCCGACGATTCGCTGCACATCCCCTCCCTGGTCCGTTTGGCAAGCTGCGAGAGCATAGACAAGGGCGTTGGCGTGGTCACTCTCGTGGCCGCCTTTGTTCAGAGACCGGCGAGTCCGTGTTCACGCGCCCGTTACACAGCGATGGACGCGCACCTACGGAAACGAGAGTCCGCTCTGTTCGAGTGCGATCCGCACCGGTTCGTAGTGGCGGTGGTCGACGGGGACGAGACGGGTGAGCGCGGCCGCGTCGAGCGCCGCGGAGACCTCGGGGTCGTCGTTGGCGCCCAACAGCGCGTCGCGTACGGCCGCCACCATGGCGGGGTCGAGATCGGCACGGGCGACGAGGGCTTGGACCGGCCAGGGACCGAGCCGGTCGACGACGCGGAGATCGGCGACACGCTCGTCGTGGCGGCCGCGTCCGATCCGGACGACCGAGTCGACGACGCAGGCGTCGACCTCGCCCGCCATGAGCGCATCGAGAGAGTTGTGGTGGCCGCCGGTGAACACCAGCTCGGCGAAGTCCTCGGAGTCGCGTCCGAGCGCCTCGATCGCAATGCGCAGGGCGTAGTGGCCGCTCAGGCTGACCACGTCGTTGCAGGCGATTCGTCGCCCGGCGAGGTCGCTCAGCGAGGAGACGGCCGAGTCGGGGGCCACGCAGAGGTCGCCGAAGGAGATCGGCCGCCCTCCCGAGTCGGGGTCGTCGGGTACCCAGGCGACGCCGGCCAGGCGCACCGACGGATCGTCCTCTCGCAGGGCCAGGTCGACGAACGACGTGGAACAGATCCACCCGAGGTCGAAGCGACCGTCGCGGAAGGGGTCGTCGTCGGCGGGTGGCCCCGACGTCTCCGTCTCGAAGTGGAGGTCGGCGCCGATCTTCGCGGCCAGCAGTTCGAACAGCGACTCGGGGAACCCCGGCGACATGTAGGAGACGAACTGCATCCCGGCAACTTAGCCAGGGGTGGGCGGCCAACCCCTGTCGACCGGTACTGTTCGCGGGTCACCGAATCCCGATCGACAGGAGCCCCCGTGGGACAGAACCAACGCGCCCAGATCACGATGACCGACGAGGAGATCGACGTCTTCATCGAGCAGAGCCGCACCGCGACGATGGCGACCGTGGGGCCCAACGGGGCGCCGCACCTGGTGGCCATGTGGTACGCCTGGCTCGACGGCACGGTCTGGTTCGAGACCAAGGCCAAGGCCCAGAAGGTGGTCAACCTGCGTCGCAACGACCGCCTCTCCGTGATGATCGAGGACGGTCTGACCTACGACCAGCTCCGCGGCGTCGCCCTCGAAGGTCGCGGGGTGATCATCGAGGACCCCGACGAGATCTGGCGGATGGGCGTCAACGTGTTCGAGCGGTACAACGGGCCCTACAGCGAAGAGATGAAACCCTTCGTCGAGATCATGCTGCAGAAGCGGGTGGCCGTGAAGCTCGAGGTCGAACGGATCCGGACGTGGGACCACCGCAAGCTCGGCATGCCCCCCATGGACCTCGCCGGCACCACCGCTCCCTACATCTCCGGCGCCGGCTGACCCGTCACCCCGGTGTCAGACACTCGTCACGCCCCGGCCCTCGCCGGCGCGTGATGGCCGACTGGCGCTAGTCGGCGACCTTGGGCTGCTCGGCCGCGGTGCGGTAGTCGTCGTAGGGCTCGTCGCGTTCGCTGAGCGTCGCAGTGAGACCCTTCTCCTGCACGCCCTGGATGAAGATGCGCATCGACTCGGTGTGGGTGCCGAGCGCGCAGAGCTCGGTGCCCTGGCGGATGCCGGTACGGAGCCCCATGACCTCCATCTGGCGATGAACGACGCGCTTGTTCAGCGCCACGACATCGGCGGGGGTCTGGGCGATGCGAGCGGCGATCTTCAGCACCTCTTCACTCAGGTCCTCGGCCGGGAACGCCTGGTTGGCCCAGCCGTACTGGACAGCCTCGAGGCCGCTGACCGAGTCGCCGGTCATCATCATCTCCATCGCCTTGCGCATACCCATGAACCACGCGTGGAAGTGCATGTCGGGCACACCGAAGCGGGTCGCCGGGTACCCCATCTGGGCGTCCTCGGCCATGTAGACGAGGTCGCAGCAGGTGGCGAGTTCCGAGCCGCCGGCGAGGCAGTAGCCATGGACCTGCGCGATGACGGGCTTGGCGAGGTCCCAGATGCTCATCCAGCCCTCGGTGACGTGGCGGGGCCACTGGCCCTCGCCGGTGGCCGTGAAGAAGGGCAGCTCGTAGCCCTCGTTGCCGCCGGCCAGGTCGTAGCCGGCGGAGAACGACGGCCCGTCGCCGCGGATGATCGACACCTTCACGTCGGGGTCGTTGTCGGCGTCGCGCAGCGCGCCGAGGATCGCGCCCCGCAACGGGTGGATCAGTGAGTTCCGCTTGTCCGCCCGGTTGAAGGTGATCCGTCGGACGCCCGGAATCGGATCGTCGAGGATCACCCACTGGTGACCGTCGTCGGTCGACCCGTCGGCACTCGGATTGGCGGTCTCTTCCCCGTATTCGCTCATGCCCGGACCCTAGGAGGGTCAGCGCAGGCAGGTGCAATCGACCTTGTCGTCGAGGGCCTGCCACTTGAACGCCCGTGGCTCCGAGGCGACGCCGCAGCCAGTGCAACGCAGCACCCATTCCTTGCCCACGGCCTCGAGTCGCACCGGGTGTTCGCCGGTGGAGAGACGGGGCTTCTCCTTGACGATCTTGGGTTGCGAGATCGTGGGGAGCTCGGGACTGCGGATCTCCAGGTAGGGCGCCGACTCGGCCCACTCGGTGATCTCCTCGGGCGAGAGGTCCGGGGTGGTGAAGTAGCCGACCGTGTCGGGCTCGATCACGACGTCGGGACCGTTGTAGTCGAGGAACTCGGTGAGCTTGTCGGTCTGCTCGGGGCCGAAGATGAACGACGATTCGGAGATGTTCTCGATCTCGTCGAGGAAGCCGTCGCCGCCGTCGGAGTAGCGGGGGTCCTCCAAGGTGTCGGCGGAGAAGATGATGACGAAGCGGGCGCCGCTGCCCTCCGGCTTGCGGCGCAGGATCCGGCCCATCCGCTGGATCATCTGCCGGCGGGTGCGGCTCGCGCTCACGACGATGCCGAGGTTGGCATTGGGGACGTCGACTCCCTCGTCGAGCACACGCGGGGCGGCGACGGCGTCGAGCGAACCGTCTCGCAGGTCGTCGAGGATCTGTCCCCGGTCGCTGCGGCCGGTGCCGCCGGTGATGATCTCGATGTCGACGTGGGGGTCGAGCCGGACGATCGCATGGTTGGCCGCGCGCACCGTCTCAGTGAAGATCAGCGCCCCCTCCGCGGTCTTGATCACGTCGGCGAACGTGCCCAGCGATTCGTACTTGGCGGAACTCGTGGCCACGATCTCGCGGCGGGCCGAGAAGGCCTCGAGATAGTCGTTGGCCGCCTTGCCGTCGGGTCCGCCGTCGTTCTCGGCGAGATGATGGACGGCGGCGAGGAAGTCGCCGAACGGGGTGTGGGGCACACCCGGAATCGACTTCAGCACACGGCGGGCGGCGACGATCGCGCCCTCGGTTGCGTCGTACTCGCTGCGCTCCTCGGCGGTCAGGGGCACGGCGACGAACGCAACGCGGGGCTGGGCGCAGACCCCGTCCTCGATGGCTGCGCCGAAGTCGTAGCGGAAGCAGATGCCCCCGAAGTAGGGCAGCAGGATCGACTCGACGGCGTCGTCGGAGCGCTCGAGGGTGGCGGTGAGCCCGAGGCGTTCCTGGTACTCGGGGAGCAGCGACTTGCGCAGCACGGCGCCGCCGAAGCCGTGGCACTCATCGGCCACCAGCAGGCCCCCGGCGTCGCTCGTGGGGAGCGGCACCCGGCTGGCCGCGCTGTGGCGCGTGGTGACGAGGACTTCGCAGTCGGCGGGCCGGTCGCGGTAGCCGTCGCCGAGCCGGCCGATCGATCGATCGGGGAGCGATTCGACGAGGCGCTCGTTCCACTGTTCCAT
Source organism: Acidimicrobiales bacterium (assembly GCA_040263275.1). GTDB lineage: Bacteria > Actinomycetota > Acidimicrobiia > Acidimicrobiales > Aldehydirespiratoraceae > JAJRXC01. The sequence goes on from JBDQKM010000036.1 coordinate 19,821, forward strand.
CAGCACCCGCGAGGGGACGATGACCAGCACGAAGAGGCCACGCTCGAGCGCGTCGGCGATGGCGGTGATGGCGACGTCGGTCTTGCCCGACCCGGTGACGGCCTCGATCACACCCTTGCGTCCGCAGCGGTGCCACGCCGTCAGTGCGTCGTGTTGCCAGCGGTAGAGGTCGCGCATCGTGGCAGGCTACGCCGCGTCGGGGCCTGGCCCGACGTGTCGTCTGACCACATAGACGAACGTCTCGCCGAGGAATCTCCGGCGGGGGCGGGCCCGGTTGCGCAACCAGCGCCCGACCGGCCCGGCGTCGACCGTCTCCTGGCCCGTGTCGTCGAGCGTGGCGAACCCGACATTGCGCCAGTGGCTGCCTCGCACCGAGCGCTTGAGCTTCTGGACCGTGGACCATGCCGGTGATGCCCTGGATGACCGGGTCGAGACACGCCCGGTCGGCGTAGGGGCCGGTCGGCCCGAAGCCGGTGACGGAGACGTAGATGATGTCGGGCGCCACCGCTCGCACGGCTGCCTCGCCCAGGCCCAGCCGCTCGCACACGCCCGGACGGAAGTTCTCCATGAACACGTCGGCGTCGCGGGCCAACTCGAGAACGAGGTCGCGGCCCTCCGCCTGCTTGGTGTCGACCGCCACGCAGTGCTTGCCGCGGTTGTCGTTGGCGAACAGCGGTGGATACCCGTGACGGAGTCCGAGGCGGAGGAGCTCGCCCTCGGGCGGTTCGATCTTGATCACGTCGGCACCCTGTTCGGCGAGCATCTGGGTCGCCAGGGGGCCGGCCACGACTTGCGAGAGTTCGAGGATCTTGATGCCGCTCATCGGGCCGCTGCGCATGTCGCTCATCTCGGCAAGTTAGGTCGACGTCGGCTCTGCGTGCAGAAGGTAGCCTCCGCGCGTGACCAGCTACGACGACTTCGCCCGCACCGATGGTGGTGCGGTACTGATGGACGGCAACCGCCTTCGCGACGAGACCGTCGCCGCGATCAGGGAGGAGATCGAGTCGCTCGGCAACCCGGGCGTGTGCCTCGCCACGGTGCTCGTCGGCAGCGACCGGCCGAGCCAGATCTATGTGCGCAACAAGCACCGCAAGGCCGAGGAAGCGGGCCTGATCTCGCGCCACGTCGAGCTTCCCGAAGATGCGACGCAGGACGATGTCGAGCACGCGGTCCGCAGCCTGGCCGACGACCCGGAGGTGCACGGCATCCTCGTGCAGCTCCCGCTTCCGGCCGGGCTCGATGCCGAGGCCGTGCTCGACCTCGTGCCGCCGGAGAAGGACGTCGACGGTCTCACCGAACGATCGATGGGCCGTCTCGTCCGCGGTCGGGTGGGCCACGTCCCGTGCACCCCGCTGGGGGTCATGCGCCTCCTCGAACGCTACGGCGTCGAGACGTCGGGCAAGAACGCGGTGGTCATCGGCCGCTCGACGCTGGTCGGGTTGCCCCAGGTCTTGTTGTTCGGACGCAAGGGGTGCGATGCGACGCCCACGCTCGCCCACAGTCGCACTGCTGATCTGGCCGCCGTCTGTCGCCGAGCCGACATCGTCGTGGCTGCCGCGGGCATGGCCCGGCTCGTGACAGCCGACTTCGTGAAGCCGGGCGCGGCGGTGCTCGACGTGGGGATCTCCCGAACCGAGGCCGGCATCGTGGGCGACGTCGACTTCGATTCGGTCCAGGAGATCGCCGGTGCCATCACCCCGATGCCAGGCGGTACCGGCCCGATGACCATCGGCTGTCTCATGGAGAACACGCTCGCCGCCGCCCGGATGCTGGGCGCGGTACCGAGCTGAGGACGGTCAGCTCGGTGGCAGGTGGGCGGTCGCGCCCCTGCCCAGCACCCGTAGGAAGACCCCTGACCGCGGTTTCGGCGCGAAGTAGGACGATTTCGGGGGCATGAGTTCACCGGCCGCGGCCACGGCCATGAGGTCGTGGATGTCGGTCGGGAAGACGAGGAACCCGAGCATGCCGTCGGCATCACACCGGGCGACGAGTTCGTCGATGCCGGACGGTCCGGGCACGTAGTCGACCCCGCTGTCGGGCGCGAGTTCGTCGATGCCGAGCACATGGCCGATCACGTCGCGGCGTAGTCGCTCGACGTCGAGCGCGGCGAGGGCGGAGGGCCGCTCCTGCGGATCGAGGACGACCCGGTCTTCGATGCGTTCACGGCTGACTGGGAGGACATGCGCGACCGCATCGGGACGCTCTCCCCTTGAGGAGCCTCTCCCGCTAGTCC
>JBDQKM010000037.1:0-21850 GCA_040263275.1 Acidimicrobiales bacterium
GCCCGAATCCCCATCACCGTGGTGGGGTGGGTCGAGAACACGTCCTACAACGGCCAGGCGGGGCTGTGGACCGACGTCGACACCTGGCGCAGTGTGTTGACCGCCAACCGCCCCGACGCCGCCCTCGACACGGGGGTGTTCCAGTCCCTGGTGATCCGGCGTGGCGACCGCGACCTCGGGGGCGTGTCCGTGCCCGACGCCGTCGAGTCGCTCTTCGACGGCGAGGTCGTCGCCCTCACGGTGCGCGAGGCGATCGAGGAGATCCCCGGGGTCACCGAGCAGAGGGGCACGTTCAACCAGATCCTCGGGGTCACCGTGGTGATCGCCCTCGTCGTCATCGCCCTGTTCTTCGCGCTGCTCACCGTGGAGCGCACCGCGCTCTACGGCGTGCTCAAGGCCATCGGCGCGCGGTCCCGCACCATCTTCGCGGGCCTCGTCGCCCAAGCCGTGGTGGTCACGCTCGTGGCCTCGGCCGTGGCCGGCATCGCCGTGGTGGTGCTCGATCTCGTGATCCCGCCGGGGTCCATCCCGTTGTCGATCTCGGCCACGCGGATCGTCACCAGCGTGGTGCTCCTCCTCGTTGCCGCCGTGATCGGCTGCGCCTTCTCGCTTCGCCGGGTCCTCAAGGTCGACCCCGCCTCTGCCCTCGGGAGTTCCCAATGACCGTGTCGTCTTCGTCACCCGCCACGCCGGCGCTGCACATGGCCGGAGTGCGGAGGGTGTACCGGGTCGGCGACGAGGAAGTCGTCGCCCTCGACCACGCCGACCTGACCGTTGCCACCGACGAGATCGTGGCCCTGGTCGGGCCGTCGGGTTCGGGCAAGACGACCCTGTGCTCGATCGCCGGCGGCATCCTCTCCGCCACTGCGGGATCCGTCGTGGTCGGTGGCGAGGAGATCTCCGACTACAGCGACCGCCAGCTCACCACCTTCCGCCAGAACCAGGTGGGTTTCGTCTTCCAGACGGTGAACCTCGTCCCGTTCCTGACCGCTCGCGAGAACCTGCTGGTCGTCGACGAGATGGGGCGCCGCGAAGGCAAGCCGGCGCGTGCGCGCGCCGACCGACTCCTCGACGAGTTGGGGCTGGCCGATCGGTCTCAGAACCTGCCCGGTCAGTTGTCGGGAGGGCAGAAGCAGCGGGTCGCGATCGGTCGGGCGTTGATGAACGAGCCCGGCCTCGTGCTCTTCGACGAGCCGACCTCGGCGCTCGACACCGAGCTCGGCGGCCACGTGATGGAGTTGATCCGGGGCGAGATGAAGGCCCGCGGCACCTCGGCGATCGTGGTCACCCACGACGAACGGATCACCGAGTACTGCGACCGGACGGTGCGCATCACCGACGGTGTCCTCGAGGCCTGACACCGGCGTCGGCGGCTCTGCCATGATGACGCGGTGACAGCCACCGACGACCTCCACACCGCCTGGGTCGAGTTCTGCGACGGCCTCAAGGGCGCCATCGACCATGTGGTCGATCCCGCTCGTGAGGTGAGCGACGACGAACGGGCCGAAGGCGTACGCCACGCCCTGCGCATGCTCACCATGCAGATCGGCGACCACTTCGAGAACGACGACCCCCGACACCCGGAACTCGGTTGGGTGTACCCGTCCAAGATGGGACAGGACAATCCCGACGCCCTCTACCAGACGGCACCGCTCGACCTGCAGCACACCTACCGCCTGTCGGGGAACGTGGGCAGCGTGCGCTCGCTCGGCTTCTCGGTCATGACCTGGACCTTCGGTCGGGAGCCGATCCGGCAACTGGTCGAGATCGACGGCGCTGATCTGCCGGTCGACGAGGCCGGTGACTTCGAGCTGTTCCTGAGCGGCGATCCGGCTCCGCGTGATGTCGGCGACGACCGGTGGTTCCAGCTGGAGTCGATGACGGCCCGGTTGCTCGTCCGCCAGTTCTTCGCCGACTGGGAGCACGAGCTGCCGGCCGAACTCTCGCTCGAGTGTGTCGACGACGGGGGTCCGCCGGCTCGATTCACGCCCGGCGACACCGTCGAGCGGTTGGCCCGGACCGCGGCGATGACGACGCTCATGACGTCGTACTGGAACCACTTCGGCGAGGGTCACCTGCGGCGTGGGGAGATCAACGAGTTCCCGCCCGGCATGTCCGACGGCGCGAGCAGCAGTCTCGGCGGCACCGGCCGCCAGGCCTACGGCCAGTGCATGTGGCGCGTCGGGCCCGGCGAGGCCCTGCTCTTCGAGGTGACGCCGCCGGCGTGTCACTACTGGGAGGTGCAGCTCGGCGACCGTTGGTACCAGTCGCTCGACTACGTCAACCGGCCGACCACCATCAACGACGCCCAGGCGGTGCTCGACGACGACGGTGTGCTGCGGATCGTCATCGCCCCCGACGACCCCGGCGTGGCGAACTGGCTCGACACCGCAGGCGTGGCCGACGGGTGCATCACGTACCGCTACAACCTTCCCGAGGGTGATCCGATCCCCACGCTGACCCTGTTGTCGGCCGCGACGCTCGCCGATCACCTGCCCGCGTCGACGGTGAAGGTCACGCCGGAGGAACGCGCCGCGATCCAGATGCGGCGCCGGCGGGCGGCGTTGAGACGGTTCCGACGGTGAGCGAGCCGTGGTGGAGGACCACCGTCACGTATCAGATCTATCCGAGGAGTTTCTGCGACACGACGGGCAACGGGGTCGGCGATCTCGACGGGATCATCACCCATCTCGATCATCTCGAGTGGTTGGGGGTCGGTGCCGTGTGGGTGTCGCCCGTGTTCCGCTCACCGATGGTCGACCACGGCTACGACGTGAGCGACTACTGCGACGTGGATCCGCTGTTCGGTGATCTCGCCGCGATCGACCGGCTGATCGACGAGGCGCACGCCCGTGGTCTCCGGGTCGTGCTCGACTGGGTGCCGAACCACTCGAGCGACCAGCACCCCTGGTTCGTCGAGTCGCGTTCGTCTCGTGACAACCCGAAGCGCGACTGGTACATCTGGCGCGACGGCGACCCGTCGACGCCGCCCAACAATTGGCAGGCCGAGTTCCCTGCCGGACCGGCCTGGCGGTGGGACGACCACACCGAGGCGTGGTACCTGCACATGTTCACCCCGGAGCAGCCCGACCTCAATTGGGCGAACCCCGACGTGCGCGGCGCGATGCACGACACCCTGCGGTTCTGGCTCGATCGCGGGGTCGACGGGTTCCGCATGGACGTCGTCCACGCCATCGGCAAACCCGACGGTCTGCCCGACCGGACCGACGGGCCGGGCCGCGTGCTGACCGAGTTCGACGGTGTCCGCTTCGACGTTGCGGCCGGCCACGAGTACCTGCGGGGGATCCGGGCGGTGCTCGACGAGTACGACGGCGACCGGATGTCGATCGGCGAGGTCTACATCCTCGACCCGCACAAGATCGCGACCTACTACGGCGACGGCGACGAGCTGCACCTGTCGTTCAACTTCCTACCGCTCTGGTGCGATTGGGACCCCACCGTCTGGCGTGAACAGATCAGGTCGGCCGCCGCTGCCTTCGACCCGGTCGGGGCGTGGTCCACCTGGGTGCTGTCGAACCACGACGTCCCCCGCCACCGCCAGCGCTACGGCGGCGACGAGCGGATCGCCCGGGCTGCAGCCGTGCTCCTGCTCACCCTGCGCGGCGCGCCCTACATGTACGCCGGCGAGGAGCTCGGCCTGCTCGACGCCGACGTGCCCGCAGCGCAGCAGCAGGACCCGGCCGGCCTTCGTGACGGCTGCCGGGCGCCGATTCCGTGGACGGCGGAGGCGCCCCACGGATGGGTGCACGGCGACAACTGGTTGCCGTTCCCGCCGGAATCCGACCACCGGAACGTGGCCACACAGCAAGCGCAGGCCGGGTCGGTGGCCAACCTCTACCGGACCGTGATCGGTGCTCGCGCCGCATCGCCGGCCCTGCAGGAGGGGTCGCTCGAGCTGCTCGAGTCGCCGGAGGCGGTGTTGGTCTACGAGCGGGTCGCAGGCGACGACCGGCGGATCGTGGTCGTCAACATGGGTGACGACGACGTTGCCGATCTCGCCCTCGCCGGCAGCTGGGCCGTCGAGGTGCGTTCCGACACCGCTGGCGGTGGTGCGTGGACCGGCGCGGTGCCGGGTCACGTCGCGATGATCCTCCGTCCTGCCGGGTAGCGCCGACGCCTACGATCGGCTCCATCGACGACGGACCACACATCGGCACGCTCAACGAGAGCTCGCTCCATGCCGCGTTGAAGGCGGACTATGCCCGGCCCGGCGACGAGTTCGAGGTTCCCCTCGACCGCTTCGTGATCGACATCCGCCGCCACGACCTGCTCATCGAGATCCAGACGTCGTCGTTCGCGTCGATGGGCAAGAAGCTCGATCACCTCCTGCCCGACCATCGCATTCTGCTCGTCTACCCGATCGCGGCGGAGACGTATCTCCAGAAGCCCGGCGCCAGTCTCCGGAAGTCGCCCAAGCGAGGGTCGATCCACGACCTCTTCGAGGAACTGGTCAGCATTCCCACGCTGGTCGATCATCCGAACCTGTCGATCGAGGCCGTGCTGGTGTCGGTCGTCAAACACCAGTCCGCCGACGCCAAGCTGCGGCGGGGCAGAGGCGGCTTCCGGACCGACGACCGGGAGCTGCGCGAAGTGCTCGAGCGGCATCGATTCGATTCCGCCGCCGATCTCCGGGTCTTCGTGCCGCCGGATCTCTGCGAGCCGTTCACGACCGCGGACCTCGCGGCCGCGGCGGGAGTGCGCCGAGATGTCGCCCAGCGGATGGCCTATGTCTTCCGCGCGCTCGGTGTGTTCGTCGAACACGGGCGCACGAAGGCCGGTATCCGGTATCTGCTCGGAGACGTGCCCCGTCCGAGTGTCTGACGTGGCGGCGGCCGGCGGCCTACGCTTCGACCCATGGCGGCCCGGACGTCACCCCATCCCGGCTCTGGCGACGAGCTCGAGATCGAGATCATCGAACCGGCCGCCGGCGCGAGCCCGGACGACCACAGTCGGGGCGAACGGGCCAGTGTCGAGGCGCACGCCGCCGAGACGCCCCTCAGCGTGTGGATCGACGATCTTCGCGAAACCGTCGACGACGTGCTGGAGCCGGCCCGCCGGGCCGGCGAGTCGTCCGCCATCGTCGCGGGCACGTGGCTCCACCGGGTCGGCGTGCGTCGACAGCAGCGGGTTGCCGATCGTGATCCCCGCCGCCAGTCGCGTATCCGCCTCCACGTCTTCATCCCCTTCCCGGTGGCGTGCTCGCGGATCCCGGGCGTCGGGGTCATCGCCCAGACCAGATCCGGACGGCTGGAGCTCGACGGGCCGTTTCGCCCCCACCGGGCGGGCCGACGCGCTCCCGGCACCCTCTCGCTGCGCGGTTCGTGGCCGGGCCTGCCGGTGTGGATCGACATCGAACCGTGGTGGCGGCAGCAGACGATCGTCACCCTCTCCTTGCGCTCCACCCACCGACTCCGCTACCCGCGGCGCTACTTCTCCGGGTCGCATCGCCTGCTCGTCCGATTCGTCGCCACCCTGGCTCGCACCTAGCCGTCCCGCAGCGGGTCGACCCGTCTAGCCTCGGGTTTCGTGCGTGCCACCTTCACCGAGACCGACCGTGATGGTGGCGCCCGCACGGGCTTCGTCACCACCGCCCGCGGGCAGTTCACGACGCCGCGCTTCATGCCCGTGGGCACGCGCGGTGCCATCCGTCATCTCGCGTCGGACGACGTCGAGGCACTCGGCGCCCAGGTGATCCTCGCCAACACCTACCACCTGATGCTCCGACCGGGCGCCGACGTGGTCGCTGAGCTCGGTGGTCTCCACGGCTTCGCCGCATGGGACGGTCACTTCCTCACGGACTCGGGCGGCTACCAGATCTTCTCCCTCGGCCCGGAGCTCACCGACGAGGGCGCGACCTTCACGTCGACCTACGACGGTTCGACCCACCTCCTCACGCCGGAACGGGCCGTCGACGTGCAGGCGCTCATCGGGGCCGACATCCAGATGGTGCTCGACGTGTGCCCGAGCTCGGTCGCCGACCTCTCCGTCGTCAAGGGCGCCGTCGACCGCACGTCGCTGTGGGCCGAACGAGGACGGCGCGCGTTCCTCGAGCACGCCGATGCCCCCGGCCGACAGTGCCAGTTCGGCATCGTCCAGGGCGGCACCGACGATGCCCTGCGTCGGGAATCGGCCGAACGCATCGTGTCGCTCGACTTCGACGGCTACGCCGTGGGCGGCCTGTCGGTGGGGGAGGATCGGGGCGAGATGTTGGACGGCCTCGATTCCTGCATGGGCATTCTCCCGGCCGACCAACCTCGCTACTTCATGGGCCTCGGCGACCCGGTCGGCATCGTCGAGTCGGTCGCCCGCGGCGTCGACATGTTCGACTGTGTGCTCCCCACCCGCCTCGCCCGTCACGGCACCGTGCTGACCGACGCGGGGCGCTACAACCTCACCCGGGCCGAGTTCGCCCGCAGCGACGAGGCGCTCGATCCGCTCTGGCTGGAGAGCCCGGCGAGCCGCTGGAGCAAGGGTTACCTCCGTCACCTGCTCCAGACGAACGAGCCCACTGCCGCTCGAGTCATCACGCTGCACAACGTCGGGTGGCTGCTCCGCTTCATGGACCGGATGGCCGACGCGATCCGGCTCAGTGAGTTCGAGTCCTTCCGCAGGGGCGTCCACGAGGTGTGGGCCAGCTAGCCTCTGGACCTATGTCCGTCGTCGTTCTCATCGTCCTCATGGGTGCCCTCTACGCATTCATGATCCTCCCGCAACAAAAGCGCCTCAAGGCGCACCAGCAACTGGTGAATTCGCTCGCCGAGGGCGACATCGTCGTCACCAATGCGGGCATCCACGGCGCCATCGCGGAGGTGGAGGACACGGTCGTGTGGCTCGAGGTCGCCCCCGAGGTCGAGCTCAAGATCTCCCGCTCCGCCATCGCCGAGCGGCTCTCCGCCGACGACGACGATGACGACGAAGACGACGAAGACGACGACGAAACCCTGGTCGAAGCCGACGTGGAAGACGGCGACGCCTGACGATGCGACGTCAGGTCAGTTTCGCGGTCGGCGTGGTCGTGCTCGCCATCGCGGGCATCGTCTACACGTTCGCGGCCGGCAACGAGCCCCTGCTCGGCCTCGATCTCCAGGGTGGCGCGTCGGTGGTGCTCGAACCCGAGCCGAACCCCGACGGCACCCCGGTCGCCGAAGACGTCCTCGATCAGGCGATCGACGTCATCCGCAACCGGATCGACGGCCTCGGTGTCCGCGAGCCGGAGATCACCCGCCAGGGCCAGACCGTCCTGGTGCAGATCCCGGGTGTCGACGACCAGGCTCGTGCGCTCGAACTCGTGGGTCAGACGGCCGAGCTGCGGTTCCGGCCGGTGCTCGATGCGCTGCGCATCGACGGCCAGTTGACCTTCGATGCGTCGGTCGCACTCCTCGAGAGTGTCGACGACCCCGACAGCGACCTCGACGAGGAGACGATCGCGGAGGCGCAGGCCTTCGTCGATCGCTGGACCCTCACCCCCGATGCGGAAGCCGACGAGGTCACGGTGCTCCCGTTGGCCGACGAGACCGGCGTCGAGACCCGGCTGTTGCTCGGGCCGGTGCCCTTGCTCGCCGACCAGACCGCCAACCCCGGTGGTCGGGTCACCGGCGAGATCGTGAGCGGGGCCGATGCCCAGCTCCGCGGCACGCCGCCGACCTGGCTCGTGAGCGTCGACCTCCGAGGCGGCAGCCCGGGCGCCGACGACTTCAACGCGCTGGCCAACACCTGCTTCTTCCAGCAGGCCGACTGCCCGACCGGCCGGATCGCCATCGCGATCGACGGCCGGGTCGAGAGCGCCCCGTCGGTCAACAATCCCGACCTCGGGTCCTCCATCAGCATCACCGGCAGCTTCAGCGAAGGCGAGGCGAAGGACCTCGCGCTGGTGCTCCGGTTCGGTTCCCTGCCGGTCGAGCTCACCCCGCAGGAATCGCGCACCGTGTCGTCGACCCTCGGCGAAGACGCGCTCGATGCCGGCATCGCCGCCGGTTTCATCGGCCTCGCCCTGGTCTCGCTCTACCTGATCGCCTACTACCGGCTCCTGGGCCTGGTCGCGATCGCCAGCCTCGCCATCTCCGGTGCGTTGCTGTGGACGATGATCGCGTGGCTCGGCGAGTCGCAGGGCCTCGCCCTCACCCTGGCGGGGGTGACCGGTCTCATCGTGTCGATCGGCGTCTCCGTCGACTCCAACGTCGTCTACTTCGAGCACCTGAAGGAAGACGTGCGCGGCGGGCGCACGGTCCGTTCCTCGGTCGAGCGGGCGTTCCCGATCGCCTACGCCACCATCGTGAAGGCCGATGTCGCCAGCCTCATCGCCGCGGGCGTGCTCTATGTGCTCACCGTGGGTCAGGTGAAGGGCTTCGCCCTGTTCCTCGGTTTGGCCACGGTCCTCGACCTGGTGGCGACCTACTTCTTCATGGGCCCGGTGATCCGGTTGATGGCCCGTCGCGAGGCGATGAGTGAGAACCCCCGTCGCTACGGAATCCCGGCGATGACCCCGAACCCCTCGACGACGACGGCGGAGGCGACGGCATGAACACGCTGCGTCTCATGTATCGCGGGGAGCAGGAGTTCGACTTCCCGAAGGTGTGGAAGCGGGCCCTGGTCGCGTCCGCCCTGATCGTGCTGGTGAGTGTCGGCTCGCTCCTGTTCCGGGGGCTCAACCTCGGCATCGAGTTCGAGGGCGGCACTTCGTGGGAGGTGCTGGCCCCCGGCGTCTCGGTCGCCGACACCCGCGATGCACTGTCGGGCACCGACGCGGCGGCCGCGAAGATCCAGACCGTGGGTGGCGACAGCATCCGGGTGCGGGCCGATCTCGACACCGCCACCGATGTCGAGGAAGTCACCGCCATTCTCGCCGAGCTGGCCGGCCGGACCGAGTCCGACGTCTCCGTCACCACCGTCGGCCCCTCGTGGGGTGACCAGATCACCGACAAGGCCCGCACGGCGCTCATCTGGTTCTTCGTGATCGTGGCCGCCTACATCGCCATTCGACTCGAGTGGAAGATGGCGGTGGGAGCCCTGGTCGCGGTCGCTCACGACATCCTGATCTCCGTCGGCGTCTACTCACTCTTCCAGTTCGAGGTGACACCGGCGACGGTGATCGCGTTCCTGACCATCATGGGCTACTCGCTCTACGACACGATCGTGGTGTTCGACAAGGTGCGCGAGATCAACGGCCGGCTCTCGGGCACCGGCCGCTACACCTACGACGAGATGATGAACCTGGCGCTCAACCAGGTGCTCATGCGCTCGATCAACACCTCGATCACCTCGATGCTCCCCGTGGCGTCGATGCTGATCGTCGGGTCGTTCTTCCTCGGGGCGCTCACCCTCCAGGAGTTCGCGATCGCCCTGCTCATCGGCATCGTGGTCGGCTCCTATTCGTCGATCTTCGTGGCCTCGGCGCTGGTGGCGGCCATGAAGAGTCGCGAGGAGGCGAACCTGGCGGTGCTGCGCAAGGTCGAGGCGCGGGGGCTCGTCGGCGACGGCACCCGGACCGTCGCCGCAGAAGACGTCGCCCTCGGCGGCACGCCCACCCGACCGACGGCCGATCGGCCCCGTACCGGCAACGCCCCACCTCGTCCGAGGAAGAAAAAGAAGAAGCGCTAGTGGCGCTACGGTGACGTGATGGCCGCAGCCGGAATCGTCCAGGGACTCATCCGCGACATCCCCGACTTCCCCGAACCCGGGATCGTCTACAAGGACATCACCCCGCTCCTGGCCGACCCGGCCGGTTTCGACGTCGCGGTCCACGCGATGGCCGACCCGTGGACGGACCTCGGAGTCGAACTCGTCGTCGGGGTCGAGGCCCGTGGGTTCCTCTTCGGCGCGACGATCGCTCGGCAACTGGGGTTGGGCTTCGTGCCGGTGCGCAAGCCGGGCAAGCTGCCCCACACGATCTCCTCGATCGACTACGGCCTCGAGTACGGCACCGACACCCTCGAGATGCACACCGACGCGATCGGGCAGGGTCAGCGGGTGGTGGTGATCGACGACGTGCTCGCCACGGGCGGAACCGCCGCCGCCACCGGCGAGCTCGTCGAGCGCCACGGCGGATCGCTGGTCGGTTTCGGTTTCCTGCTCGAGCTCGGGTTCCTCGATGGACGTGCCCAGCTCGGCCCACGCCGGATCGAGAGCCTCCTGATGGTGGACGGCGCCTGATGCCCACCGTCACGCGGGTGCTCCCGTGGCGTCGGGGCCCCAACCGGTCCACGGCGCAGGAGATCTCGGGCCTGCTCGAGACCTATCTCCAGCACCACCCGAAGGGCGACACGTCGGTGATCGAGCGGGCCTTCGAGCTGGCGGCCAGCGCCCATGAGGGCCAGTACCGCAAGTCGGGCGAGCCCTACGTCCGGCATCCGGTGGCGGTGGCCACGATCGTCGCCCGTCAGGGCATCGACGACATCACGATCGCGGGCGCGCTCCTCCACGACGCCGTCGAGGACACCTCGGTCGGGCTGGCCCAGCTCGAGAAGGAGTTCGGTCCCGACATCGCCCGCATCGTCGACGGCGTGACCAAGCTCGAACGGGTCAAGTACGACACGAAGGAGCTCCAGCAGGCCGCCACGATGCGCAAGATGATCGTGGCGATCGCGTCCGACATGCGGGTGCTGGTCATCAAGCTGGCCGACCGCCTCCACAACCTGAGCACCGTCGCCGCACTGCCGGCGTTCAAGCAGGAACGCACCGCCCGCGAAACGCTCGACGTCTACGCGCCACTGGCCCACCGGCTCGGCATGCAGGAGATGAAGATGCAGCTGGAGGACCTGTCCTTCGCCGCGCTGCATCCCCGCCGCTATGCCGAGATCGACCAGATGATCCATCAGCGGGCACCCGAACGCGACCTCTATCTCGCCCAGGTGCTCGGCGACGTGCAGGCCCGGTTGGCCGAGCTCGGCATCGTCGCCCAGATCGACGGGCGGCCGAAGCACCTCTGGTCCATCTACGAGAAGATGGTGGTGAAGGGGCGCGAGTTCGACGAGATCTTCGACCTCGTCGGCATCCGGGTGATCGTCGACTCGGTGCGTGAGTGCTACGGCGCGCTCGGCTCGATCCATGCGACTTGGCGGCCGGTGCAGGGGCGGTTCAAGGACTACATCGCCATGCCGAAGTTCAACCTCTACCAGTCGTTGCACACGACGGTGGTCGGACCGCAGGGCAAGTCGATCGAGGTCCAGATCCGCACCCGCGAGATGCACCAACGTGCCGAGTTCGGCGTGGCCGCGCACTCCGACTACAAGGACGGTGAAGCCGGCGACGAGATGGCCTGGCTCAACCGCATCGTCGAGTGGCAGCAGGAGACTTCCGACCCGTCGGAGTTCATGAACAACCTGAAGTTCGATCTGGACCAGGACGAGGTCTACGTCTTCACCCCGAAGGGGCGCGTCGTCGAGCTCCCGGTCGGGGCCACGCCGGTCGATTTCGCCTACACGATCCACACCGACGTGGGGCACTCCTGCATCGGCTCGAAGGTCAACGGTCGGCTGGTGCCGCTCGACACCCGCCTCGAGTCGGGCGACAGCGTCGAGATCTTCACGTCCAAGGTCGAGGGCGCGGGCCCGAGCCGCGATTGGTTGAAGTTCGTCGCCAGTCGTCGTGCCGCCAACAAGATCAAGCAGTGGTACACCCGGGAGCGACGCGAAGACGCGATCGAGCACGGTCGCGACGAGCTGCTTTCGGCCCTGCGCCGCGAGGGCCTCCCGGCGCAGCGCATCCTGAAGGAACCCGTGTTCCTCCAGGTGGGCGAGCAGCTGAACTACGCCGACGAGGAAGCGATCTTCGCCGCGATCGGCGAGGGGCACGTCGCGAGCTCGACCGTCGCCGAACGCATCGCCAAAGAGCTCCGCGGCGACGAACCGCCCAGCGACCAGGACCAGCCGCGACTGCCCGCGAACGTCAGCCGGAGGATCGGCGCGAAACGGCGGGGCAGCGGGGCGGCCGGAGTCCACGTCGAAGGCCTCGACGACATCATGATCCGGATCTCCCGGTGCTGCTCGCCCGTGCCGCCCGATGAGATCGTCGGCTTCGTCACCCGAGGCCGTGGCGTGTCGGTGCACCGGGCCGACTGTCTCAACGCGACGACCTTGCAGGAGGGGCAGCCCGACCGGTTGATCGAGGTCGAATGGGATGCCGACCACGACGGCCGGTTCGCGACCACGATCGAACTCCAGGCTCTCGACCGCAGTTCGCTCCTGGTCGATGTGGCCAAGGTGCTGTCCGACCACGGGCTCAACGTCATCAGCGTGGCCACCGAGACCGGCGACGACGCCGTCGCCAAGATGCAGTTCGAGTTCGAACTCGCCGACCTCAGCCAGCTCGACTCGGTGTTGTCCCGCCTGCTCTCGGTCGAAGCGGTCTACGACGCCTATCGGGTGGTTCCCGGGGGCGGCGCACCCGACGCCTGACGGCGGTCGACCACCACGCTCGCCACGAACATCGCCACTGAGAGGGCGGTGAACGCAACGACCGCCTGGCGCAGAGGGCGGAGGTCGTCGACACACAACTCGCTCTCCGTCCAGCGGTGGAGCACCGGGCCGCAGACCCAGTAGGGGTCGGGCTGAAGCGGCCAACTGCCGGCGATTCCCGCGATCGCCAGTGAGGCGATCGCCAGGATCGAGAGCCGTCCGGCGGGACTGGAGCCCCACTCCGGCCCCCGACGGCCGGCCACGAGGAGCAGCGTCGCCCCGGCGGCCAGCAGGACCAGCGCCCCGAGGGTGACGGCCGGGACCTGCCGCGACAGCTCGAACTGCGACTCGTGGTCAGCCAGGATCAGGCCCATCGGCGGATGCTAACTCTCGGCGAAACCTCCACGAGGTCGGCAGACGCCACCGGTAGCCTGAGCGGCTGTGGCCGAACCGACCTTCCGTGCCCCGAAGGGCACCCGCGACATCCTTCCCCCCGACTCGGGTCGGTTGCGCGCCCTGATCGACGAGTTCGCGTCGGCTGCGGGTCTCCGTGGCTTCGGCGAGGTGATCTCGCCGATGTTCGAGGATCTCGGGGTCTTCAAGCGCCTGGGGGAGGAGACCGACGTCGTCACGAAGGAGATGTTCGACTTCCTCGACAAGGGCGACCCGCCGCAGCACCTCGCCCTGCGTCCCGAACTCACCGCGTCGATCTGCCGCGCCTACGCCGAACACCGGCCCGTGCCCCCGTGGAAGATCTGGTACGAGGGTCCGCAGTTCCGCTACGAGCAGCCCCAGGCCGGGCGCTACCGCCAGTTCACCCAGGTCGGGGTCGAGGTGCTGGGCGCCGACGACCCCCAGGTCGACATCGACGTCATCTCGCTCGGTTGGGACTTCTACCGCACGCTGGGGCTCCGCCAGGTCGAGCTCGTCATCAACAGCATGGGCGACGCGACCTGCCGGCCGGTCTACATCGCCGCCCTGACCGACTATCTGGTGACCCACAGGGACGACCTTTCGCCGCAGTCCCAGGTCACCCTCGACCGCAATCCCCTCCGGGTGCTCGACAGCAAGCGCGACGAGGACCAGGTGGTGATCGATGCCGCTCCGAGCATGGTCGACTACCTCAACGCGGAATGTGGCGAGCACTTCGCCGTCGTCCGCGAGGGCCTCGACTCGCTGGGCATTCCCTACTCGATGTCGCCGAGACTCGTCCGCGGTTTCGACTACTACACCAAGACGGTGTTCGAGTTCGTGGGCGATGCCCTCGGCGGGTCGCAGAATGCCGTCGGTGGCGGTGGCCGCTACGACCGGCTGGTGGAGGACCTCGGCGGCCCGCCCACGGCCGGTATGGGTTTTGCGCTGGGCGTCGACCGGATCCTGCTCGCCTGCGATGCCGAGGGTGTCTTCCCCGGTCCGGCCACCGCGATCGAGGTCTTCGTAGTCGACGTGACGGGTGGGGGCCACGCACTCGATGTCTGCACCCGGCTCCATGAGGCCGGTATCGGCGCCGATCGGGCCTACGGGGGTCGCTCCATGAAGGCCCAGATGAAGGTCGCCGACCGTTCGGGGGCGCCTTTCGCGGCCATCATCGGCGAAGACGAGGTGGCGGCCGGTGAGGTGACTCTTCGTGACCTACGCGGCGAGGCCGGACAGCGCCGGGTGGCCCTCGACGACCTCGTGCGCGACGTCCGCGCCCTCACGACCAACTGATCTCCACGACCGAAACGAAACAGGAACCAACGATGGATCTGTCCACCTCCCAACGAACCGACATGTGCGGCACGCTCACCGCCGCCGACGTCGGGCGCACCGTCACCGTGTGTGGCTGGGTCGACAAGCGCCGCGAGCACGGCGAGCATCTCGCCTTCATCGATCTGCGTGACCGCACCGGTGTGGTGCAGTGCGTGGTCAACATCTCCCACGACCTGCGCAGTGAGTACGTGGCGTCGATGACCGGCTCGGTTCGCCTGCGCCCAGACGACACGGCCAACCGCGATCTGGCCACCGGCGAGATCGAGATCGAGGTCAGCGAGATCGAGATCCTCGCCCAGGCCGAGCCGCCGCCGTTCCCGCTCGATGAGCGGACCGACGTCGACGAGACGATCCGCCTCCGTCATCGTTATGTCGACCTTCGCAAGGAGCGCATGCAGCGCAACCTGCGGACCCGCGCCGCCGTCAACAGCGCACTTCGCCGCGGCATGGAGGAGCAGGGTTTCGTCGAGATCGAGACGCCGATGCTGATCGCGTCGACGCCCGAGGGTGCGCGCGACTTCGTCGTGCCGTCGCGCAAGGAGCCCGGCTCGTTCTACGCGCTGCCGCAGAGCCCGCAGCTGTTCAAGCAGCTGTGCATGATCGGCGGGATCGATCGCTACTACCAGATCGCTCGCTGTCTGCGCGACGAGGACCTTCGGGCCGACCGGCAGTTCGAGTTCATGCAGCTCGATGCCGAGATGAGCTTCGTGGGCCAGGAGGACGTGTTCGCGGTCATCTCCCATGCCGTCGCCGAAGCGACCGAGGCCGTCACCGGCGAACGCCCCACCGAGTTTCCTCGCATCACCTGGCTCGACGCGATGGAGCGCTACGGATCCGACAAGCCCGACGTGCGCTTCGGCATGGAGCTCGTCGAGCTCACCCCGATCTTCGAGGGCACCGAGGCCCGGGTCTTCCAGGCGCCCTGCGTGAAGGGCATCCGCATGGAGGGCGGCGTCGACGCGTTGAGTCGCAACCAGGTCGACGGTCTCGTCGAGACCTGTCAGCGCTGGGGCGCGAAGGGCCTCGCCTGGATGAAGGTCGTGGCCGGCGAAGACGGGCCGTCGCTCGACGCCGGCGTGGCCAAGTTCCTGTCGGCCGACGAGTCGGCGCAGGTCATCGCCGCCCTCGAGGCCGAGCCGGGCGACATGGTCTTCCTCGTCGCCGACGAGCGTCCGCTCGTTCGCCACGTGCTCGGGCTGCTCCGGCTGGAGCTCGGCAAGCCCCCGGTCAACGAGGGCGGGCTGCACTTCCTGTGGGTCGTCGACTTCCCCCTCTTCGAAGGCATCGGCGACGGCGGCAAGCCGATCCCGGCGCACCACCCGTTCACGATGCCCCACGCCGACGATGTCCATCTGCTCGACGAGGGCGGTGAGGCCCTGCTCGACGTGCGTTCGCAGGCCTACGACCTCGTGCTGAACGGTTGGGAGCTGGGCTCGGGCAGCATCCGGATCCACCGCACCGATGTCCAGAGTCGCATCTTCGAGCTGCTCGGGATCGGTCAGGAGGAGGCGCAGGCGAAGTTCGGGTTCCTCCTCGACGCCCTGCGTTTCGGTGCGCCGCCCCACGGGGGCTTCGCGTTCGGCACCGATCGCCTCACGGCGCTGCTGGTCGGCGAGACCAACATCCGCGAGGTGATCGCGTTCCCGAAGACCCAGTCGGGCGCCGACCCGTTGACCAACGCGCCGTCGCCGATCGACGCGACCCACCTCGACGATCTCGGCCTGCGGGTGTTGCCACCCTCGACCTGAGTCAGACGAGCTTGAGTTCCACCACGAGGGCGTCGGCCGGCGCGCTCGGGTGGAGCTCGCGCATCACCTCGGGAGACGTGAGTTCGGTGCTCACCAGGCGCGCCTCGATCACATCCGGTCCCTGCTCGGCCTTGATCGACCGTTCATCGAGCGGCGAGATGGCGTAGCCGAGCCGCTCGAGCTCGTCGGCGAGCGCCGCGCCGACGGTCGCGGCCTGGTGTCCGTGAGTGAAGAAGGCGACTTCGCGGGGGTCGATCGTCCCGGTGCCCATGAGGGGGGCCAGGTCGCAGGGCATCGCGATGCCCTCGACGGCCTCGGCGAGCGAGCGGCTGCGGGGGCGATCCGGATCGATGTCGGTCATCACGGCACCCGGCGCATCCGCCTGTTCCGCCTCCGTCGCCTCCGCGGCGTCCGCCGTCTCGGCGGTGTCGGACGGGTCGCTCGACACGGTGGTCGGCGAGGTGACGGGCGACTCGGGCTCGGCGTCGGGCCATTCGGCATCCGACAGTGAATTCGGTGGCGGCGGCGGGAACTCGATGGGGGAGGGGGTCTCCTGCGGTGCTGTAGCCCGCCAGCTCCCGCCGGTGACCCGACGGCGCAGCAGGATGAAGCACGAGAGCCCGAACCACGGCCAGAAGATGTATGGAATGAGATCTCTCACGTCTTCCGTATCGGCAACGACGCCCACGGCCTGAGCACTGACCTAGGGTCCGTCGGGTGAGTGACGATCTGTTCAGCGCCGCGGCCGAGTCCCGCCTCGAGGGTCGATCGCCGCTCGCCGCCCGGCTCCGGCCCCGCACCCTCGACGAGGTGGTGGGGCAGCGGCACCTGCTGGCCCCGGGCAGGCCCCTCCGGGCGCTGATCGACAACGACCGGCTGTCGTCGGTGATCTTCTGGGGGCCGCCGGGCACCGGAAAGACGAGCCTCGCCCGGCTCGTGGCCACGACCACCGAGAAGGTCTTCGAGGAACTGTCGGCGGTGACGGCCTCGGTGAAGGACGTGCGCGAGGTCATCGCCAAGGCCCGTCAGCGACTCGGGGAGCGGGGCCAGGGCACGATCCTCTTCCTCGACGAGGTCCACCGCTTCAACAAGGCCCAGCAGGACACCCTGCTCCCCGCGGTCGAGGAGGGGCTCATCGTGCTCATCGGAGCGACGACGGAGAACCCGCACTTCGAGGTCAACCCGCCGCTGATGTCCCGATCGACGCTCTTCCGTCTCCAGGCCCTGGGTGAGGACGACGTCGCCGAGCTGATCCGGCGCGGACTCGAGATCGAGGGCGCAAGCGCCGACGACGAGGCGGTCGACCATCTCGCCGCCCGCAGCGGCGGCGACGGCCGCCACGCCCTGACCGGCACCGAGGTGGCGGTGGCCCTCGCGTCGGAGCGCGGTCGGCCGCTCCACGTCACGTTGTCCGACGCCGAGGGTGCGGTCGACGCGAAGGCGGTTCGCTACGGGCGAGACGGTCACTACGACGTGATCTCGGCGTTCATCAAGAGCATCCGGGGCAGCGATGCCGATGCCGGGCTGTATTGGCTCGCCCGCATGCTCGAGGCCGGCGAGGACGCCCGTTTCATCGCCCGTCGGCTGGTGATCCTGGCGTCGGAGGACGTGGGCATGGCAGATCCGCAGGCACTGCTGGTGGCCAACGCCGCGGCCCAGGCCGTCGAGTTCGTCGGCCTTCCCGAAGCCCAGCTCAACCTCGCCCAGGCGGTGGTCCATCTCGCCACGGCCCCGAAGTCGAATCGCGTGACGAAGGGGATCTTCGCCGCGCGCGAGGCCGCCCGGGCCGCCGGCACCGGGGAGGTGCCGGCCCATCTGCGCGATGCCCACTACCAGGGCGCGGCCAGTCTCGGCCATGGCAAGGGCTACCGACTCCCGCACAACGAACCCGACGGGTGGGCGGAGCAGCAGTATCTGCCCGACGAACTCGTGGGTTCGGTCTTCTACGACCCGTCGCCCCACGGCCGCGAAGGCGCTCTCGGAGCGCAGTGGCCGGGTCGTCGCTGAGCATCCCCCCGCCGTTCACGCTCGCCGGGTTCACTGGTGCCATGTCCGCCGCCGACCTCGCTGCCGTGATCGTCTCGGTCGTGTGCCTCGCCATCGTGGTGGTGATGGTGCTCGCCGTGCAGGCCCTCGTGCGCACCCTGCGCGAGCTCCGGTCCACCGTCGACGACCTGCGGGGCGCCACGCTGCCGATGGTCCACGATCTCCACTCGACGGTTGCCCAGGCCGGCGACGAGCTCGAACGGGTCGACGCCGTACTCGACAAGGCCGAACGCATCTCGACCACCGCCGACGTGGCGTCTCGGCTCGTCTACCGGGCCGTCGCCCCGCCGCTGATCAAGACGGCGTCGATCGTGGCCGGCGCCGGGCGGGCGACGTGGCGGCTCCGCGGTGGCCGCTCGGGTCGGCGGGCGATCGAGGTCGGAGGGCGAGTGCGATGAAGCGGATCTTCTGGTCGAGCGTCGGCTATGCCGCGGGCATCAGCACCTCGGTCTATGTGCAGCGTCGGATCCGGCGGGCCGTCGAGTACTACACCCCCGAGCAGGTTCGTCAGGATGTCTCGGTCCGAGGGCGCCAGGTGGCCGACAAGGCTCGCGACGTCGCCCTCGACCTGCGCGAGGCCGCGGCCGAGGGCGTCGACACGATGCGGGCCCGTGAGGCCGAGCTCCGCCGGGAGTTCTCGCCCGAAGGGCCGGGCCGCACCAACCCCCATCAGCACCGTCCGACCCGGCTCCGTCGCTGACCGGGCCCGCCCCGGGCGGGCGTATCTCGTCTGAGAAGCCGGGGCGGCGACGGTAGAGTGCTCAACTCATGAAGGCCAACGAAGTCCGCAAAGCGTTCACCGACTTCTTCGTGGAGCGCGGCCACGCCCACCAGCCCTCCGCGAGCCTCATTCCCCACGACCCCACGCTGCTCTTCACCGTCGCGGGAATGGTGCCCTTCAAGACCTACTTCACCGGTGAGGAGAAGGCCCCGTCGGATCGGGTCGTCTCGATCCAGAAGTGCGTACGGGCCGGCGGCAAGCACAACGACCTCGACGAGATCGGCCGCACGAAGCGCCATCTGACCTTCTTCGAGATGATGGGCAACTTCAGCTTCGGCGACTACTTCAAGTCCGATGCCTGCAAGTGGGCATGGGAGTTCGTGACCGACACGCTCGGGCTCGATCCCGAGCGGCTCTGGGTGACCGTGCACCTGACCGACGACGAGGCCGCGGCGATCTGGGAGCACGAGGTCGGTGTGCCCGCCGAGCGGATCCAGCGGCTCGACGAGGACAACTACTGGAAGATGGGCGACACCGGACCCAACGGTCCGTGCTCGGAGATCTTCTGGGACAAGGGCCCCGAGTTCGGCGATGGCGGGGGCCCCGAGCACGGCGACGAGGATCGGTTCATCGAGATCTGGAACCTCGTGTTCATGCAGTTCGACCAGGCCGACGACGGCACCAAGACGCCGTTGCCGAAGCCGTCGATCGACACGGGCATGGGCCTCGAGCGCACCGTGTCGGTGCTCCAGGGCGTCGATTCCGTGTGGGACACCGACGAGCTGCGCGCCCTGCAGGGCGCGGCCGCCGAACTCACCGGCGTCAACCCCGACACCGCGCCGGCCGAGCAGGTCGTGTCGCTGCGGATCCTCGCCGACCACGCCCGCAGCACATCGATGCTGGTCAGCGATGGTGTGTTCCCGTCCAACGAGGCCCGCGGCTATGTGCTCCGACGCATCCTGCGGCGCGCCGTACGCCATGCGTACCTGCTCGGCGTCGAGACGCCGGTGATGGGCGGCATGGTCGATGCGTTCGTCGAGATCATGGGCGCCGACTATCCCGACCTCGTCGAGAACCACACCTTCATCCGCGACGTGATCGATCGGGAAGAGGTGCGGTTCCGCGAGACCCTGCGCACCGGCCAGGCGATCCTCGACGAGAAGCTCGATGCGTTGGGTGACGGCGAGCCGCTGCCCGGCGACACGGCCTTCCTGCTGCACGACACCTACGGCTTCCCGCTGGAGGTCACTCAGGAGATCACCGCCGAGCGGGGTGTGGCCGTTGACGTCGACGGTTTCCGGGCCGCGATGGCCGACCAGCAGAAGCGGGCCAAGGACGCCCGCAAGGTCGCGTCGGCGGCAGACACCGGGAGCCTCGCCGCGATCGCGGAGACCAACGGCGAGACCGTCTTCACCGGCCGCGACGAGGTCACGAGCGAGGCGACGGTCCTCCTCCACGACGGCAACGTCGTCGTGCTCGACCGCACCCCCTTCTACGCGGAGTCGGGTGGTCAGATCGGCGACACCGGCACGATCCGCACCGACACCGGCGAGGTCACCGTCATCGACACCCGCTATGGGGTGCCCGGCGTGGTCGTGCACGAGATCGGCGAGAGCCAGGGTGAGGTCCTCGTCGGCCAGACGGCGACGGCCGAGATCGACAACGAGCGGCGGGCGGCGATCCGTCGCAACCACACGGCCACCCACCTCCTGCACTGGGCGCTGCGCGAAGTCGTGGGCGACCATGTCAAGCAGCAGGGTTCGTGGGTCGGCCCCGATCGCCTGCGGTTCGACTTCTCGCACTACGAGGCCGTCACTCCCGAGCAGATCGCCGAGGTCGAGGATCTCGTCAACGCCGAGGTGATCAGCAACCCGTCGTGTCGCCACTTCGAGACCACCATGGACGAGGCCCAGAAGCTGGGCGCCATCGCCTTCTTCGGCGACAAGTACGGCGACGTCGTGCGGGTGCTCGAAGCCGGGCCGCACTCGACCGAGCTGTGTGGCGGCACTCACGTGCGCGCCCTCGGCGACATCGGTGCCCTGCGGGTGGTGTCGGAGGGGTCGATCGGCAGCAACATCCGCCGGATCGAAGCGGTGACGGGTATGGCCACCATCGAGCTGATGCGCAGCATCGATGCCACCGCCGGCGCGGCAGCCCGCAGTCTGAGTGTGCAACCCGACGAGCTGGCCGAGGGCATCGAGCGCCTCCAGGCCGAGGCCAAGGCGCTGCGCAACGAGGTCGCCAAGCTCAAGCAGCAGATGGCCGTCGGTCAGGCTCCGGCCCTCGCCGGCCAGGCGATCGACGGCGTGGTCGTGGCTCGCGTCGACGGTGTCGACCGCAACGGGCTGCGCGATCTCGCCGTGTCCGTGCGCGACCAGGACGGGGTCGACGCGGTCGTGCTGGGCGCGGAGCTCGATGGCGGTGGCGTGGCCCTCGCCGCCGCGGTGACTCCCGAGAGCACCCACAACGCCGGCGCGTTGATCGACGACGCGAAGAAGACCATCGGTGGCGGCGGAAAGCCGGCCGACGACATCTCCGTCGCCGGCGGCAAGGACGCGGCCGCGCTCGACGACGCGCTCGACCAGGCCCGCGCCGCGGCCGGTATCGGCTGACGTGCGGGCCCTGGGCCTCGATCTGGGGAGCAAGCGCATCGGCGTCGCCGTGAGCGACAGCGACGGCACGCTGGCCATGCCGATCGAGGTGCTGAAGCGGTCGGGAGATCGCGGCCGCGAACACCGAGAGATCGCCGATCTCGTCGTCGAGTGGGAAGCCGAGATCGTGGTGGTCGGGCTTCCCTACAACATGGACGGCTCGGTCGGTCCGCAGGCCAAGAAGTACCTCGCCGAAACAAAGGTGCTGGGCGACACCCTTGACGTGCCGGTTGTTCCCTACGATGAACGGCTGACCACCGTCACCGCGGAGCGATCCCTCATGGAACAGCAGATGAAGGCCGATGCCCGGCGACGCGTGGTCGACAAGGTCGCGGCCGCCGTCATGCTCCAGAGCTGGCTCGATGGGGGGATGCCCGGTGGCTGACCCGCGCAAGCCCCGCCGGAGCATCGCCGCCTTCCTCACCGGTCAGGCCGACGAGGAGATCCCCGAGGCGGCCAAGCCGCCGCCCGTGCCGCCGAGCGCCACGAACCTCCCGCTGATCCCGGCCGACGAGCCGC
>JBDQKM010000038.1:0-21341 GCA_040263275.1 Acidimicrobiales bacterium
ATGCCCACGAGGAGGGTGATCCACGAGATCGAGAAGCCGTCATAGAGGAAGAGCGACCCGATGACGAGACAGACGGTGGCGATGACCGACCACGCCCGGGGCACGCCGGTCTGCACGTCGACCGCGTAGCCGAGCATCGCGATCACCAGCAGCGCCAGAGCCCAGGTGCGAGTGGGCAGGACCTCGAGGCCGTAGCAACCGAGCACGAAACAGACCGCACCGACGACGCCGGCGATACCGACCCCGGCGGTGTAGAACTCGAAGATCAGCAGGGACACCCCGATGAGGAAGAGCAGGTAGGCCATCGCCGGGCTGGCCACGCTGTGCATCCAGCCCTTGAAGAGCGACAGTTTCCGCAGCCGGACCGGCGAGGCGATCTCTCGGACCGATTCGCCGCTCGAGGTGTCGACGACGCTGTCGAACCCGGGGAGCTCGTCGCCGGGCTGGGGGCCGAGGGCGAAGAGGGCGAGCGTGGGCGACTCGTGCTCGATGAGTCCGAGCTCGATCGCGTCGAGGTCGTTGATCGTCGTGTTCTCGAGGCCCGACAACAGATCGGCGACCTCGGGGTCGAGGAACTCGGCCACCACGAGCTGACCCGTGTTGCCGAAGGTCGCGAACGAGGCGATCCCCATCTCGTCGGTGACGGCCATGAGTTGCGCGATCCCGCCCTCGGCACTCGCCCCGCTCGGCCCGACCCATCCGTAGACGGGCACGCTTGCCTCGTGGATCCGACGGGCCAGTTCGATGAGACGCGCATCGTCGACCACGGTGGCCGAGCTGTTGACCTGGAGGATGACGCCGCCGGAGTTCTCCTCCTCGGCCCGCGAGATCGACTGCTCGATGAAGTCGGCGACGATCTCGTCGATGAAGCCCGACACCTGCACGATGTCGAACACGGCGGAACCACTCGTGGTGTCGATCGTCTCCTGGGCGATCGAGTCCTGCGCGCCAGCGGGCGGAGAGAACGCCAGAATCCCGACCGCAAGGCCGATCATCGTGAGCGCTAGCGTGAGGCGGCGACGCATGTCGCGCATCCGTCTCGAGGAGGGGAATGGATCCCGGTCAGTTCTTCGCATCGTCGCGGGTCCTCATCGTGGCAGGGAAGGGCGGAGTCGGGAAGTCCACAGCCTCGGCGACCCTGGCGTTGGCTGCAGCGCGCACCGGCCGCTCGGTCCTCCTGGTGGAGGTGGCCGGACTATCGGCGACGGCATCGATGTTCGGTGCCGACGCACCAGGCTACGAGGAGTCGACGGTTTACGACGAGGCGGACCACGGTGCGGTCCGATGCCGCTCCATCACGCCGGACGACGCGCTGGTCGAGTGGCTCACCAATCACGGGTTCTCGCGGATCGCGAAGCGCATGGCCAAGAGCGGGCTGCTCGAGATCGTCGCCACCGCGACACCGGGCATCAAGGACCTGCTCGTGCTCGGTCGGATCAAGGCGCTCGAGGCCGAGGGCGTGGCCGACCTGATCATCGTCGATGCGCCCGCCGCCGGCCACGCGATCCAGTTCCTCCAGGCTCCCGTCGGCGTGCGCAACACAGCCCGCACCGGTGTGCTCAACCGCCAGGCCGTCGAGGTCATCGAGATGCTCGACGATCCGACTCGCTGCCGGGCCATGTTGGTCAGCATCCCCGAGGAGACACCGGTCAACGAGCTGATCGAGACGGCGTTCGCGGTCGAGGACGAGGTGGGACTGGCGCTCGGCCCGGTCGTGATCAACGGCATCCTCCCGTCCATCGACGGCCTCACCGACGAACCGCCGGTGTCGTTGTCACCGAACGAAGCGGCCGATGCCCGGATGGCTGCCGATCTCCGCCGCGACCGGATCACGTTGCAGACGGAACAGCTCGACCGGCTCCAGGCGCGTCTCCCACTCGCCCAGATCCGCATGCCTCAGCTGTTCACCACCGAGATCGGGCCGGCCGAGCTCCACCAGCTCGCCGATGCCGTGGAGGCGTCCATCGAGGCGCTGGAGGACTGGGCATGAGCGAACCACACGAGTCCTCGGTCCCGTCCTACCGGGATCTCGCCGAGCGTTGCGAGGTGATCGTGTGCTGCGGCACCGGCGGGGTGGGCAAGACCACCACCGCAGCGGCAACCGCCATGGCGGCCGCGGCGATGGGGCGACGCGCCGCGGTGGTCACGATCGACCCCGCGAAGCGGTTGGCCGATGCATTGGGCATCGGCGAACTGGGCAACGACCCCACCGTCATCGAGGGTCCGTGGCCGGGCACGCTGGCCGCCCTCATGCTCGACACCAAGGCCACCTTCGATGCCGTGGTTCGCCGCCATGCGGGGAGTGACGAGCAGGCCGAGACGATCCTCGCCAATCGCTTCTACCGCAACATCTCGACGAGCCTGTCCGGCACGCAGGACTACATGGCCGTCGAGAAGTTGGCCGAACTCCACTCGTCGGGTGAATGGGACCTGGTCGTCGTCGACACGCCGCCGACGCGCGACGCACTGGCCTTCCTCGAGGCGCCGAAGCTGCTGACCCGGCTGCTCGACAATGCGATCTACCGCGTCCTGATCTCCCCGAGCACGGGCGTGCTCCGGGCGGTCAACCGGGCGGCCACCAGCGTGGTCCGCCAGCTGTCGAGGGTCGTCGGTGCCGAAGTGGTCGACGACGCCATCGAGTTCTTCCAGGCCTTCCAGGGCATGGAGGACGGCTTCCGCGAGCGGGCCGATGCAACCCTCACGCTGCTGGGCGCCGACGAGACGGCGTTCGTGCTCGTGGCCTCACCACGGGCCGACACCCTCGTCGAGGCCAAGTACTTCCTCGACCGGCTCGGCAAGGCCGACCTCGACGCGGCGGCCGTCGTCGTGAACCGGGTCCTCCCCGCCTTGTCGATCGATGCCGAACGGGCGGCCGAGCTCCGGGCCGACCATCCGGGCGGACCGGTGCAGGCGCTGGCCGATCACGCCGCGGCGGCAGCCGGCGACGACGACCGCATCGTCGACCTCCTGTCGGCCGCACCGGGCGCGACCGTGGCCCGGGTGCCGCTCCTGCCCTCCGATGTCCACGATGTCGACACGTTGCGGCGAATCGCCGAACTGCTCACCGAGGGCTGACGCGATCGGGAGACCGATGCGATCGTCAGGCGTCGGGGTCTTCGTCGAGCGCCTCGACCGCGGCCGCGTAGTCGTCCTTGACGGGCACGATGCGATCGAAGCCGGTCGTGTGGAGCAGCTTGGTGATCGCCTCGCGGTCGCTGTAGATCACCACCCGGCCCTCGCTCTCGCGGATACGGCGGATGCCGCCGATCAGTGCGCCGAGCCCGGCGGAGTCCATGAACTGCACGCCGGACAGGTTGACGACGACCCGGGGCTCCTCGGCCATCTCGGCGAAGGCCTCGCGGAACTGCGCCACGCTGTAGGCATCGAGCTCGCCCGCCGGGCAGAGATCGATCTGGGATCCGTCGGCGGACCGGTTTGCTTGGATCTCGAGCACCGGCGCATGGTAACCCCAACCGTCGCCGGCCCACACGCGGGTGCCGAACATGAAATCCCGCGAGCACGGTGCCCCCACCCGGCGAACATGGTGCCCGCACCACGCGAACATGGTGCCGACAGCACCGCCGTGTACGATTTCGCCTTGTGACGGACATTCTTCTCGCCAGCGACGCCGACTGGCTCGTCGACGACGTCGAGGCTGCGCTGGGTGGGGCCCACCTGATCCACCGCGTGCGGGCCGGCGTCGACGTGGTTCCGGCCATCGAGCAGGTCGACCCTGCCCTGGTGCTGCTCGATCTCCAGATCGGCAACATGGGTGGTGTGGCCGCCTGCATCGCGGTGAAACAGCGGGTCATCATGGGTGATCTCGCCGACCGCCCCGTGCTGCTCCTCCTCGATCGCGAGGTCGACTCCTTCCTGGCCAAGGAGGCCGACGCCGACGGCTGGCTGGTCAAGCCGCTCGACGCCTTCGGCACGCTGCGAGCCGTCGAGGCCGCGCTCTCCGGCGAGACCGTCACCCACTGATCCGCCGGCGGATTTCGCGACCGAACCGCTGTCGCCCCCGCTAGCCTCGGGAGTCTGCACACGGGCAGTGGCGCAGGTTGGTAGCGCGCCTCGTTCGGGACGAGGAGGTCGTGGGTTCAAATCCCGCCTGCCCGACAAATTCCGCTCCGACTACGCTGCGCCGATGATCGATCTCTCGGGCAAGGTCTTCGTCGTGACCGGCGGCAACGGCGGTATCGGACTCGGCATGGCCGAAGGCATCGCCATGGCCGGCGGCTCGCTCGCGATCTGGGGTCGCAAGGCCGACAAGAACGCCGAGGCGGTCGCCACGCTCGAAGCGCTGGGGGCAACCGCCCGCAGCTATGTGTGCGACGTGGGCGACGAGCAGCAGGTGATCGACACGATGCAGGCGTGTCGCGACGACTTCGGTCGCCTCGACGGGTGCTTCGCCAACGCCGGCCACGGCGGCCTGCCGGGCGGCATCTGCGACGTGTCGCTCGAGGACTGGCGCACCGTGATGCGCATCAACCTCGATGGTGCCTTCCTGACCCTGCGCGAGGCCGCCCGTCACCTCGTCGACCAGGGCGAGGGCGGCAGTCTGGTGACCGTCTCGTCGACCTCGTCGATCCATGGTGCGGCCGGCAACTACGCCTACGGCACGGCGAAGACCGCGCTCAACGGCTTCATGCGGGCCCTGGCGGTCGAACTGGCCCGCCACAAGATCCGGGTCAACTCACTGCTCCCCGGGTGGACCATCACGGAGCTCGCCGCCGCGCCCTACGCCAACGACCGCTTCCGCGAGGTCACCACGCGGCGCACACCCGTGCGCCGATGGGCCGAACCGAGCGAGTTCCGCGAGGTCGGGGCCTTCCTGGCCGACCCGTCGCAGACCTTCCACACGGGTCAGGAGATCTGTGTCGACGGCGGTTACACCGTCTTCTGACGGCAACCAGCACCGTCTTCTGACGACGGCTAACCGACGAGCTGGGCGCGGGCGCTGAGCGTCTCGAGGGCCGAGCGGGCGACCTCGCGTCCCTTGCCGACCATGTGCGCGGTGAAGAACTCGACATGGTCGGCGTGCTCGTGGAACTGCTGGGGCGTCAGCACGCAGGAGAACACGGGAACGCCGGTGTCGAGCTGGACCCGCATGAGTCCGCCGATGACCGCGTCGGCCACGAACTCGTGGCGGTAGACACCACCGTCGACGACGAACCCGGCCGCGATCACCCCGTCGAAGCGACCCGACGCGGCCAACGACTGGACGAACAACGGGATCTCGAAGGCACCCGGCACCGAGAAGTACTCGAGGTCGGCCGCGGGGCCGGCCACTTCGGTGAACCCGTCCCTGGCGCGATCGACGATGTCGTCGTGCCACATGGACTGAACGAAGGCGAGGCGGGGTCGAGCGGTGTCGGTCATGAACGCCAGGCTAGGACAGGTACCCCGACGCTTCAGCCCTCGGCGTCGGCTTCCGCGTTCTGCTGGCCGATGCGCCGACAATCGTCCATGTCGTTGCTGTCGAAGAGGTTCTCGCCGTCCGGCGCGCCGAGGTCGCCGACCTGGAGCAGGCCGTTCTCGTCGGGCTCGAGCGGTGCCGGATCCCACCCACGACCCTTGAGACAGTCGACGAAGCCGACCAGTCCACGGTTCTGCTCCTCGATCTCCTCGGGCGTCTTGCCTTCGGAGCCGAGGTCGAGGGACGCCATGGCGTCCTGGATCTGACTGACCGCCGCGCACTTCGTCAGCGCTTCGAGATACTCGGGTGCGCTGGCCGGGTCGTCGGGGGCCGCACCACGGGGGTCGCCGAGGAATGTCGTGCCTTCGTCTTCGAGGCACGAGTTGAACGTCCGCATCGCGGTGAACATGTCGTCGACCGCCTCTTCCTGACTCACCTCGTTCTGGGGCAGGGTGGTCGTCCCGGCCGTGCCGTCGCCGTCACCATCGGGCGACTCGGTCTCCTCACCGGCGCCGGCGCCGGTCCCACCCTCCGATGCGCCGCCCGCGCCACCGGCCGGAGCGGTCGTGGTGGTCGCGAAGTCGGACGTGTCGAGAGACTGGCTGCCCTGCACGACGAAATCGGGGCCGGCCGATTCGGAATCCGCATCACCGCCGCCGCAAGCCGAGACGACGAGCGCGAGCACCGCGACCAGGGACAGAGGCGCCAACCGATTTCGCATCCCTCCACTTCATCGCGCCAGCGTTCCGTTGTCCAAAACCGCGGCTTCTTGGCGGGCGATCGTCGGGGCCGTATGTTCGGGGGATGGACATCATCCCGGTCACCGGTGCGCTCGGCGCGGAGATCCGCGGCGTCGACCTGCGCGACATCGATGCCGACTTCGAGGCGGTGAAGGCCGCCCTGCTCGAACACGAGGTGGTGTTCTTCCGCGACGCCCACCTCACCGAGGACGAACACCTCGCCCTCGGACGCCGTTTCGGGACACCGTCGATCTTTCCGGTCGCCCGGCTCATGGGGGCGACCGAACCGACGATGACCGTGATCGAGGACGGCCCCGACAGCCCCAACAAGGCCGACATGTGGCACACCGACGTCACGTGGACCGCCACACCGCCCGACTACGCCCTCCTCCACATGGAGGTCAAGCCGAACGTCGGGGGCGACACCCTCTGGTGCTCGGCCACCAAGGCCTACGACCTGTTGTCGCCGGCGATGCAGGAGTTCCTCTGCGGACTCACCGTCACCCACGACAACGAGGGCTTCATCCAGCGGATGATCGAGAAGACCGGCGACCCCGAACACGAACTCGTGGGGGGCCTCCGCGAGGGCTACCCGCCGGTGGTCCACCCCCTGATCCGGACCCACCCGGAGACGGGTAGGCGGGCACTGCTCTGGGCGCCGAACTTCATGCGCACCATCAACGAGCTGACCGAGGCTGAGAACGCGGCGGTGCTCGGCCTGCTCGGCGAACACGTCAAGGATCCCCGACTCCATTGCCGATGGTCGTGGAACGAGGGCGACCTGGCCATCTGGGACGAGCGCTCGACCCTGCATCGAGCCGCCGCCGACCACTGGCCCCACCGACGGGTGATTCGCCGCTGCGAGATCGACGGCACCCGCCCCTACTTCGACGCCGCCGCTTGAGCGCCGTCCACCAAGCCGTCACCGGAGGGATCCTCCTCGGTGAGTGCCCCCTCTGGAGCGCCGCCGAGCAGGCGCTCTACTGGATCGACATCGACGGCCACGCCGTCCATCGACACGACCCCGCCACCGGAGTCGACGAACTGCGTCCGATCGGGGCCCGCCCCGGGTGTCTTGCGCTCACCACCGACACCGGCCGACTTCTCGTGGCGACCGAGCACCGCCTCGTGTGGCTCGACTGGCCGAGCGGGACGATCGAGCCCTGGCTCGATCTCGAGGACCCCTCGACCGGCAACCGTTGCAACGACGGCCGCGTCGACCCGAGCGGACGGCTCGTGGTCGGCACCATGTGGCCCGACACGAGTGCCCGCAATCCCAGCGGCGCCCTCTACCGCGTCGACCCCCAGGGCGGCATCCACACGATGCTGCGCGAGGTGACCGTGCCGAACGGGCTGGCCTTCGACGAGGAACGGGGTCTCATGTACTTCGCCGACACCCCGACCGAGACCGTGCTGGTGGCCGACTACGACGTCGAGACCGGCGAACGACGCAACATCCGCCCGTTCCTCGACTACGGACCTCTGCCGGGGAAGCCCGATGGTGCCTGTCTCGACGCCGACGGGTGTTACTGGTCGGCCTCGGTCTACGGATGGGCGGTCATCCGCGTCACCCCCGACGGGCGCATCGATCGACGGGTCGAACTGCCGGTGGAGAAACCGTCCATGCCCGCGTTCGGTGGGCCCGACCTGTCGACCCTGTTCGTCACGTCGATCGGGTCGGCCGGGTCGAAGCCGTCGGCGGAGGGACGCGACGGCTTCTCCCCCGGCGACCTCATGGCGATCGACATGGACGTCCAGGGTCGACCCGAGCCCTTCTTCGGCTCCTCCGGGGCGACGAGCTGACTCGGCGCGCGGCCCCTCCCGCGCCTACCGTTCGAGAGATGGATCTGCGCTGGCAGGAACAGCAACGGGCATTCCAGGCGCGGGTGTTGATCGACGACGATCCCGCGCTCGGACTGCGCCCGTATCGCACCTTCCTGGGCCCTGCGGATCGGTCCGACGACCGCCACACCGGGCGCGCCGAACGGCTCATGGTCACCCTCGTCGCGGGCGGCGTACTGGTGTCGTTGCTGCTCGCGTTCGGTCTCCCTCGGGAGTTCGCCGCCCTCGCCGCGAGTCTCACCGGAGGGATCGCGCTCATGGTCGTCGTGTCGCCGTCGTCACCCCACCCGCCCCGGCCCGCCTCGAACCCGCTCCTCGCGGTCTATCCGGCGCACGTGACCCGGGGCATGTCGCCCGTCTGCGTGACCCAGATCAGTGCGGACGAGTTCGACCGGCTCGGCGCCGAGGGGTTCGGCACCGTCGTCGGCACTCCCCGACCCGGAGCCACGTTCGGCCTCTTCGTCGACGACCATCTCGTGTGGCCGCGCACGCCACCGCGCGGCCCCCGACGCGACGACCCGGGATTCGGCACGGCCTGACGGCCGGCCGGTGGGCGTCAGTGCCGCTTGACCCCGCCGTACTTCATCCGGGTGTCGGACATGGCCGCGGCGCGCGTGTCGTCGTCGTTGATGAACGCGTCCACGAGTTCTCCGACGAAGAGCGTGTGGGTACCGAGATCGATGGCCTGGCGCACCTCGCAGTCGAGCCACGCGATCGCCTCGTCGAACACGGGTGCGCCGGTGGTGGCCGACCGGACCGGTCGTCCGTTGAGGGCGTCACCGTCGTCGACGGCCGGCTTCGAGAACTTCACGAAGACCCTCGTGTCGTCGCTGTCCCACAGGTTGACGGTGAACGAGCCGCCCTCGGTGATGAGCCGGTGCGTGACCGCCGTGTTGTCGACCCCGATGCCGATGAGCACCGGCTCCATCGACAATTGCGAGATCCAGCTGGTGGTCATGGCGTTGCGTTCGTCGCCCGACCGGGATCCGACGAGCGCGAGGGCGTTGGGGATCTTCCAGGACACGCGGTTCGTGAGTTCGTCGTCGAGCGGCATGCGCCGGACGGTAGCGCAACCGGTCACACAACCGCCGTCGAGCGCTACGACGCCGACGGGGTGTCCCGGCGCGGTTCGAGCAGGGGACGACCGCTGGCCAATACCGTGGCGACGCCCTCCACGAAGAGCTCACGCCCCTCGACCTCAGCCGACTTCTCGTGCCAATGCGCCTCGATCTCGAACTCCGGCGCACCGGCCAGCACCATCTCCTCGCGCACGACCCGCTCCGCCGCCTCGGTGGCCCGACGGCGGGCTTCATCGAGGTCGTGCACGGTCTCCGGGTCGGCGGCGGCATGGACGCGGAACACACCGCGCCGCGGTGCGGTGACCGTGACCTGACGACGGATCCGCACCTTGCCAACCACGGCGCCGATGGCGTTGGCGACGTCGGCGTGTTCGGGAACCTCGACGGTGCAACCCAGGAGATCGCCGACGGCCGGGTAGTAGGTCGCCGCCGGCGCCCCGAGGGCGACGACGGGGACGGCCAGTCCGATGTCGAGTCGGGCGGTGGTGGCGACACCGTCGAGGGCCGCGGCCACGACCTCCGACGCGACCGCGTCGGGCGAGATGCCGTCGCGGACCAGTGCCGCCGCGAGCAGCGCCTCACCGGAGCGGCGCGACAACGTCTCCACCACTGCAGCCGCGAGCCTCTCGCCGTCCGGAGCGATCGGGTTGCCGTAGCGGTCGCGTCGCTGGGCGAAGAGCGCCGCGGCCCACCGTGCCGGCGCGGGATCGTGCGTCTCCTGGATCCCCAGGACGTGACCCGCGTCAGTGGGCGTGAGGCTGGACACGCGCACGGCCCCCCGGGCCACGAGTCGGCGGAGGGCCTGGGCCTGCACGCTCGAGGAGACGACGAGGTCGGCCGCCCGCCACTGCGACCCGATGGCCTCGAGCAACGTCGCTTCGGTCGGGTCGGCGGCTGATCGAGCGCCGCGGGAAGTGGCGCGGACGAACGTCCCCGTCCACTCGGCGGGCGGAGTCTCGGCATTGGCCTGGCGGACGATGGTCCGCTCGACGAGTTCCGCGTCGTCGAGTGCGCAGCGCACGATCGGCACGACCCGCCTCGGGCCGATCACGAGGTCGGCGCCCACGGGTCGGGGGGCCAGCGCGACCTCGCTGTCGCCGCCGAGGCCATGGGTGTGCATCAGGACCGCTTCGACCATGGTCTGGTGACCGCCGACGGTCGCCCCGCGGTCACCGAACTCGGGAAGCCCGCCGCGCAGCACGGCGATGTCGGTCGTGGTGCCTCCGATGTCGACGATGATGGCGTCGCGCACATGGGCCAGATGGGCGGCGCCGACCAGGCTGGCGGCCGGTCCCGACAGGATCGTCTCGACCGGGCGGTCGCGGACGAACTCGGTCGAGACCAACGATCCGTTGCCGCGGACCACCATGACGGGCGCATCGATGCCCCGGCGATCGAGGATCGCGACGGTGGTCGACACGAGCTCGTCGACCAACGCGATGAGTCGCGCGTTCAGGAGGGCGGTGACCGAGCGCTTCGGTCCGTTCAGTCCGTCGGACAGTTCATGGCTGCACGTGACCGGCAGGCCGGTGCGCTCCCGGATGAGGTCGCGGGCCGCGAGCTCGTGCTCGGGGTTGCGAACGCCGAACTGGCCGGTGACCGCGAACGCCTCGATCTCATCGGGGAGCGAGACGAGCGCGTCGCCGAGGGCGGTGAGGTCGAGGGCGGTCTGGGGCACGCCGTGGCTGGTGTGCCCACCATCGATGGTGATGACCCGGTCGGTCCCCAGCGCGTCGCGGAGGCCCCCGCGATCGAGGGCATCGTCGCCGAAGCCGATCATCACGAGGCAGGCGGGGCGCCCGACTCCTTCCACCAGCGCGTTGGTGGCCAGCGTGGTCGACAGCGACACCAGACCGATCGCCGCCGGCGCCACTCCCGCCGTCCGGAGCACCTCGTCGAGGGCGGCCTCGATGCCGATGGCGAGGTCGTCGTGGGTGGTCGGCGCCTTGGCCTTCGCCAGCACCACCTCTCGGCGCTCGTCGTAGACGACGGCGTCGGTGTAGGTGCCGCCGGTGTCGACACCGACGAACACCGTGCGAGCCTCGGACATCCCGACATTGTGCCTCTAGTCTCCGGAGATGCCCCGCATCTCGCGCCCCGACATGGCCGACTACGGCGTCCCCGACGAGCTCGAGGGCACCATGCCGTGGTCGTGGGCCGAGGAGCGACTCGCCGCGAGCCGCAACTTCTGGCTGGCCACGGTCAGCGCCACCGGGCGACCCCATTCGATGCCCGTGTGGGGCGTGTGGATGCCCGGACGGGAACGGTTCGGATTCAGTTGTGCGAAGTCGGCCCGCAAGGTCCGCAACATCGCGGCCAACCCCCGGGTGGTCGTCACCAACGACGATTCCGTCCATGTCGTGTCGATCGAAGGGCGCGCCGTCGACCTCGAACCCGACGGCGAACTGACCCTCGCCGAGGGCTACCTCCACAAGTACGCGGACGAGCCGGGATTCGCCGACGGCGGCGTGGACGCGATGATCGAGTTCCTCCGCGCCAACGCGACCTACGAGGTGATCCCCGAACGGGCCTTCGGCATGATCGAGACCCCCGAGGAGTTCGGCGCCGCGGCCACCCGTTGGACCTGGGACCAGCCGTGACCGGGCTTTCTCAAGGCCAGAGCGGCTCGTCGATCTCGAAGCCGACCGGCGTGCCCCAGGTGTTGCGATACGACACCTCGTGGGCCGGCGTTCGCTGGGCGACCCCCCACTTCCCCTTCGGGTAACCGAAGGGGACACAACACGACATCCGCCAGCCCTCGTCCTGGGGCACGCCGAGCACGTCGAGTGTCTCCTCGTTCTTGAACATCAGCACGCTGGTGAGCGACGACCCGACACCGTCGGCGCGGGCCTGGAGCATGGCGCTCCAGACCGCCGGGAAGATCGAGCCGCCGGTGGTGTCGAACTGGTCGAACGCGAACAGCAGGAGCGGGTACTTGTCGAAGTTCTCCTGCGCCCAGGTGACCGAGTTCATGATCTTCTTGAACTGCTGTGCTTCGGGGTCGTCGGAGGTGTTCGCGTGCTCGACCCGCTCCTTGTAGACGTGCTCCCACAAGAGCTCGATGCACTCGGCGTAGAGCGCCGCGATCTTCGCGATCTGCTCCTTGTCGTCGACGAGCATGAACCGCCACCCCTGCGCGTTGCCGCCACTCGGGGCCCGAACGGCGGCATCGAGGATGCGGGCCTGCACCTCCTCGGGCACGGGGTCGGCCTTCACTCGGCGCATGGCTCGCGTGGTGTAGAGCGCTTCTCTGATGTCCACGACAACTCCTCGGGAATCGGTCCTTCGCCGGAGTCGATCACAGGATGAGCGAAAGTGCGAGACGAACGCCTAGCGTTTCGCCGATGCGCCGCCTCCTCGTCCTCCTGACCGCTCTCGCCGTGCTCTCGACCGCCTGCGGCGACGACAACGGGTCCGACGAAGCCGATGGCACCACGACCACCACGGAGGCCCCGACGACGACGGAGGCCACCACGACCACGGCGCCGGCCACCACGACCACCGAGCCGGAGCCCACGATCACCGCTGCGGACCTGGCCGAGATCGGGCCCTATCCGGTCGGCGTCACCACCCGCGAGCTGCCGACCGGCAACCTCGTCGAGATCTGGTACCCGGCCGGACCCGATGCCGAGGGCCAGACCGACAGCTACGCGGTGCGTGACTTCACGCCCGAGGTGATGCGGGCACTCGTGCCGGCCGAGACCAACGACGTCGTCACCGTCGCCGCCGGGCGTGACGCCTCCGTCGCCGACGACGGCCCGTATCCGCTCGTGATCTTCAGTCACGGATCGACGTCGTTCCGCTTCCAATCGACCAACCTGACCCACCATCTCGCCTCCTGGGGGCTGGTGGTGGCCTCGGCCGATCATCCGAGCCGGGCGTTGGCGAACTTCCTCGGCGGACCGGACGACCCACCCTCGTCGGTCGACGACGTGCGGGCGACGATCGAGCTCGTCACCGGCGACGACGTGTTGGGCCCTGCCATCGACGCCGACCGGATCGGGGCCAGCGGGCATTCCGCCGGCGGCGGCACCACGCTGCGCATCACGGGCGAAGGCGGCATCGCCGGCTACATCTCCTACGCATCGGGTGCGTCCGACGACACCGCGCTGCCCGAGGTCCCGTCGCTGTTCATGGCCGGCGAGATCGACACCATCATCGAACCGACCCGCACCCGCGCCGCGTTCGACCGGGCGCCGGCGCCGAGCTTCTATCTCGAGTTCGCCGACTCCGGTCACCTCGCCTTCAGCGACCTCTGCGCCGTGGGCGACGGCGGAGCCAACCTCATCGGACTGGCCGATGCCGCGGGCTTGAGCGACTTCCTCAACGACAACATCCGCCGGCTCGGGACCGACGGCTGCGACGAGCCGAACCGGCCGGTCACCGAAGTCTGGCCCGGCGTACACCAGGCCAGCATCGGGTTCTGGCGGTGGGTGTTCGGCATCGACGCCGAGCCTCTGGGCCTCGACGGCGCCGCGGTCACGGGCGTGACCGCGGACAGCAAGTAGATCTCGGCCCCTCGCCCCGCTCAAGATCGGATCGCCTCCTCCGATGGATCGGGGTGACATCGTTCATCGACGCCCTCTTCGAACCCGAGCGCCACTGCTCGTATGGTCATCACGAGGGTTCGCACTGCCATGGCTTCAGCAACCAGGCCTGCATGTGGTGTGACTGCCGGGCATTCGCCGACCCCGACCGTGAACCCGTCACTGCAGCCCGCCGTGAACCGGCACCGCTGCGCCACTTCGTCTCCGCCCGCGCCTGAGTCGCGGCGGTTCTCCCATAATTCGTTCGACGACCGAGCCGACGTTTCGTACGGTGCCGGAAGCGAATGACGACGGGTCATTCCTCGGGAAAGGAGCACCGATCATGTTCACGAACCTCGTGGCCGCCATGACCACCGTGCTCACGAGCGCCGGCAACGGCGCCGCCCGGTTGCGTCCGCTCCGCTGAGCCCACGCCTCCCCGCGACCGCGCACCGAGTGCGCTGCGTCCCCGCCCGAACGAACACTGCCCGAACAAACACTGCCCGACCCGAGTATCACCATGCACGAACTCATCGTCCACGCCCTCATGCAGGAGCGGCGAACCAATCCACAGCGGCCAGTCCGCCCACCGGTTCACCGGCCGACCCGACCGGCACCACGTCCGATTCCCCCACGGCGGGTGCGACCCGGGCGCAAGTAGCCCGGTGCGACGGGCGGGGGTCACGCTCCTACGCTGGGACCGCGTGACCCCCGCCCCGAATGCGCTCGACGACCTCCGGACCCGGTTCGGCCGCGAGATCCGTCGCGTGCTCGCCGGCACCACCGAGGCGCCCCAGCGCAGCGTCGACTTCGCGGAAGACCCCGGCCTGTTCGGCCCCGACAGCGCGACGTTCGAGGTGCACGCCGACGCGTCGATGATCATCGGCGGGCTCCGGGCCCTGCTCCTGCAGACCATGCACCCCTTGGCGATGGCCGGGGTGGCCGATCATTCCGATTACCGGCGCGACCCACTCGGCCGACTCCACCGCACCGGAGGCTTCGTCGGCACCACCACCTTCGGCACCACGGAAGAGGCCGAACAGGCAATCCGACTGGTCCGCCGGATCCACGAGCGGGTCCGGGGCACCGCCCCCGACGGTCGTCCGTACCGGGCGACCGACCCCCACCTTCTCCTGTTCGTCCACTGCACCGAGGTCGACAGCTTCCTTCGCGCCCGCCGGCGCTATGGCGCCGCGGCCCTGTCGCCGGGGGCCGGCGACCGCTATGTCGAGGAGATGGCCGTCGTGGCCGAAGGGCTCGGGGTGCGGCGCGCCCCCCGCAGCGTCGAGGAGCTGGGCCTCGTGCTCGACAGCTACCGACCCGAACACCATGTCGGCCGCCAGGCCCGCGAGACCGTCCGCTTCCTCGCCTGGCCTCCGTTGCCCGCCGCCACCAGGCCGGCCTACGGCCTGGTCTTCGCCACCGCCGTGTCGATGCTGCCCCGCCACACCCGGCGCCGACTCCGCCTTCCGGTCGCGCCGCTGGCCGAGCCCTTCGTCATCCGCCCGGCCGCCACCGGGCTCATGCGCACGCTCGGCTGGGCGCTCGGCGAACACCCGGGTGCGGCCTAGGGTTCGGAGCTCGGAGGGGAGTGCCGCCATGGACCTGGCCGAAGTACAGCAACTGATGGACGAGCTCTACGGGGCCACCGATCGCGAACGCGGGGTGCCGTCGACCGTCGCCTGGTTGTGCGAGGAGCTCGGTGAGCTCGCGCAGGCCGTGCGCAAGGGAACCCGCGAGCAACAGGTGCACGAGTTCGGTGACGTGCTGGCATGGCTCGCCTCGTTGGCGAACCAGCTCGACATCAGCCTCGACGAGGCGATGGAACGCTACGTGACCGATCCGCCCTGAGGGCGGCATCGCTCAGGGCTCAGAGCAGCCCCTGCGCCACCAACGACTCGGCGATCTGGATCGTGTTGAGCGCCGCCCCCTTGCGGAGGTTGTCGCCGGAGACGAACAGCGACAGACCGTGCTCGACCGTGGGATCGACGCGAACCCGACCGACGAACGTGGGATCGGCGCCGGCCGCCTTGAGGGGCGTCGGCACGTCGGTGACGATCACGCCGTCGGTCGCGGCCAGCAGCTCGAGGGCCCGATCGACCGAGATCGGGGCGCCGAAGCGGGCGTTTATCGACAACGAATGGCCGGTGAACACCGGAACCCGCACGCAGGTGCCGGAGACCGGGAGGTCGGGAAGGCCGAGGATCTTGCGGCTCTCGTCGCGCAGCTTCTGCTCCTCGTTGGTCTCGCGCAGCCCGTCGTCGACGAGGGCACCCGCGAAGGGCACGACATTGCCGGCGATCGGTTCGACGAAGTTGGCACCCCGCTCGAGCGCGACGGCGGAGCCGTCGTAGGTGAGCTCGGGGCCGTTGGCACCGAGCTTCTGCAGTTGGGTGTCGAGCTCGTCGACACCGGAGAGGCCGGCGCCGGACACCGCCTGATAGGTCGAGACGACGAGGGCTTCGAGGCCGGCCTCGTCGGAGAGGGCCTTGAGCGGCGCCATCGCCACCATGGTGGTGCAGTTCGGGTTGGCGACGATGCCCTTGGGGATGTCGCGGAGCGCGTCGGCGTTGACCTCGGGCACGACGAGAGGCACCTCGGGGTCCATCCGCCAGGCCGACGAGTTGTCGATGACGATGCAGCCGGCCGCCGCCACCTTCGGGGCGAGCTCCTTGCTGGTCGTCCCACCGGCCGAGAAGATCACGATGTCGAGGCCGGTGTAGTCGGCTGTGGCCGCATCTTCGACCGTGATGTCGCGGCCCTGCCACTCGATCGTCCTGCCCGCGGACCGGGCCGAGGCGAAGAGCCGCAGCGTGTCGACGGGGAAGCTCCGTTCGGCGAGCAGTGTGAGCACGACGCCACCGACCTGGCCGGTGGCACCAACGATTCCTACGTCCATGCCGAACAGGTTATCGGCGCCACGCGGCGCGACCCGAGTGGATTTCTCAGACGGTGAGCGGCACCGACTTGTAGCCCCGCACGGTGGAGGTGTGGACCCACTCGATGGCGGCGTGGTCGACGTCCCAGGTCCCGTAGCGCTGCACCATCTGGGCCAGCCCGATCCGCCCCTCAAGACGGGCGAGCGCGGCCCCGATGCAGAAGTGGGCGCCGTAGCCGAACGAGAGGTGGCGGTCGATGTCGCGATGGATGTCGAAACGGTCGGCGTCGGCGAAGTGGCGTTCGTCGCGATTGCCGCTGCCGTTGACCAGCAGGAGGTTGGACCCGGCGGGCACGACCTGGCCGTGGAACTCGACGTCGCGCATCACCCGGCGACCCTGCACGGGAGACGGTGCCTCGTAGCGCAGGATCTCCTCGATCGCGTTCGGGATCAACGCGTCGTTCTCCCCCAGCTCGCGGAGCTGGTCGGGGTGATCGGCGAGCAGGACGATGCCCCACGCCAACATCCGGGCCACGGTCTCGCTACCGGCCCCGGCGATGAGGGCCACATAGCCCATGATCTCGTCGTTCGTCAGCGGACGAGTCGAGCCGTCCTCGAGCTCGCGCTCGTGCGTGGCCAACACGGTGAGGAGATCGTCGGTGGGGTTCACCCGACGTTCGTTGCACAGATCGGGGATCATCTCGTAGACGGCGTTGCCGAGGTTCTCGCCCTCCACGAGAACCCGACTCCCCGTCGTGGTGTCCTCGTCGATCGCCAGCCCCCCGTCGACCGACGCCCGCATCTCCGTCTCGAGTCCCTCCGGGAAGCCGAGCAGGGCGAGGATCACGGTCGGCGGAAGGAGGGAGGAGAACGCTTCGACGAAGTCGAACATCGGAGCGTCCTCGAGTGGTTCGAACAGCCGGCCGCAGACCCGCTCGATGCGCGCCTCGAGCCCGTCGATCTTGCGGGGGGTGAACGCCCGGCTGACCAGCTTGCGCAACAAGGTGTGTTCGGGCGGGTCTCGGAAGATGAACATTGGCAGCGGGAACTCGTCGTCGCTCATCATGTCGAGGGTCGTGCCGAAGCGCGAGACATAGGTGTCGGTGTCGAGCAGACACTCCAGCACGTCGTCGTAGCGCGTCAGCGCGAAGAAGTTCTTGGCGTCGTTGCGGTAGAGCGGCACCTCGTCACGCATGCGACGCCACACGTCGTGGGCCCGCACGTCGACATCGAAGTCGAACGGGTCGTAGTAGAGGTCGTCCCCCGGATCCTGGCTGCTCATCAGTTTCACTCCCCGCCGGCATCGTGGCACGCGGGCGGCGTTCGGGGCCAGAGATCGACGGCCGGGTAGCGCGAGTCGGCCGTCCACCGGTCTCCAGTGTGTGACGACGACCTCCTCCCGCCCAGCGCCGACGCAGCAGACGATCCAACTGATCGGTGTGTCGGCTCCTCCCGATCCCCCATCACCGCTCAACGCCCGGATCGCGGCCCTGGTGCTCGCGATCCTGGTGATCGGCGGCGGCATCCTCGCCGCCCTCGCGGGACCCGAATCGGTGCCCGACGGTGGCGTGGGTCAGCTGCCGGCGGAGGCGCCGTAGTCGGCGCCGTGGTCGCGCCACCAGGCATCGATGCGGCGGTAGAGCTCGGCGTCGGGGAGTTCGCCTTCGGATCGCTTGACCTCGAGCAGCATCGCCAGGATCTCACCGATGTGGCGACCACCACCGGTGCCGAGGTGCGCCATCACGGTCTGACCGTCGATCTGCGGACGTTCGGCGGCGCGCCGCTCTTCCTCGGCCAGCTCGGCGATCCGCGCTTCGAGGTCGTCGATCGCGGCCTGGAGGTCGGCTGCCTTCTGGCGGTTGCGGGTCGTGCAGTCGGACCGGATCAACGCATTGAGTCGCCCGAGGAGCGGACCCGCGTCGCGGGCGTAGCGCCGCACCGCACTGTCGGACCAGCCGTCGGCGTATCCCTTGAAGCGGCCGCTGAGCCTGACCAGCTCGCTCACCTCGTCGATGACCGCATCGTCGTAGCCGAGCGCGGTCATGCGCTTGCGGGTCATCCGGGACCCCACGACCTCGTGGTGCCGGAAGGTGACGCCGCCGTGCTCGAAGCTCCTGGTCCGGGGCTTGGCGATGTCGTGGAAGAGGGCCGCGAGACGAACGATCTCGTCGTCGGGGGTCTTGGCCACGACGGCGATCGTGTGGGAGAGCACGTCCTTGTGGCGATGGATCGGGTCCTGCTCCATCCGCAGCGCCGGCAACTCGGGCACCAGATCGTCGATCCGGCCGCTGTCGACCGCCGACCACAGCGCACCGGCGACGTCGTCGGCGAGGAGGATCGCCGACAACACGGCGGCGCCACCCTCGGAGGGGGCGTCGGCATCGGTCGGCGGGAGAGTCGTGTCCATGGCCCGGAAAGTCTACGGTCGAGATCCATGGGACTCGACCAATTCATGCTGGACGACAAGGTTGCGATCGTCACCGGTGCCGGCCGCGGGATCGGCGCGGCCACCGCGATGATGTTCGCGGAGGCCGGGGCCGACGTGGTGATCGGGGCCCGCTCCGAGGACCAACTGGCCGCGGTGGCCGAGCGGATCGAGGCGTCCGGACAGCGGGCGGTGGTGATCGCCGGCGACCTCTCGAGTCGCGACGGACTCGCCGCGCTGGTCGATGCGGCGGTCGAGCAGCTCGGCGGCATCGACATCGTGGTCAACAATGTCGGCGGCTCCATGCCCCAGGCGTTCATGGACACCACCGAAGCGGCCTTCGACGGCGCGATGCGTTGGAACGTCACGACCGCCTTCAACCTCAGCCAGTTGGCGGTGCCGCACATGGTCGAACGCCCGGGGTCCAACATCGTCAACATCGCCTCGACGGCCGGCCTCTTCGCCAGCCGCGGGTTCGCCGCCTACGGCACGGCCAAGGCGGCGCTCATCCATCTCACCCGCGCCCTGGCCCAGGACCTCGCACCCAAGATCCGGGTGAATGCCGTCTGCCCCGGCGCCATCGCGACCTCGGCGCTCGACATCGTGCTGCAGACTCCCGAACTCGAGCAGGCCATGAACGAGTCCACTCCGCTCGGGCGGCTCGGCGAAGCCGACGAGATCGCGGCCGCAGCCCTCTACTTCGCGTGCCCGGCGGCTGCCTACACCACCGGTCAGTACCTCGGTGTCGACGGCGGGATCACCGGCTCCAACCTCGACATGGGGATCCCCGACGTCTGAGAAGCCGGCCACCGGTCCGTAGGCTGCCGGAATGGCCCTCGCCGAACTCATCCACGCCGTCGACGACTTCGTCCCGAGCAAGGCGCTGCTGATCGTCGCTCACCCCGACGACATCGACTTCGGCGCAGCCGGCACCGTCGCCACCCTGACCGACCACGGC
Organism: Acidimicrobiales bacterium; assembly: GCA_040263275.1. Classification (GTDB taxonomy): domain Bacteria; phylum Actinomycetota; class Acidimicrobiia; order Acidimicrobiales; family Aldehydirespiratoraceae; genus JAJRXC01. The sequence goes on from JBDQKM010000038.1 coordinate 19,865, forward strand.
GTCGAGGTCGTCTACGGGCTCGTCACCAGCGGACAGGCCGGTGAGCCGGCCCACCTGTCACCGGCCGAGCTCACAGAGATCCGCCAGAAGGAACAAACCGACGCGGCGGCGATCGTCGGCGTCACGGAGCTGCACTGGCTCGGGTTCCCCGACGGCCATCTCGTCGCCGACCTCGAGCTGCGCAAGGCGCTCGCCCGTCTGATCCGCGTCGTGCAGCCCGATCTCGTCATCACCCACTCGCCCGTGCGCAACCTCGAGCGGATCTACGCAGCCCACCCCGACCATCTCGCCACCGGCGAAGCGGCCGTCGCCGCCGTCTATCCCGATGCCCGCAACGGCCACTCCTTCCCCGAGCTCCTGACCGAGGGCCACGACCCCCACGCCGTGCCCCGCCTGTGGCTCATGACCGGCTACGAGAACAACCTCCACGTCGAGATCGGCGACACGATCGACCGCAAGATCGAGGCGCTCCTCGCCCACGGTTCGCAGAACGGCGACCGCGCCGAGATGCTCCCGACGATGATCCGCGACTGGGCCGCCGACAACGCGGCCGCGGCCGGACTGGGTGAACGCCTCGTCGAGTCGTTCAAGGTCGTGCACACCGAGTAGGGCGGCCGAGCGGCCGGCCGGTCGCTCAGCCGATGGCGTCCTGGAACGCGGGAACCAGCGTCGCGCCCGGGCAGCCGCCGTCGTGGGTGACGTAGAGCCCGAACAGATCACCCGGACCCCACTGCTCGGCCGCGAGCGACGGATCCATGAGCTCGCCGGGGTCGTCGACGTGTTCGAGTCCGTGGAGATGCCCCAACTCGTGCAACACGAGCCGGCGGATCACGCCGGTGGGCGCGTTGCGCAGGGATGGGTTGAGCATGACCCAACCGCCCGCGTAGGAGGAACCGACCACGTGGGGTTCGGCGAAGCCGAGACCGGCGGGCTGCTCGTCGGGCCAGGCGAACTCGAACACCACGGGATCACCCGGGGCGTTGCCCGATGCGACCTGACCGGAGTCGTCGAGGGACTCGACGGTCCGACCGACCAGCGCAGCGAACTCCGCGACCGCATCATCGATGGCCGCCCGTCGATCGCCAGTGAGACCGACGTCGTGCTCGGTGACCGTGTAGCGCAGGGGGCCACACCCTGCGGTCACCCCGGGATCGCGCAGCTCATACCTGCAGGCCGGCGCGAGCAGCGCCAGGGTGAGGACGGCGAAGAACGTCGCCACGGGCGCGAGCGGTCGCGAACGTTCCCTCGCCCTGGATCGCCCAATCCCACGCACTGCGTCCTATTCGACCACTCCATGTGGTCATTCGGCAAGTCCCGCCCATCCGATCAGACGGGGGCGACCTCGACCGGGATGCCGTTGACCGCCGCGTTCCCGGAGGGGACGTCGACGAAGGTGCCCGGAGCGAGCACGTTGTTGTTCACCCCCGCATGCTCGCGGGCGACCGACATCCGCGTGCCCGGCTTGTCGTGCCCCCAC
>JBDQKM010000039.1:0-21156 GCA_040263275.1 Acidimicrobiales bacterium
ATGTTGGTCGGCCGCTTCGCTCCGACGGGCGAGGCGGACTCGAACTCGTCGGCGAGGCTCTCGCCGGGCGTGGGCTCGGGATAGTCGGTGATCGGATCGATGAGTGCCATCAGTCGCACGCCTCGCAAGACTCGGGGTTCTCCAACGAGCAGGCGACGGCTTCCTCGTCGGTGAACGTCTTCTTCGGTGCTCCGTCGGGTCCGCCGGTCGGGCCGCCGTCGGAGCCACCGGCCGTGGTCTTGTTGATCCGGGTGGCCGGACGGCTCCGCAGGTAGTAGGTGGTCTTGAGACCGGCCTTCCATGCGTACATGTACATCGACGAGAGCTTGCCGATCGTGGGCGCTTCCATGAAGAGGTTGAGCGACTGGCTCTGATCGATGAAGGCACCGCGGTCGGCAGCCATTTCGATCAGGGACTTCATGGGGATTTCCCACGCCGTGCGGTAGACGGCCTTGAGATCGTCGGGAATGCGCTCGATGGTCTGGATCGACCCTTCGGCCTTCTTCACGTCGGAGATCATCTCGTGGTCCCACAGGCCCCGTCGCTGGAGTTCCTTCACCAGGTGGCGGTTGATCTGCATGAACTCGCCCGAGAGGGTCTCACGCTTGAACAGGTTGGACACCTGCGGCTCGATGCACTCGTAGCAGCCGGCGATCGAGGCGATGGTGGCCGTGGGCGCGATCGCGATCATCAGCGAGTTGCGCAGACCGTGTTGCTCGATCCGCTCACGCAGCGGCGCCCAGCGCTCGGGGTCGGACGGCTCGACGCCCCACAGGTCGAACTGGAGGTCGCCGGCCGCGGCGCGGGTCTCGGCGAAGGCCGCATGCGGGCCGCTGGCTTCGGCCAGCTCGGTCGAGGCCCACAGGGCGTTGTAGTAGATCTCCTCGGAGATGCGACGGCTGACGTCGCGGGCGACGGGGGAGTCGAAGGCCACGCCCATCTTGAAGAAGACGTCCTGCAGACCCATCAGGCCGAGACCCACCGGGCGCCAACGGCTGTTGGACGCACCGGACTCCTCGGTCGGGTAGTAGTTGATGTCGATCACCCGGTCGAGGAACGGCACGACCTGGCGCACGACCTCACCGAGGCGCTGGTAGTCGATGGCGGTGACTCCCTCGGACTCGACCACGAACTCGCCCAGGTTGACCGACCCGAGATTGCACACGGCGGTCTCGTCCTGGCTGGTGACCTCGAGGATCTCCGTGCACAGGTTGGAGAGGTGCACGACACGATCGCGGGCGTTGGCGGTGTTGCCGCTGGTGCCGGGACCGGTCTGGTTGCACTTCTCGTTGGAGGAGTCCTTGAAGGTCATCCAACCGTTGCCGGTCTCGGCCAGCGTCTTCATCATGCGCTGGTAGAGCTGGCGGGCCGGAACCTGCTTCTCGAACTTGCCGTCGGCTTCGGCCTGCTCGTAGATCGAGCGGAACTCGTCGCCGAACGTGTCGATGAGCTCCGGGACCTTCTTCGGGTCGAAGAGGCTCCACTGCCAGTCCTTCTCGACCCGCTCCATGAACATGTCGGGGATCCAGTTGGCCAGGTTGATGTTGTGCGTGCGCCGAGCGTGGTCACCGGTGTTGTCGCGCAGCTCGAGGAACTGGTCGATGTCGGCGTGCCACGCTTCGAGGTAGACGCAGGCGGCGCCCTTGCGGCGTCCGCCCTGGTTGACGGCGGCGACCGAGGCATCGAGGGTCTTGAGCCACGGCACGATGCCGTTGGACAGGCCGTTGGTGCCGACGATCAGGCTGTTCTTCGAACGGATCCGGTGCCAGGCGACGCCGATGCCGCCGGCGAACTTCGAGAGCCGGGCGATGTCGGTGTAGCGCTTGTAGATGCCCTCGAGGCTGTCTTCGGGCGAGTCGAGCAGGTAGCAGCTCGACATCTGCGGGTGCGTGGTACCCGAGTTGAACAGGGTGGGGGAGGAGGGGAGATAGGCGAGCGACGACATGAGGTCGTAGAACTTGATCGCCTCGGCCGGATCGGTCGACAGGCCACAGGCGACACGCAGGAAGAAGTACTGCGGGGTCTCGATGACCTTGCGGGTCTCGGGGTGGCGGAGGAGGTAGCGGTCGTAGACCGTGCGCAGGCCGAAGAACTCGAAGCGCTTGTCGCGCTGGCTGTCGATGGCCGCATTGAGTTCGGGGGCGTGGGCGTTGACGAACTCGAAGACCTCGTCGCCGATGATGCCGACCTTGTGGCCGAGGGCGACCGACTCCGAGAACCACGGGGCGTTCTGGTTGCGGACTTCCTTGTCGATGTAGGTCGACAGGAGTCGGGCCGCGACCTTCGAGTAGTCGGGTTCCTCGACGATGAGACCCGCGGCGGTGCGGATCGAGAGCTCGTCGAGCTCCTGGGTGGTGGCACCGTCGGCCAGTGCGGCGATAGTGCGGGTGGACACGACCATCGGGTCGACGCCGACGAGTCCTTCGGTGGCGCGGGCCACGGCGTTGACGATCTTGTTGACGTCGACGGGCTCGAGCGCACCGCTTCGCTTCTTCACCCGCATACTCGTCGCCGCCATGCCGCTCGGCATGGTGTTGGCGACGGCGCTCAGGCGCTCACCCGTGGGTGCGTCTTCGGTGATTGCCTCGTCGGTAACTGCCATCGTTGGCCCCTTCCCCGCGCCGGGAAGTGCGAGTCGAAGGCAGTGACTCCCGGTCAGATCACGCCTCGCCGCGCCTCTCAGACAAGAGTTGCGGACTCGTAATTACAGCCGCGTAACTACATCCACGTCAAGAGGAAGTTCCGGGTCGCGCTCAAGTCGGCGCTGACCTGCGCAAACGCGGGAATCGCGGCTGCCGCGCCGTCGGTCTCGCGAGTTACACCGCTGTCAGCAGTCGCGACAGAGGCGGGCCGCGACCGCATCGGCGGCCCGACATCCCGACACGAGAGCCCCGTTGATCGAGGCGTGCTGGCGATGATCGCCGGCCACGAAGAGCCCGGAGGCCAGCCGCACCGACTGGTCGGGATCCTCGCCCACGTTCTGACGGGGTTGGGCCCGTTCGATCGCATCGACCCGCAGCGTCGTCCAGTCGTCGACCACCGGGCCGTACCACTCGGTGAGGTTGGCCCTGACCGCGGCCTCGGCCATACCGACCGACGGCGTCGACACCGCGACGAGCGACCGCTCGTCGGGGCTGTAGCCCGGCGAGACCTGCGACAGCACGGCCAGATTGTTGACCGGACCTCGTCCCGTGCCGTTGAGCACGATGAGCGGACGCTTGAGCGGGGCCTCGTCGGCAGCGAACCACCAGGTGGTCACGGCGTTGGTGCCCGGGTCGCCGACTTCACCACCGGTGAGGCGGGCGGCGTCGACCGCGTCGGTTGCGACGATGATCGCACCCGATTCGATGCGACTGCCGTCGACGACGACATGGTGTTCACCGACTTCGGTCACCTCGGTGTCGTAGCGGATCGCGTCGGCGGGGATGCGCTCGGCGAGCTGGCGGGGGATCTGGCCCATGCCCGCGGACGGGACGGCGGCATCGTCCTCGGAGAGCATGCGGAAGATGAACTCGAGCGACCGACTCGAGAAGCCGAGCTCGGGGTCGAGCGCGATACCGCTGAAGAGGGGCCGCAGGAAACGGTCGATCATCTTCTCGGAGAAGCCCTCGTCGCGGAGCCGCTGGAGCGCGGTGGTCTCCTTGGCGACGAACAGGTCCTCCACGTCGGGCTTGCGGATGCGGTTGCGGAACTTGAGGATCGTGCGCTTGTCCTTCACCGAACCGATCGGGGCGCGCACCGTGCCGAACGCGTCGCCCGGGCTCCGGAACGGATCGGCGACGCGGTGGAACCGGTCGTCGATGCGCACCATCGAGCCGGCATCGAACGACCGCAGATGCAGGTCGTCGTAGTCGAGCATGTCCTGCGCAGTCGGGTAGGCCTTGAGCAGGATCTGGAAGCCGCGGTCGAGGAGGAAGCCGTCGACCTCGTCGGTGCGGACCCGGCCACCGGGGCCGTCGCTGCGCTCGAGCACCAGCGGATGGTGCCCACGTTCGCGGAGGCGGATGGCCGCCGCGAGGCCGGCGAGACCCGCACCGACGACGACTACATCGTGAGAGGTCATGCCTCGACTTCGCCCCGCAGAGTCACGAGAGACCACGTTATCGACCACCGGGGTCGTGGGCGAGGTCGGGGCCGACTTCTTTGACGGGGATTCCTCCGGCGGTCCGAACCGGTGTGGCGCCCCCGCCGCTAGATGAAGCGGCGGAGGAGCTTCTCCTTCTTCGCCGTGTAGGGCGGGTAGAGCATCTTGAGGTCCATCTTCGTGGGCTTCTTCAGCACAGAGCGCAGGTTCGAGAAGGTGTCGAAGCCCGACTGGCCGTGGTAGCGGCCGGTGCCCGACTCGCCCACGCCGCCGAAGGGCAGGTCGGCGGGGACGAGATGCTGGATCACGTGGTTGACGCAGGTGCCGCCCGAGGTGGTGTTGGCGATCAACTCGTCGACGGTCTCGTCGTCTTCGGCGAACACGTAGAGGGCCAGCGGCTTCTCGCGGTCGTTGACGAACTCGACGGCTTCATGCATCGACTCGACGGTGACGATCGGGAGGATGGGTCCGAAGATCTCCTGGCGCATCAGATCGGAGTCGGGGTCGGGGTCGACGATGATGGTCGGCTCGACGTGTTTCGCGTCGAGATCGCTCTCACCGCCGACGGCGACGGTGCCGCCGTGATCGCGCAGCAGGCCCTGGAGGCGGGTGGTGTGGCGCTCGTTGACGATCGACGTGAAGTCGGGGTTGTCGCTGGTGCCCTTGCCGCCACTGAATTCGTCGAAGGCCGTCCGGATGCTGTCGACGAGCGCGTCGCGGGTCTGCTCGGTGACGAGGACGTAGTCGGGCGCCACACAGGTCTGACCGGCGTTGAGCCACTTGCCCCAGGCCAGACGACGACCGGTGACCTCGAGGTTGGCGGAGTCGTCGACGAGGACGGGGCTCTTGCCGCCGAGCTCGAGCGTGACCGGGGTCAGGAACCGTGCGGCGGCGGCGGCGACGATGCGGCCGACGTCGGTGGAGCCCGTGTAGAAGATGTGATCGAAGCGCTGCTCGAGCAGGTCGGTGGCCACGGCCACGTCACCCTCGATGACGGCGATGGCTTCCGGGTCGACGTAGCGCGGCACCAGCTCGGCCATCAGCTTCGCGGTCTCGCCGGTCAGCTCGGACGGTTTGGCGATCACGGCGTTGCCGGCCGCGATGGCGGCCGCCATCGGCAGGAGCAGCAGGTTGACGGGGTAGTTCCACGGCGCGATCACCAGGGCCACGCCCAGCGGCTCGGGCACGATGTAGCCCTTACCGGGCATGGCGGACATCGGCAGGCGGACCTTGCGGGGCTTCGCCCACTTGGCGACGTGCTTGCGGACCGCCGCGATCTCGGCGGCGAGGAAGCCGACGTCGGTCGTGAAGCTCTCCATCGCCGGCTTGCCCATGTCGGCGGCCATCGCCGCCTCGAAGCGTGGGCCCTCGAGCTTGAGCATGCGGACCAGCCCGTCGAGCTGCTCCTCTCGCCACTCGATGGGGCGGGTGCGGCCGCTGTTGAACGTGTCGCGAACGTGGGAGACGATGCCGGCGACGTCGACGGCGCTCAGGTCGATGTCGGAGTCCGGTGAATCTGAACGGTCTGTGATGGCCATGGATCAAGGATGCCAGCGATCCCCGGTCGGCGCACTCGTCAGGAGAGTTCCCAGCGGATTCGCTTGTTGCCCTTGCCCTTCGACTCGGTCTTGACCACGCGGAACGTCCCGATCTGACCGGTCGAGCCGACGTGGGTCCCGCCATCGGCCTGCTTGTCGAGGCCCACGATGTCGACCACCCGGATCTCCTTCACGGCTTCCGGGATCATGTTGACCTTCGTGCGGATCAGGTCCTCGTCCTCGACGGCGGTCTCACGGTGCAGGAAGGTCACCGCGATGGGCCGGTCCGCGGCGATCTCGGCGTTGACGGCTGCTTCGATCTTCTCGGCGAAGCCTTCCGGCAACGGGTCGAACTCGTAGTCGATCCGGCCCTTGAGCGGCTCCATGTTGTTGCCGGTCGACAGCACCCGGTACTCGTTCCAGATCACGCCGCCGAGCACGTGCATCGCCGAGTGCGTGCGCATGAGCCGGTGGCGGCGGTCCCAGTCGACCTCGCCCGTCAGCTCGACGCCGACGGCCGGGAGCGGCCCGTCGATCGAGTGCCAGATGTCGGCCCCCTCCTTGCGGACGTTGGTGACCTCGTGGGCGACCCCATCGATCGTGAGGGTCCCGTGGTCATGGGGCTGGCCGCCGCCGGTCGCGTAGAGCGCGGTCCGGTCGAGGAGGATGCGCCCGCCGTCGCCTGCTTCCGCGGCCTCGACCGCCGTGACGGTGGCGGTGAAGGTCCGCAGTTCCTGGTCGGCGAGATACAGCTGCTCGGTCATCGGCGCATCGTAGGACGACGACGCGACCCGGTCAGGGTGTGCAGTCGACCACGCCGGTCGTCGCCTCGGTGGGTGGGTCGTCGAAGGGCCCGACGGTCCGCGTGGGGAGTTCGGTGGTCGTGATGACCCCGTCCTGGTCCAGCCGGATCTCTCCAGCGCCCCACCCGCGCACGGCCTCGCTGGCCGCGATCCCGACCAACAGTTCCTGCGTGAGCACGCCGTCGGAACAGCGGACTCGCGTCGCGCAGGCTCGACCCTGACAGAGCGGAGTGGCGTCGGAGAAGCCGATCTGGACCCCGAAGCTGGCGCCGAGACCCTCGGCCGGTTCGTCGACGAAGAACGAGTCGATGAGCTCGCAGCCCCGCAGGGTCACCAACCGAGCCGAGGGCCCGAGGTAGCCGGTGACGAAGAACTCGAGTTGGCCGTCGCCGTCGAGATCCGTCCCCGCGGGGACGCCGTCGGAGGTCTGGGCGAGACCCGGTGGCGTGGGCGGTGTGCCGATGTCGAGCGCGTTGGTCCAGCCGGTGTGGAGACGAGCGAGGAGGAACCAGTGCCCGTCGGCATCGTCGTAGATCAGCATCTCGTCGTCGACACCGTCCTGGTCGAGGTCGAGCGGCGTGCGGTCGAAGGCGATGTGGGCAGCGAGGTCGAGCACATCGTCGCTCGGCACCGGATTGACCGCGCAGGGGCCCGTCTGCTGCGCCGATCCGGCGGTGGTGGTCACGGGCCCGGTGGTCACCGTGGAGGTCGTGGCGTCCGTCATGGTGGTCGTCACCCGGGTCGTTTCCGGCTCCGTAGCTACGTCGGCGCCCGGTTTCTCGTCGTCCGGCCCCAGCGTGACGGTGATACCGGCGAGCACGGCCACGAGCGCAGCCGCCGCGACCATCACCGGCCACCGACGCCCGCCGCCGCCGACGCGGTCGCGCCAAGAGGGGGTCGTCACCTCGGCGGCGCGGGCGTCGCCCATGCGGCGGATCTGCTCCTCGAGCGTCATGTGTCCACTCCCAGTTCGCTGCGCAGCCGGGCCATGCCCCGCTCGACATGGTTGGCGACGGTCGATGCGCTGATGTCCATCGCCTCGCCTGCTTCGACGTGGGTCATCCCCGCCGCATGCACGAGCCAGATCGCCTGTGACTGCTTGGGCGACAGCGCCGACAACGCGGCGGGCAGTCCGGGCTCGATGTGAGGGATCGTGTCGTCGGACTTCCAGGGGAGCAGGTCCTGCTTGCGACGACGCGAGCGGGACTGCGCGACTCGGTAGAGGTAGCCCGCGGGGTTGGCCATGGGCAGCACCCGGTGGCGGTGCTCCCAGGCGTAGGCCAGCGCCTCGGCGACGGCGTCGCCCACCATCGGGGCAGGGAGGTGGCCGGCGAGGGCACGTTCGAGCTGGGGCTGCACACGCGTGACGAACACGTCGAACTCCTCCTCGTTCTCGGTGGCCATGTCACCCGTACTAACCGACGGACCCTGCGGACGCGCCACGTAGGGTTGGCACATGGCCAGTGACATGGAAATCCTCGACGTCGACCTCATCGCCTTCGAGAAGGGCGACGCGGCGGCCCGCAAGGCCGTCGTCGACGGGGTGACGCAGAGCCTGCGCACCGGGTTCGTCTATGTCGAACACGACCTGTCGGTCGACATGATCGACGACGTCTACGGACAGCTCGAGGCATTCTTCACGCTGCCCCAGGAGAACAAGGACGCCTACATCGTGCCCGGCTCCCACGGGCAGACCGGATACACCGGACTCTTGGTCGAGACGGCGGCGAGTGCCGACGTGCCCGACTGGAAGGAGATGCTCAACTGGGGCGCACCCCTCGGTGAGGGCCACCCGCTCCGGAGCAAGTACCCCCACCGCTACGGTCCTCCGACGTTGCCCGAGGCCGACCTTCCGGGCGTCCACGAGCTGCTCCTCGGCTTCCACCGCACGATCGCCGACCTCCAGGCCCGCGTGCTGCGGATCATCGCCGCCGGCCTCGGCGTCGACGAGCGCTTCTTCGACGAGATGCTCGTCGACGGCGCCACCCTCACCCGGGCCATCCACTATCCGGCCATGGAGAACGCCCCCGGTGCGCAACACGTGTGGGCCGGCAAGCACGCCGACATCAATCTGATCACTGCGCTGCCGCGGGCGACCGCCGCAGGTCTGCAGGTGAAGGTCGACGGCGCCTGGGTCGACGCCGAGCCCCCGACCGGCCGAGCGATCATCAACACGGGCCTGATGCTCGAGCGGCTCACCAATGGCGTGATCCCGCCCGGCATCCATCGTGTGGTGTCCAGCCCGGGTCAACAGGGCGACCGCTACTCGGTGGTGCAGTTCGCCCACCCGACCCCGTGGACGATGCTCGAACCGATCGGGACGTGCGTCACCGCGGAGACGCCGCTGCGCTTCCCGACCATCAGCGCGGCCGACGCGCTCGACAAGGTCCTCTGGGAGATCAACCTCGTCGAAGACGGACGCCGCGTCACCGACTGACCCGGGGGTCAGTCGGGGAGCTCTGCGAGCACCACGCGGTTCGGTTCCAAGGTGATGTCGAGTTCGAGCGTGGCGCCGGCAGCGTCATCTCCGCTGATGTCGACTGTTCCCTCGTAGCGGTCGAGGAACACGATCGGCTGGGTCCAGTCGTCGTCGAAGACCCGTGGCTCGACGGGTTCGACGAAACCGGGATCGAAAAAGCTCTCCTCGCCGGCGAAGAAGGCCGACGGGCCCAAGCCGGTGCTGAAGAGCGTCTTCGTGTCGTCCGCCGCTCCCGGAGGCAGCGACCACTCCATTGTCACCTCGAAGTAGCGCAGGCCGTACTCGGCGTCGAAGCTCGTGTCGGGACGGTTCCAGCTCGCCAGCCGGACATCAACGAGTTGGGCACCCTCGATCTCGGGCAACTCGGCGATGATCGTCGCGATGATGGGCACCGGGATGACGTCGGGCTCGAATTCGAGCGGCACGTTGACCTGATAGCCGGGCACTCCCTCGCCGAACACCTGCTCCTCGTCGGCCCAGACGAACGCTGGCTTCGGGGTGGCGGTGAGGCCGTTGGCGGCGATCGTCTCGGCATCGCTGCGGTACACGTGGTTGATCGAGTTCGGCCCGCCGACGTCGCCCGGGTCGCTGCCCGTCGAGTTCGAGTAGGACCAGCCCAGGTCGGTCATGATCGGGTCGTAGAACTCGCGGAGGGCGACGTTGCCCGGGCTCGATTCCTCGGCGTGGATGTCGATGTCGGGCATCGGGTCGCTCGAGAGCACCTCGTAGGTCCAGTCCCACCGCCAGGGCGACTCGGGGTCGCCGCCGAACATGTCGACGGAGATGTGCAGCGGTGTCGTGTTCGCCGGCGTGGGTATCGCCAAGGGGAAGGCGATGATGTCCTGCGCCAGCTCGAGCGGGTCTCCGGTTCCCTCGCCCCACGCCACGACGAGGCCGGGGATGTCGTCGAGGGCCAGGGTGGTGGGTTCGGGTGGAGGCGCTTCGGTTGTTGTCGTGGTGGTCGCGTCGGGGACGGCCGTGGTCGTCGTCTCGCTCGTCTCGGGGCCGTCACCTCCGCCGCAGGACGAGGCCACGAGCGCAACCAGGGCAGCCGAGAACAGCACGGTCCGCATCCGTTTCTCCATGGCCGTCGACGCTAGTTGCCGAGGCCGTGACGAGTGTCTGACACCGGTGTGACGGCGAGGGTGAAGCGGAAGGGTTCGTTGTCGACCTTCGCCTCGTGGATGTGGAGGTGGTCGTCACCGGGTCCGGTGACGATCGAGGTCGCGAGAACCTGCTCGGCGACGTAGGCCCGGTGGGCGTCGAGCGCGGCGGCCGCGTCGGTCGACGCGACCTCGACCCACACGTCGATCCGGTCGGTGACCACGAGGTCTTCGGCCTTGCGGGCGTTCTGGATCTCGCGGACGATGTCGCGGGCGAGGCCCTCGGCGGCCAGTTCGGGGGTGACGACCGTGTCGAGGGTGACCACGGCGTCGTTGGACCGGAGGGCGGCTGCGGCCACGTCGTCGGGTGATTCGAGCGCGAGTTCGTATTCGTCCTCGGCGAGGGTGTGGCCGGCGACCGTGACGGTGCCGTCATCGTTGGCGACCCAGTCTCCCCGCTTCGCTGCGCCGAAGACCGTCTGGACGTCCTTGCCCAGGCGGGGTCCGAGGGCCTTGCCGTCGGGGCGCAGGATGAAGGTCGCCAGCGAGCCGATCTCCTCGGTGACGTGGACGGCCTTCACGTTGAGTTCGTCGGCCAGCAGGTCGGCGAAGGGCTCGAGCGTCGCCGCGTCGCGGCCGGCGACCGTGACCGAGGCGAGCGGGAGCCGGACCCGGAGACCCTGATCCTCTCGGAGCCGGAGCCCGGTCGAGGCCACGTCGCGGAGCCGGTCCATTGCGGCGACCAGGGTCGGGTCGGACGGATAGTCCTCGGCGGCCGGCCAGTCGGTCAGATGCACGCTGTCGGGCTGGTCCGCGTCGCCGCCGGTGAGGCCCGACCAGATCTCCTCGGTGATCATCGGCAGCAGCGGCGCGGCGACCTGCACCAGCGTGGTCAGCACGGTGTAGAGGGTGTCGAGGCCGGCCGTGTCGGCACCACCGGCATCGCCGGTGCCCCAGAAGCGGTCGCGGGATCGACGGATGTACCAGTTGTTGAGCGCGTCGATGAACGACTGGATCTCCATCGCCGCGCCGGGCAGGTCGTAGGCGTCCATGCGCGCCTCGACCTGCTCGACGAGTGCCCGGGTCTTGGCGAGCACGTAGCGGTCGAGCAACTCGGTCGAGTCGGTGCGGAAGCTCGCACGGTGCCCCTCGACGTTCGCGTAGAGGGTGAAGAACGAATAGGCGTTCCAGATCGGGAGGATGACCTGACGCACGACGTCGTCGATCGCCTGGTCGGAGATGCGGGTGTCGCCGCCCCGCACGATGTTGGTGGACATGAAGTACCACCGCAGGGCGTCGGCGCCCTGCTTCTCGAAGATCTCCGACGGCTCGGTGTAGTTGCGCAGCTTCTTCGACAGCTTGGCGCCGTCGTCGGCCAGGAGGACACCGTGGCAGATCGCGTTCTTGAAGCCCGGCCGGTCGAAGATCGCGGTCGACAGCACGTGCATCGTGTAGAACCAGCCGCGCGACTGGTTGATGTATTCGACGATGAAGTCGGCCGGGAAGTGTTCGTCGAACCATTCCTTGTTCTCGAACGGGTAGTGCACCTGGGCGAAGGGCATCGAGCCCGACTCGAACCAGCAGTCGAGCACTTCGGGGACGCGACGCATCGTCGACTTCCCGGTCGGGTCGTCGGGGTTCGGGCGCGTCAGCTCGTCGATGAAGGGACGATGCAGGTTGTCGGGGCGCACGCCGAAGTCGGCCTCGAGTTCGTCGAGCGACCCGTAGACGTCGGTGCGGGGGTAGTCGGGGTCGTCGCTCACCCACACCGGGATGGGCGATCCCCAGAAGCGGTTGCGGCTGATCGACCAGTCGCGGGCGCCTTCGAGCCACATGCCGAAACGGCCGTCACGGATGTGTGACGGCACCCAGTTGATCTCCTGGTTGGTCTCGAGCATCCGGTCGCGGATGTCGGTGACCTTCACGTACCAGCTGGGCATCGCCTTGTAGATGATCGGCGTGTCGGTCCGCCAGCAGTGCGGGTAGTTGTGGGTGTAGCTGTCGTGGCGGACGAGCTGACCGGTCTCGCGGAGGTGCTTGATGATCCCGCTGTTGGCCTCGAGCACGTTCTGGCCGGCCCACTCGACGACGTCGTCGGTGTAGCGGCCCGAGTCGTCGACGGGCACGACCATGCCGATGCCGGCCTCGCCGCACAGGCGCTGGTCGTCCTCGCCGAACCCGGGGGCCATGTGGACGACGCCGGTGCCCTCGTCGGTGTCGATGAAGTCGCCGGCCAAGACCACGAACGCTCGGCTGGTGCCGTGGTGCGGCTTGGTCGGGTCGACCTCGGCCATGTCGGCGAAGTAGGGGAACAGCGGCACGTAGGTGCGGCCGACGAGATCGGAGCCCTTCACGGCGCCGATCTGCTCTGCGTTCTCCAGCTGCTTGGCGTACTTGTCGAGCACGGCCTCGCCGATGACGTAGCGGGTGCCGTCGGCGTCGAGCATCACCGCGTAGTCGAGATCGGGGCCGACCGCGAGGGCGAGGTTGGACGGCAGGGTCCACGGGGTGGTGGTCCAGGCCAGGATCGCCGCCGGACCGCTTCCGGGAAGGTCGTCGGCGTCGTCGAGCGTGAAGGCCACCGTCACGGCCGGGTCCTGGCGGGGACGCGTCGCATCGTCGAGCCGGATCTCGTGGTTGGACAGCGGGGTCTCGGCCCCCCAGCTGTAGGGCAGCACACGGTTGGCCTGATAGATCAGGCCCTTGTCCCACAGCTGCTTGAACGCCCACATGACCGACTCCATGTAGGGGAGGTCCATGGTCTTGTAGTCGTTCTCGAAGTCGACCCAGCGAGCCTGCCGGTTGACCGTCTGTTCCCACTCCTGCGTGTACTTGAGCACCGAGGTGCGGCAGTACTCGTTGAACCGCTCGATCCCGTAGTCGATGATCGAGGCCCGCCCGGAGACCGGGAGGTCCTTCTCCGCCTCCATCTCCGCCGGGAGACCGTGGCAGTCCCAGCCGAAGCGGCGCTCGACCCGCTTGCCCTTCATGGTCTGGTAGCGGGGAACGACGTCCTTCACGTAGCCGGTGAGGAGATGCCCGTGGTGAGGGAGGCCGTTGGCGAACGGGGGACCGTCGTAGAACACGTACTCGTCGTCGACCGGTCGCCGCTCCACCGATTCCTCGAAGGTCGCAGCGGTCTCCCACCGCTCGAGAATGCGCGCTTCGATGGCCGGGAGATCCGGACTCTCGACGTGCGGGTAGGGCGCCTCGGCGCCGTCATTCTCGGTGGCAGTCATGGCTGCTCAGGCTATCGGCGGCGATGCTGCGCATCGCTTGGAGTTTCGCCTAGGGCGAAACGTCTCGGCGGGGGCGCGCCGCACCGGCTTCGGCTGCCGGGGTCGGTGCCGGTGCCGGATCCCGCAAGTCGATCTCTTCGGTGAGGGCGCTGTCGGTCAGGTCGATGACCACACCGTCGTCGTGTTCGTGCACGCCCCAGCGGTCGTGGAGGCGTCGCAGCGGGGCGGGCGCCCACCAGTTCGACCGCCCGGCGACGGCCATGAGGGCCGGCACGATCGTGATACGCACGACGAAGGCGTCGACGAGCACGGCCACCGCGAGGCCGAGGCCGAACAGCTTCAGGAAGCTCAGGCTCGAGGTGGCCGTGGCCAGGAAAGTCACCGTCAAGAGGATTGCCGCCGCGCTGACCAGCGGACCGGTGCGGTCGATGCCCTCGACGATCGCGTCGTCGTTGTGGCCGCACCGGTCGTATTCCTCCTTGATCCGCGAGAGGAGGAACACCTCGTAGTCCATACTCAGACCGAAGGCGATGCCAAAGATCAGCACCGGTGTGCTGATGTCGGTGAAGCCGGTCGCGGTGAAGCCGAGCAGCGAGTCACCCAACCCGTCCTGGAACACGACCACTGTCACCCCGAAGGTCGCGCCGAGGCTCAGCAGGTTGAGGACGATGGCCTTCAGCGGAACGAGCACGCTCCCGAACATCAGGAACAACAGCACGAAGGTCGCCCCGAACAGCAGCACCGCAGCCAGGGCGAGGTTGTCGATGATCGCCGCCTTGGTGTCGATGAACGCCGCGGTGGCACCGCCGACCAGCAGTTGATCGAAGGGGGAATCGGCGGCCCGCAGCTGTGTGACGAGCCGCTCTCCGGCGGCGCTGATGGGCTCGACCTCGGGCACCACGTTGAACCAGGTCGCGTCGGCCCTGAGGAACCGGGCCTCGGCCGCGTCGTCGGCGGGATCGATCGACGCGCCGGCGCGGAACGCCCCGTTCGCCGTGTCGACGCGGGCGACGCCGTCGAGCTGCGAGATGGCGAGGGCGTAGTCCGTGATCGCCCCGGGACTCACGCCGCCGATGGCGACGACGGGGAAGGCGTTGGCCTCGGCCGAGGAGAACGACTCGGTCATCTGTTCGGTGGTCTCGCGGATCGGGTCGCCAGGCGGCAGTGACCGGTGGTCCGACTCGCCCCACTGCACGCCCAGGAAGGGTGCGGCGAGGGCTGCCAGCGCCACGGTGCCGACCACGAGGTAGCGCCACGGGTGGTCGACCACCCGGTCGGCCTGGGCTCGCCACATGCTGATGCCGTGGAGGCGGGCCGGTCGACGGCGGATTGCTCCGGCTTCGAGGCGATCGCCGAGCAGGCTGAGCACGGCGGGCACGACGACCACCGACAGGACGACCGCGAAGAGGATCACGCCGATACCCGCGTAGGCGAACGACCGCAGGAAGTAGATCGGGAACACCAGCAGGGCCGAGAGCGAGACGGCCACGGTCAGCCCGCTGAAGGCGACGGTCCGCCCTGCGGTGCGCACCGTCGCGATGACCGCAGCATCGACGTCGAGGCCGTTCGCTCGCTCCTCCCGAAAGCGGGTGACGACGAGCAGCGAGTAGTCGATGGCGAGGCCGAGCCCGAGGGTCGTCACCAGATTGATGGAGAAGATCGAGACATCGGTGAACTGGGTCACCAGGAAGAGCACGAGCAGTGCCCCCACCATGGTGGCCACCCCGACCAGGGCGGGGACCAGTGCCGCGACGACCGAACGGAAGACGATCACCAGCAGCAGAAGCGTGAGCGGCACGGCGATGATCTCCGCCATCGCCAGGTCGGATTGGGCGGTCATGCCGATGCGTTCGAACGACGGGTCGCGTCCCCCGATGCGCACGTCGAGCGAACCCCGTTCGACCTGGACGAACTCCTCGGTCAGCCGGATCGACAGTTCCTCGCGGACCGGGTCGTCGGCATCGCCGGGGAAGCGCAGAAGGAGGATTGCGCTGCGCCCGTCGTCGGACCGGAGCGCGATCGGCGACCCGGCCGACCAGTACGACACCACGTCGTCGGTGCCGGCGAGTGCCGCGATCTCCTCGGTGAACGCGAGGCCGTCCCGGACGGCGTCGGCCCGGTCGACGGCGTCGGTGCCCGGGTCGGCGTCTCGGACGGTGAGCAGGAACGCGGCATCGGTGAAGCCGGTGTCGAATCGCGCGTCGAGCTCCTGACGCGCGGCAACCGAGTCGGAGTCGGGGTCGTCGAAGCCCGATCCGGCGAGGCGGTCGATCACCCCCGGCCCGAGCACGACCGACACCGCGACCACGAGGAGGCTCGTCACGAGCAGCAGACCACGACGCCGGACCGCGAGGTTGCCGAGCCGTGTGAACACCCACCGGGTCTATCACGCGGAGTGGTCGTCCTGCCACGCGTCCGCGCGCCTCGGCGCGTCGGTCTCCCGGTTGACGGGGCCGCCTCGTAGGATCCCCCGATGCGCCGCTTCCTGATCGACACCGACACCGCGTCCGACGACGCCGTCGCCATCCTGATGGCCCTGCGCCACCCGGACGTCAGGGTCGAGGCGCTGACCGTGGTGAGCGGCAATGTCGGACTCGACCAGGCCGTCCAGAACGCGCTCTACACCGTCGAGTTGTGCGGGGCCGACGTGCCGGTCCACGCCGGCGCGTCCAAGCCGATGATGCGCTCGCTCGACATGGCCGACTACGTGCACGGCGCCGACGGCATGGGCGACTGCGGCCTGCCGCTCCACGGCCGCACCCCGACACCGGGCCGCGGGGCCGATGTCATCGTCGACACCATCCTCTCCGCCCCCGGGGAGATCACCCTCGTGGCCCTCGGCCCGTTGACGAATGTCGCGTTGGCCGTGCTGCGGGCGCCGGAGATCGTCGATGCCGTCAGCCGCGTGGTGGTGATGGGCGGCACCGGAGTGCACGGTCCCGGCAACGTGTCGGCGATGGCCGAATACAACTTCTGGGCCGACCCGGAGGCCGCACAGATCGTCGTCCGGTCCGGACTTCCCCTCGAACTCGTGGGATGGGACATCTCGATCGGCTCGGCGGTGGTCGATGCCGACCGTCACGCCCGGATGGCGGCCATCGGCACCCGCTACTCCGAATTCGCCGTCTCGATCGCGCGGGTGGTCCGCGAGTACGCGATGGGCTACGGGATGGAGGGCGACGACCTCCCCGACCCGATTGCGATGGCCCATGCCATCGACCCGGCGCCGTCATCTGTCACCCGGTTGTGGGTCGATGTGATGGTGGGCGACGGTCCACAACGAGGTGTGCTCGACGTCGACCAGATCGGAATCACCGATGCTGCGCCCAACGTCGACCTGGTGACCCACTATCCGAGCGACCACTTCTTCGGGATGCTCTTCGGTTGCCTTTCGGATTGAGATCGACGTCTGTCACACTGAACCGATGACGAGTCGCCAGATCTTCTTCACCCACGTGATGAAGACGGGCGGCACCTCCCTGGTCCGTTCGCTGCGTTCGGTGGTGCCCGCCTCGGCTGCCTATCCCGACGCCGTCGCCGGCGGCGCGCTCGCCGAGAAGACCTTCGCTCACCAGCTGATTGGGATGGACGATGCGCAGCGACGGGCGTATCGCCTCATCAGCGTGCACCAACCCGCCTGGGTCGCGTTCGCCCTCGCCTCCGACGCGCACCGGGTCACGCTGCTCCGGGAGCCCGTTTCGCGGACCGTTTCGCACCTTCGGCAGCTACGCGAATCGCCTCATGCTCCCGACGCGATCGAGGACATCTACGACGACGAGGACTGGCGACGTCGACTGGCCAACCACCAGACCCAGCTCTTCGCCGATCCCGGCCCCGCTGCCTCCGGCGACGATGCCAAGCTGCAGGGTGACGCGCTGAGCGAAGCCGATCTCGAGGAGATCAGGTCGGGGGTGATCCGATTTTGGGAGACGGGGATCTCTCACCCGCGCGAGATGGGCCCGGCCGACCTCGACGCCGCCACCCGAGCCCTCGACCTCTACGACTGTGTCGGGGTGACGGACGATCTGCCGGGGTTGGTCGAGCGGCTGTCGCGCTTGACCGGACTTGCGCTTCCGCCCGCGCCCCACGCGAACGCAGCGGGGAGGTCCGACGCGGTGTCCGACGAACTGCTCGCCCGTATCGAAGCCGACAACCAGATGGACCTGGCGCTCTACGCGCACGCCCGGCGGTTGTCGGCGCCGCCCTTTCCTTCAACCTGAGCCACCGGCGCGGGACCGACTCGGCGGCTCCAGCTCCGAGGTAGCGACGGACTAGCGTCCGACGGCATGGACGCCACCGCACTGCAGACGCTGCTCGACTTCACCGGCCGGACGGTCATCGTGACCGGCGGGACCCGCGGCATCGGACGGTCGGTGGCCGAGGGGTTCGCCGCGGCCGGGGCCAACGTCGTCGTCGCGAGCCGCAAGGCCGATGCCTGCGCCGAGACCCAGGCACACCTCGAGTCGATGGGCGCGTCGGCGCTCGGTGTGGCGATCAACATGGGCGACGTCGACGCGGCGGACCGACTGGTCGGGGCCGCTGTCGAACGGTTCGGTGGTCTCGACATCCTGGTCAACAACGCCGCGAACGCACTGGCCGCACCGGTCGGCCAGCAGACCGATGCCACCTGGCAGAAGTCGTTCGAGGTGAACCTCCGCGGCCCGGCCCTGCTGACCCAGGCCGCCGTCCCCCACCTCGAGGCATCGTCCCACGCGGCCGTGGTGAACGTGATCAGCGTGGGGGCCTTCCAGTTCGCTCGCGGGGTCTCGATGTATGCGGCCATGAAGGCCGCGCTGCTCTCGGTCACCCGCTCCTTCGCCGGTGAGCTGGCAGGCCAGGGGATCCGCGTCAACGCCCTGGCCCCCGGACCGGTCGACACCGATATGACCCGCAACCTGGGTGAAGGCGCAGCCGCCGCCATGGGCGCCGGCACCCTTCTGGGTCGGGCCGCCGATCCCGACGAGATGGTGGGGCCGGTGCTGTACCTGTCGGGCCCGGCCTCGAGCTACATGACCGGCCAGGTGCTCGTGGTCGACGGGGGCATGCACCCCCACTGATCCCGGCGTCGGCTCAGCGGCCGCCCCGATCTGCCGATTGAAGCCTCTCGCGATTCTTTTTCGCGTGGCCAAACATTTCGTCGTCCTCACACGTGAGATGCGTGGGAGGCGACGGCGATGTGCGACAGCAACACCAGGCAGATAGGTAGGGCATGGCCCGAAACTTCGAGGACTTCTTCCGAGAGTCCTACGACCTCACGGTCCGCGGGCTGGAGCTCGACGGCACTCGTAACGACGACGCCCACGACGCCGCCCAAGAGGCGTACGTCAGGGCGTATGCACGCTGGTGGCGGGTGGGTCACTACAAGGAACCCGCAGCATGGGTGCGGCGCGTGGCGGTCAACGTCGTGCGTGACCAGCACCGTCAGCGGACGACCCGTGAGAACTCGTTCCCGAAGCTCGCGGCGGAGCCGGTCTCCGTACCGGCCCACGGCGACGACGCCATCGAAGGTCTCGACGAAGCCCTCGCCGATCTGCCGGCACAGCAACGCAAGGCTGTCGATCTCTACTACGGCGCCGGCTTCAGCACGGAGGAGGCCGCGAACCGCATGGGCATCTCGCCCGGCGCGTTCCGGTTCCATCTGAGTCGAGCCCGTCGATCCCTCAAGCCACGCATGGCCGAGAAGCTCGGTCGGCACGAGATGACCCCCACGGGTCGTCAGGAAGTGACGCGATGAACCCCCACACCGACGAAATCCTCGAGGGGCTCCACCCCCGTATGCAGACCGCTCGTGTCGCCCACGTGCGGCGCATGGTCGCCTGTCTGGCCATGGTGCCGCTCGTCGGCTTCGGCGCCGTGGCGATGGCCGCCGACGACGCGACCGAGGTTCCGGCCATCGAGACCGCCGACGGCGCTCCCGTCGCCGGCGACGATTCCCCGGCCGTCGAGTTGCCCGACATCGGCACTGCCGGTGACATCGGCTACGAGCCGGACCCGGTCGATGACGGCGACGCCGCCGAGCCGGGCACGGTCGTCGGCGACGAGGCGCCGGAGGAGGAGACCAAGGTGCTGAGTCTGGGTCCCCTCGGGGTCGCCGAGGTCGACGAGACCGACGAGGGCGGCTTCGAGCTGCTCCACGCCGACCTGACCGATGGCTGGGAGGTCGTCGACATCGACGTCTCCGACGACGGCATCGTCCTGGTGGTCAAGAAGGGCGACTCGTTGAAGGTCATCCGGATCAGCGAGGGCGTCCGCGACGAGATCGACGTGAAGATCGAGGAACTGGTGATCCCGACGACGACCACCAGCACGACGACCACGACCACGACCGTCAAGCCGTCGGAGCCGCCGGCTGTGGTCGTCGACCGGTTCACCGTCACCGTGGAGGGCAAGGGCTCCTTCATCGTCGAGCGCGAAGGCGAGACCCTGTGGGTCGGCAACGTCACCCCCAACGAAGGGTTCGACTACGAGATCGTGAAGGGCGAGGGCTGGAAGGTCTACGTCAAGTTCACCAACGGTGAGTGGAACTGGTTCGGCAAGGCGTTGATCAACGACAACGGCGAGGTCGAGCAGCACTTCTGGGATGAAGAGCCGCCCTTCGAGCCGGTCTACCAGTGGGTCGAGGTGCCCGAGGTGGGCGCGGTGAAGTTCAAGCTCTGGAGCGACGGGCTCGTCTACGTGAAGGACTGGGAACACGTCGAGGGCTACGGGTTCTGGGACTACAACGAAGGGTCACCGGCCGAGGTCGCCAAGATCGACTTCGAGGGCGAAGGCAGCCTCTGGATCGTCGAGGCGTGGGGCAACGAGGAAGGTGGCCTGAGCTACTCGGTCACCGACGCCACGCCGTCCTGATCGATGCGGTCTAGCTCGACAGGGTCTTGATCGACAGGGTCTTGATCGGCAGGGTCCCCCGGCCCGAGTAACCACCCGCGCTCGGGTCTGCGCCGGCGTGGGTCACCGACTTCGGTCGTGGCCCACGCCGGTGTCGCGTCTACGGCCAAGCCAGAGGGAAGGCCGGCGGTCCGATGGGCTCACCGTCGACCAAGGTCTCGTGGTGGGGCTTCGGAGTCACGGCCCGGCGCCGGAAGCGCACGCCGTCGCCGCAGTAGCGGACCGAGACGGCCCGGCGGGTGGTGTTGGCCGATCGGTTGGGGCCGGCTCCGTGGATCGTGCGGGAGTGGTGGACGAGCACATCACCCGGCTGGGCATCGATCCAGACGATGTCGGCGTCGCCCGGATCGCGATGCAGGTCGGGCACGTCGGTGCCGCTCGTGCCCGGGATCGGGTCGCGGGTGACGAACAGGTTCGGTCGCCATTCCGTGTCGTCGAGATGGCTGCCCCGGACGTAGCCCATCGCGCCGGACTCCCGGGTGACCGGATCGAGCGGGATCCACGTGGTGCAGACGAGATCCCCGTCGACGGAGAAGTAGGGGTGGTCCTGGTGGAAGACCGTCGGCTCGAGGCTTCCCGGTTCCTTGACGAGGATCGAGTCCTCGTAGAGGTAGAGGGCGGATGTCTCCAGCAGGGAGGCCACCAACGCCGGGAGCGGCGACCGCAGGGCGAACGCCTCCATGTCGGGGTCGCCGAGCCAGTGGTCGACGCCCGAGCGGAACCGGCCGCGGCGGGCGCGGTCGGGGTCGGATCCCCCGAGCGCGTCGCCGAGCGCCGAGAGGTCGGCGGTCGACGAGTCGCCGTTGATGGCGCGGGCCACCGGCGCATCGAGGGCGCGGATCACCTCGAGCGGGAGTACCCCACGTAGGGCAACGACGCCGTGGTCGCGAAATGTCCGCCGGTCCGTCTCGGTGACGGCCGGCGTCGGAGTCACTCTTCTTCGTCGGCCGACGATGCAGCGGCTTCGTCGGTGGGCTCGGCCTCGGCCTCGGCCGTGGGCTCGGGCTCGGGCGGGGGCTCAG
>JBDQKM010000040.1:0-20990 GCA_040263275.1 Acidimicrobiales bacterium
CAGGCCGCCGTCGACCACGAGCGATGCGCCGATCAACGACGAGAAATCGTCGGTGGTCAGCTCGTCGATGATCGTTGCGACCTCGTTGGTCAGATCGGGGACCCGACCCAGCGGCGGGTCGTGCAGGGAATTGGCCTCGGCCATGCCGGCGGCGTCGGCCTCGTCGAGGAACGCCGTGGGATCGAGGGTGATCGCGTGGCTGCCGATGCCCTCCGCGCCCCAGGTCTTGGCGAGCGACTTGGCCAGCAGACGGATGCCTTCGGCTGCCGTGGCCATGGGCGCGAATCCCTCCCCTCCGGCCGAGGCCATCAGGGGCACGAGGAAGACGATCGTGCCCGACGACGCGGCGAGGTCGGCATGGGCGGCGCGGGCCAGGCGCACGGCGGCTTCGAGGGGCTCGTCGGCCATCCGGTACCAGTCCTCGGCCGAGAGCTCGACGAGCGCCGATCGACGACGGGCGGGGGCCGGGTAGCGGGCGTGCACCACCAGGTCGATCGGGTCTCGATCGGGGAACCGGGTGGCCACGGTGTCGTCGGTCCACTCCAGCGTGTCGTCGGCCATCCGCGACACGGCCCAACCCCGGGCCTCGAGTCCGACCGCGACGGCGTCGGCCGGGTCGCCGGAGCCCACGATCAGGGCGTGTCGTCGAGCCATTCGGGCCAGTCCTCCGTGAGTGTGAGCGACCACTGGGGATCGCGTTTCTCCATGTAGGCCATGACACCCTCCCGGGAGTCGATGGTGCCCATCAGGTGCAGGTGGATGTCGCGTTCCAGCGTGTTGATCGTCTCCGGTTCGGGAGCGTTCATCCAGAGCAGTCGTTTCGAGGCGGCGACCGAGATCGGTGCGGTCTGGGTGGCGATCTCGTGGGCGAGCTCGAGGGCCCGGGGCAAGACCTCGTCGGCGGGAAGCGCTTCGGTGGCCAGTCCCCATGCGTGGGCGTCGGTGCCTCGGAACATGCGGCCGGTCAGCATCAGCTCGGTGGCCCTCGCGTGGCCGACGAGACGGGGCAGCGTCCAGTGGGAGTGGAGGTCGGGGAGGATGCCGCGGCGGGCCTGGACGATCCCGAGCTTGGCCTCGGTGGCGATGATGCGGATGTCGCACTGGAGGGTCATCGTCAGCCCGAGGCCGACCGCGTGACCGTTGATCGCGGCGATCACGGGTTTGCGGACGTCCCACGGGTGGAAGTCGTCGAGGGGGTCGGAGGAGAACGTCTCCTTCGTCGGGGTGCCGAACACGCCGGAACCGCCGGAGAAGTCGGCGCCGGCGCAGAAGGCCCGACCCGCTCCGGTGAGGACCACCACCCGGATCGCGTCGTCGGCATCGGCCGCCCGCAGCGCCGAGATCAGGCTGCGGCCCATCGCCCCGGAGAACGCGTTGAGGTGGTCGGGCCGGTCGAGGGCGAGCACCGCGACCTTGTCGTGGATCTCGACACGGAGGTCTTCGAAATCGTCGTGCAGGGTGGGCGCGGACATCGCCGCCGACACTAGAGCGCGTCAGTCGCTGGTGAACACTCTGGTGGCCACCCAGATGCCGACCGCGCCGAGGGCGCTCGCCGCGGCCACGACCCACCAGGCGGCGGCCGTGGGCAGGTCGAGTTCGAAATACTCCCGGGCGAAGGGCCAGACCATGACGAGCACGTAGCAGGTGGCCATGGCTGCCGCGAGGCCGGCTTTCCATGGCTTCCACGGACGACTGATCAGCAGGAGGATCACGAGTCCGAGCAGCAGCAGCGTGGCCGTGGCCGCGGTGCGGGCTTCCGTGATCGAGACGTCGTCCATGCGGCGCACGATCTCGTAGAGGCCGAACGTGACCGCGCCCGCGACCGCGCCGGCCGGTATCGAGAAGCGCAGGACCCGGGTGAGGAATCCGGGCCGCACGAGTGCCTCGTTGGGGGCGAGGGCGAGGAAGAAGCCCGGCACGCCGATCGAGAACGTGCCGATCAGGGTGAGCTGGCGGGGAAGGAACGGGAAGGGCGAGCCGGCGATGCCGACCAGGGCGGTCAGCAGGACCGCGTAGGCCGCCTTCGTGATGAAGAGGTTGGCGACCCGCTCGATGTTGTTGATGACGCGGCGGCCCTCGGCCAACACGCGGGGGAGGGTGGAGAACTTGTTGTCGAGCAGCACCAGTTGGGCCACGGCCCGGGTCGACGAGGATCCGGCGCCCATTGCGATGCCCATGTCGGCGTCCTTGAGGGCGAGGACGTCGTTGACGCCGTCGCCGGTCATGGCGACGGTGCGCTTCCTCGACTGCAGGGCATGGACCATCGCCCGCTTCTGGTGGGGTGTGACCCGGCCGAACACCGTCGTGGTCTCGAGTACGTCGGCGAGGCCCTCCTGGTCCTCGGGGAGTGACCGGGCGTCGACGAACGCGTCGGCGCCCTCGATGCCGGCCCGCCGTGCGACGGCGGCGACCGTGGCGGGGTTGTCGCCCGAGATGACCTTGAGCTCGACGCCCTGATCGCGGAAGAAGGCGAAGATCTCCGGCCCGTCGGGGCGCACCGTGTCCTCGAGGTGGATCAGCGCGACGGGGTGGCGCTGGGCCGGGAGGACGTCGTCCATCCATTCACCGTCGGCCCGGGTCAGCAGCAGGACACGGGTGCCGGCCGCGGCGGCGGCATCGGCGCGCGCCCGGGCCTCGTCGTCATCGTCGTCGAAGAGGATGTCGGGCGCGCCGAGGTAGTAGACGCCGTGCTCGGCGAAGTCGGCACCCGCCCACTTGCGGGCCGAGGAGAAGGGCAGGTTCTCGCCGATCGTCCAACCCGGGTCGGGGTGGTTGGCCACGATGGCTGCGAGCGTGGCGTTGGGCGCGGGGTCGGCGGCGCCCATGGCCCCCAGCGCGAGGGCGGCCTCCTCCGCGGTGTGCGCGCCGAGCGGCTCGACGCTGCCGAGCGAGATCTCGCCGGTGGTGATGGTGCCGGTTTTGTCGAGGCAAAGCGTGTCGACGCGGGCCAGGAGCTCTACCGAGGCCAGCTCCTTGGCGAGGGCCTGGCGGCGGGCCAGGGCGATCACGCCGGTGATGAAGCTGAGGCTGGTGAGCAGCACCAGACCGTCGGGCACCATCGCCACCGCGGCGGCGACGGTCGCCTGGAGGGCGTCCTGCCAACGGTCCTCGGTGTCGAGTTGGCGCAGGAGGAGCAGGACGGCGGCCGGCGGGATGATGATCTGGAGCCACTTGAGGATCTGGTTGACGCCGCGCCGCAACTCGCTGCCGGCCAGCTCGAACCGGCGGGCTTCCTCGGAGAGCTTGGCCGCGTAGGAGTCGGCGCCGACGTGGGTCGCCTGGTAGGCGCCCGACCCCGCGGACGCGAACGAACCCGACAGCACCTCGTCGCCGGGCTCCTTCTCGACGGGGTCGGCCTCGCCGGTGAGCAGCGACTCGTCGATCTCGAGACCGAAGGCTGCGGTGACGATGCCGTCGACCACGATCTGGTCGCCGGGCTCGATCTCGAGCAGGTCGTCGGCCACCACGCCGCTCACGCCGATCTCGGCGACCATGTCGTCTCGGCGGACGCGGGCCTGCGGTGCGCTGAGCACGGCGAGGGCGTTGAGCGTGCGGCGGGCCTGGAGCTCCTGGGCGATGCCGATCACGCTGTTGGAGACCACCACGCCGGCGAACAGGGCGTCGGCCGGATACCCGGCGATGAGGATCAGCACGAAGAGCGAGCCGATGATCGCGTTCACGGGCGTGAGGACGTTGGCCTGGATGATCTGCGACAGCGACCGGACGGGGGCGTCGGGCACGTCGTTGACGCGCCCGTCGGCGATGCGTTCGTCGACCTCGGCTGCGGTCAGGCCCGTGGGCGCCGTGGTCACTCGGCGATCCCGGAGTCGTCGTAGCGGTAGCCCTCGGCGAACATCTCGAGCCGGTGGCGCGGACCATCGAGCGACGGGTCGGTCGTGTCGTAGCCGGCGTCGCCCTCCCACATCGCAACCGGGCCGGCGTCGCTGGGTCCGATGCGGGTCGCGTGGTGCCGGGCCGGTCGGCCGGCCAGCCACTGGAGGGCGGCATCGACACGGTCGTGGCTTCGCATGGTGTGGAGGGTGACCCAGGTCGGGGGCGCGAGTTCGATCTCGCCCTCGTGGTGCCGACCCAGGCATTCCTCGGGCGTCATCCAGTCGCTCTCGACGATCTCACCGTCGTCGATCGTGTGGTCGCGGTCGCTCACGCCCGCGGCGAAGAACCAGGTGGCGTAGCGCCTCGGGGCGATCGGTGGCGGGATCCAGTGAGCGAACATCACGAGTTCTCGCGGGGGGATCACCAGGGCGGCCTCTTCCTCCGCCTCGCGGGCGGCGGCGACCCGGGCTGCCTCGAGCGGGTCGGGTGCGGCGTGGCGGTCGGCGTCGTCGACCCGGCCGCCGGGGAACACCCACATGCCGCCGAACGCGATCTTCGAGTTGCGCCGCAGCATCAGGGTCTCGAGGCCGGCGTCGCCGTCGCGCAGCACGACGACCGTGGCAGCGTCGATCGCGGGGGACTCGCCGCTCGTCTCGGCGTAGCGGATCCACTCGTCGATGCGGGCCTTGTCGCGGCCGACGCGGTCCTCCGCGCTCATCGGGCGGTGCTCACTCGGGTCGATCGAGATTGCTCGGCATGCCCGAGAAGTAGGCCGACTCCTCGCGGAGCCTGACGCTGCGCCATCCATCGGCCGTGCGCTTCACCTCGTGGTGGTACCAGCCGCCGGTGACCCACGCCGACTTGTCGGGCATGACCATCGGGTTGTGGAACATCGCCTCGACGGTGGCGGTGTCGTCGCCGGTGAACTCGATACCGACGTTGGCGACCATGTGCTGGGTGGCCGGGAACTGGGCCAGGGCTTCGGCCAGCCATTCGACCTGCGTGTCGAGGTCGCCGGCGATCCCGCCGGCGGAGGTGTAGTCGAGTTCGGCGTCGGCGGTGAACACCTGGCGGAAGAGATCCCAGTCCTTGCGGTCGACCGCGCTGGCGTAGCGGGTCAGGAGGTCGGTGATCTCGAGACGGTCGGAGAGTTCTTGGAGGTTCACGGGGCGCAGGCTAACGGGCGGGGGGCGAGGGACTCCAGAAGCCCACTTCACCGGTGCCGATCGCAGTGGGCTGACCGGGCCCGTCGACGACCGCGGTGCGGATCAACGAGCCGCGGTCGGTGAGTTCGGCGTAGACGAACTCGGTGCCGTCGGGCGACCAGAGTCGGGGGCTCTCGATGAACTGGTCGGCGAACACGAGGTAGGAGCGAAGGAAGATCGGGGTCGGCTCGAATGTCGCGATCTCGGTGGCCGGGAGCGGCTCGAGCCCCGGGCGGTGCTCGTAGACCCACCAGGTGCCGGTGCCCGCGGCGACGTCGGCCTCGTACATGAGGAGGTGCGTGCCCTGCGGGTTCCACTCGACCCAGAGGGTGAATCCGGTGAACACCTCGACGCGGTCGCCGGTGTCGAGGTCGACGATCTCCACCGACCCGGAGCGCGTCGTGCCCGTCTGGGGGAGGAACGGCAGGTCGATGCGCTCGGCGGCCGGGTCGTTCTCCACGTCGAAACTCCGCGAGATCGCCGCGACGTCGCCGTCGGGATTGACCGAGATCCCCGTTTCCGCCTCCGCCGGGCCGAGGCTACGGAGGGTGTCCTGGCCGTCGATGCTGCGGCGCACCAGGAAGGTGGTGCCCTCGATGTCGGTGGTCAGGACGAGCTCGTCGGAGGACGGGATCCACTTCGGGGCGAAGAAGCCGGTGCCGACGGCGCCCAGGTCGGTGGCCGTGCCGTCGGCGTCGACGCGCAGGAGACGATCGTCGGCGTGGGCGGCGAGTCGAGGCTGGTCGGGGTCCCAGGCGACGTAGAGCGACTGGGCCGAGGCGGCATCGGCGTGGAGCATCGCCCCATCGGCATCGAGGATGTCGAGCACCGTCTGCGGCTCGCCGTTGTCGTCGGTGCCCGGACCGAGCGCGGCGATGCGGGTGCCGTCGTGGCTCCAGCTGAGGAAGAAGTAGAGGCGGTCGGTCGGTGCGCCGGCGAGCAGCGTGCCCGTAGCGCCGTCGTAGATGTCGATCTCGGACTGGCGGCCCTCCAGCGAAACCAACGCCAGGCGGCTGCCGTCACGCGACCAGGTCGGCTGGGCCGGCAACGTGCCGGCGTCGAGATCGGTGGTCGAGCGGCCGCTGCGGATGGCGGCGTCGGCGCCGTGGAAGGCGATGACCCCTTCGACCCGGTCGAGCGGGGGGAGTTCGTCGGGCGCGATCGGGACCAGGTCGAGCGGCGCGATCTGGGGAATCTCCGGTCCGGGCGTGAAGGGGTCGGGCGCGGTCGTTGTGGTGGTGGGCGGAGCGGCGCTGGTGGTCGGGATCGGCGTCGGCTCGGACTGTGCGAGGCCGGGTCCGGGGGCGCACGCGGCGGCCAGGAACGCGACCGTCGTCACGATCACGGCGCGGGCACGGAACATGGTGCGCACCGTACCGGCGGCCGCGGGCCGAACCGGATCAGGCTCGGGTCGGTCGACCCGGCGCCGATCAACCAGCGTTGCAGGTCCGCTCGGGTGAGAGGCTCATCAGGGAGATGACCGTGGGTTCGGTGAACTCTCCGGGGATGTAGTGCAGCCCGTCGTAGAGGGGCGACTGCAGCCTGACGTCGTAGCCGATGAGGTCGCATCCGAGGGTTTGTGCGACGTGCTGGTTCAGCTCGACCAGCCGGTCGTTCGACACCTCGGCGAACCCCGCATTGCCCTCCGCGTCGACGGGAGGCGCTTCGACCACCGCGACCTCGCCGAAGGCCTGGTAGTGCTCGACCACGTCGGCGTAGACGGATGCGTCGATGGTCCAGTCCATCGCCTCGAGGTCGCCGGCGGGGGCGCGGCACATCGCGTCGTGGATGGAGACGCCGATGACGATGATGGCGCCGTCGTCGAGTTCAGGCGCGTCCGCCTGCCAGTCGATCTGGCAGCCGCTGTTCGGATTCTCGCCGGTCGGATCAACACGGTGTGGGGGCGCGGAATACAGTTCGACAAGATTCGAACATGGCGCCCCAGCGACGGCTGTCGGGCGCAACGGGTTGGGATGGAGGAGAAATGCTGACCGACGGCTTCAACCATGTCGCGGTGCTGACAGGCGACATGGACCGTCTCATCGACTTCTACCGCACGTGTTTCGAGGTGGAGGTGGTCGTCGATTTCGTGGAGGAGGGCCGCCCGCGATTCTGCATCCTGTCGGTCGGGCCGGTTGCCGAACTCAACGTCTTCGAGATCGACGGCAACGAGGAGCACACCAAGCAGGTGCCGATGTTCGGCCGCGGCCGACTTGATCATCTCGCGCTTCGTGTTCCCGACATCGAGGCGTTCACCGAGGTCAGAGACCGGCTGCGCAACGAAGGCGCCACCGATGGGTACGTCAGCGACTTCGGGCCGACATTGAGCTTGTTCTACCGAGACCCCGACGGGCTGGAGTCCGAGCTGATCGTCGCGAATCCTGACGCGGTTCCCGGCGTCTACAACGGCCCTGGTACCCCGTCGGCGAGATTCGCCCGCGACATGCCCGAAGCTCGCACGAAGTAGTCCGCGCCGGCGGTGCTATCGGTGTTCGGCCAGAAGGCCGTCGAGGAGCCAGTCGAGGGCGTTTCGGAATCGGGCCTCGGTGTCTCGGACGCTGTAGGTGTCGATCTCGGAGCGGAGCCGGGGTGCGTCCTCTGGTGGTAGGTGCTCGGTGAGGGCGCGGCGGATCTCGGGCGGGCGGCCCCACACCGGCTCGGGGGCGACCAAGGCGATGCAGGACGCCCGCCTGCTCGAGACGCTCGGCGCCGAGCACACGGCGTGGGACTCCCTGCTGGCTGCGTACGACGCCGACCGCAGCGAGACGGGTCGCACTCTCGTCGAACTCGGCCGTCGCATCGGCCGCGATCAGGTCGAGCAGACACCACCGTGGGCCGAGATGAGTGCGGACGACTACGAAGCCTGGGCCGCCGGCACGCTCGACGGCGACACCCTCTACTTCTGGGGCGACGACACCGACCAGGATCGGTGACGGCCGCCGCCGGACCCGGCCGTCGTCAATCAGCGACGGCGGCGTGACGGCAGAACAGCGTGGCGTGCGGTAGCTGACGTTCGTCCAAGCGAGGTTGACGGATCAGCCGGACCTCCTCCTCGAGGCCGAATTCGGCCAGCAGCGACGAGACCACGTTCGGGTCGAGCTGATACGCCGTGCAGACCGCGTGGTCGAACGGCCGGCCGTGCTCGGCTGCGTCGGTCGCCGCGAAGAAGGAGATGAAGAGGCGGCCCTCGGGCTCGAGCACTCGGGCAAACTCGGCGAACACCTCGCCGAGGCGGTGCGGCTCGGTGTGGATCACAGAGTGGCGAGCGACGACGGCATCGACCGATGAGTCGCCCAACGGGAGGTCGGTCAGCTCGCCGACCCGGAAGGCGATGTCGGGGAAGGACGCCTCGGCGATCCCGATCTGCGCCGGCGAGATGTCGAGACCCGAGACCCTCAGGCCGTTGCCGGCGAGGAACGCGGCGATGTGCCCCGGTCCGCACCCGGCATCCAGCGTTTCGGCCCCTTCTCCCACCAGCTCGGCGAACAACCGGAGGCCCGCCCGGTCGACCGAAACGTGCTGCATCTCGCTTCGAACATGATCGAAGTACCGCTGCGACGCCCGGTCGTAGCCGTCGCGCACCTTCGTCTCGGGCCGAGCGTCCGCCACCTGCGCACCGTACCGAACTTCTGCAGGCGATCGCGGCTCTGTCGTGCGAGGCCTCACCCCGACGACCCTCGTAGATCGGGTGCGCTACGGTCCCGGCATGGCCGACTCCGCGTTCGACCCGTCTGCCTACAAGCGGACCACCCGTGAACAGTGGGATGCCTCCGGACCGGGCTACGACGCCTGGGGGGCGACGATCCAGTCGCTCATCCGGCCGGCGGCCGAACACCTGATGGACGCAACGGGCGTCGAAGAGGGGAGCTCGGTGCTCGAGCTCGCCTGCGGGGGCGGTGCGTTCACACACTTCCTCGCAGAGCGGGTCGGAGCCGGCGGACACGTCTTGGCGACCGACCTGTCGCCCGGCATGGTGGCGCTCGCCGAGGCGAACGCCGACCGCGGCGGGTTGGCGCAGGTCGATGTGCGCGTGATGGATGGAGAAGTGCTCGAGTTCGACGACCAGCGCTTCGACTCGGTGGTGTCGAGCCTCGGGCTGATGTTCTTCCCTGACCCCGAAGCATCACTGCGTTCCCAAACGCGCGCCGTCGCTCCGGGCGGTCGCGTCGGCGCGATCGTCATCTCCGGGCCCGCTGCCAATCCGTTCTTCTCTGTTCCCGCGCAGATCATCGGCGCACGCGCAGGAGTTGCGCCGCCGGCACCGGGGATGCCAGGCCCGTTCGCCCTCGGGGCACCCGGACTGCTCGAGTCGTTGTTCGAGGCGGCCGGACTGTCGAATGTTGCCGCGCAGTCGTTCCCGACCGCGGTCCGGCTCGAATCGGTGGACGAGCACCTCCGATTCCTGAAGGATGCATTCGGAGCGCTGCACATGCTCATGGGGGACATGTCCGACGAGGAGAAGGCTGACACGTGGGACGCCGTCGCAGAGGCGCTTGCCCAGTACCAGGGCTCCGACGGCTTCGTCTCGCCGGCCGAGTTGATCGTCTGCGCCGGCACCGCCGGCTGACCCAGCCTGCGGTCCAGGTGACGGCCGGAATCAACCAGTGAACTTCCGAACACGGGGCTGGGAGGCGCTGCTCGTGTCCGCCTGTGCCGGGTCTTTGGCGGTCGGGCTGGTTGTCGGTGTGTGGTCCGACGCTCTGGGAGCCGACGCCAGCAGAAGACCCAGTTCGGTTCTTGGCTGGGCGATCGTGCTGGTCGTTTGGGGGGTGATGGTCGCCTCGGCCGCATGGATGGCGGCGGGTATCTGGGTCTGTGGGGTCTTCGCCGACTCCGAGACGCTGAGGCTTCGTCAACTGACCCGGTGGCGTCGGTTGTCTCGGCACGACGTTCCTGGCGCCGCGGCTGAGGTGGCTACGGGCAGAACGCGGCGTTACCGCTTGCGCCTCGATCTCGTGGACGATCGCAACACGACATGCGAATTGTATGGAGAGAACCAACGTCGCCAGGGAGCAGAGGCGATTGCCTCCGCAGTGAACGGCTGGGTTGCCGACCAGCGGTCATGACTCGAGGGTGCCTCCTCGCTGGGTTGGGCGACTACCCGCCTTCGCTCGTTGGCGGCACTTCTGATCGTGAGTTCGATCGGGAGCTTCAGCAGGTCGGCGTCGAGGAGGACTTCGTGATCATCGATGCGGCGGACGGTGTAGCCGTCGAGGCGGCGACCCTTCGTTCTGGTATCAACTGATACCTCGAAGATGCGGTAAGTCCTCAAATCAATGGCTAGGAAGCGCCGGATGCGGGCCGGCTGCCTCCAATTCGAAAGTCTTCGTCGGTGACGATCACGTGTCGACGCGGAAGAAGATCTGCTAGTCACCGACCGCCTGACAGGGCAAAGCGGCTGAACGCCGGTGGGTTGGTCGAGCGTGGCTGCGGTGCTCAGTCGCCGGCTGGCCACCGGTCGGTCCAGATGTCGATGACGTGGACAACCAAGGCTCCGGGGTTGTCAGCCCACGGGTCGAGGCCGACCAGCTAGGTGGTATCCGGCAACCGTGCGGGCCGCGGCGACCGTGAATCGACGGATGCCCGGAGACTGCTCGACCTCCGGCAGGTTCCACCAGTCGACCAATGACAGCGCCTCGATCGCTTCGGGCAGGTCATGGGCGCGGAACACCTCAGCCCTGTCCGCAGAGAGCTGCTCGCCGATGCTGGTCATGGTGCGGTCCGGGACCCGGACCGGCTGGGTCACTTGTCGGTGGCCTGGGCTTCGTCGTCGGACTTGGTGAGCGCTTCCGGCAGCCGGTCGATGGCCCGAGCGAGCGAAGCGCTCGCTGCGGGCGGCAGCGGCTGATCGGCGATCGCGTCAGCGGCTAACGCAGCTGCCCGCCCCGGTTCGACAACGGGGATGGTTTCCATCGGATCCATATCTCCGACACTACTCTGCTGTCGATGCTCGGCTACCGACCTTGCGCGTTGGTTCAGAGCAGTTCGATCGGGCAGGCGGCGCCGTTGAGGCCGTCGGCGGTGGCGCTGAGGCCGCGGCCGAAGATGCCGCCTGACGTGATCGTGAGTTCGATCGGCAGCTTCAGCAGGTCGGGGTCGAGGAGGACCTCGTGGCCGTCGATGCGGCGGAACGTGTAGCCGTCGAGTCGCCTGCCTTTGGTCCTGGTATCAACTGATACCTCGAACTTCTTGCCTCAACCGAATGGTTCGAGCAGGTCGACCACGGCGGTGCCGCCCTTGCGCCGGATCACGGCAGCGGCGCGGTCGGTCAGCTCGAGTTGCATGCACCAGTGAACCACGGTGGGGGAGCGGGCATTCCCCTCTTGCGGAAAGCGAACATGTGTTCGATACTCGCGGGATGGCAGCTGCGGAGCGAGTCAGAGACCTGCGCCTCGTCGCGGACCAGGTCGCGCCCTTGGCCCTGGCCCGGGAACGCACCATGCCGTTGTTGCCGGCGTTGACGTCGTTGTTCCCCGAAGGCGGCCTGCGGCGGGGGTCGATCGTGGCCGTCGGTGGTGTCGGAGCCACCTCGTTGGCGCTCGCGGTGGCGGCCGGGCCTTCGGCGTCGGGATCGTGGACGGCAGTGGTCGGCGACCCGGGTCTGGGGCTCGCCGCGGCGGCCGAGGCCGGGGTGGTGCTCGAGCGCATGCTGGTGGTCGACCCGAAGGGGCAGGACGTGGCCGGCGTGGTCGCCGCTCTTGTCGGGTCGGTCGATGTCGTGCTGGTCGGGCCGGGGGTGCGGATCCGTCCGGCCGACGTGCGGCGTCTCACCGCCCGCATGCGCGAGCGGGGGTCGGCGCTGGTCCGCATCGGCGCGCTCGACGAGCCGGGGGTCGACATCGGGCTGCGCATCGTCGAATCGGAATGGACCGGGCTCGGTGTCGGCCACGGCCTGTTGCGGGCCCGTCGGGTCCGGGTCGAGACCCAGGGCCGTGGGTCGGCCGCCCAGCCGCGAGGGGCGGCCCTGCTGCTGCCCGGCCCCCAGGGCGCCCCGGTCGTGCTCGGCGAACCGGCGCTTGGCGAACCGGCTCCGGGGGAATCGGAGGTTCGCCCCGCCCTGCGCGTGCTCGCATGACCGGGCCGGTCCGCACCCTGGTCGCCTGGTGTCCCGACTGGCCGGTGGTGGCCTTCGGTCGAGGGCTCGACGAACCCGTGGCCGTGGTCCATGCCAACCGGGTGATCGCTGCGTCGCCCGAGGCTCGCCGTCACGGTGTGGCCCGAGGGCTGCGGCGCCGCGTCGCCCAATCACGCTGTGCCGAACTCGACGTGGTCGAACGCGACGAGGCCCGGGAGGCCCGCACCTTCGAGCCTGTCCTCGCCGCCCTCGACGACATCACGCCACGAGTCGAGGTCACCCGCCCCGGCACCTGTGCCCTCGTCATGCGGGGCCCGGCGCGCTACTTCGGGGGCGACGAGGCCGTCGCCGATCTCGTGCGTGAACGCATGGGCGAAGTGCTCGACGGGCGGACCGAGGTCAGGGTCGGGATCGCCGACGGACCGTTCGCTGCAGGTCTGGTGGCTCGGGCCGCCCACCCGATCCGGATCGTCGCGGCGGGGGAGAGTCCGGCCTTTCTCGCCCCGATGTCGACCTCGGTGCTCGATCGCCCCGAGCTCACCGATGTGCTCGTACGCCTCGGGATCCGCAGCCTCGGGTCGTTTGCCGCGCTGCCCGCGGCCGATGTGCTGGCCCGGTTCGGCGACGAAGGGAGAGGCGCGCACCGTCTCGCTGCCGGGCTCGACGAACGGCCGCCCGATGCCCGCCTCTCGCCACCCGACTGGTCGGTCTCCGCCGAGATCGACCCGCCGGCCGACCGGGTCGACCGGGTGGCCTTCGTGGCCCGCACCCTGGCCGACGGCCTCCACCAGCGACTCGACCACGACGGCATCTCGTGTGTGCGCATCGCCATCGAAGCCGAGACCGAACACGGCGAGACCCTTCTGCGACTCTGGCGTCACGAGGGTGCCCTGTCGGCCGGCGCGATCACCGACCGGGTGCGTTGGCAACTCGACGGCTGGCTCAACGGCTCGGCCGCCACCCGCCCGAGTGGGGGGATCTCCCGGGTCACCCTGCTGCCCGACGAGATCGTGCCCGCCTCCGGCCGTCAGCTCGGTTTCTGGGGTGGCGAGTCCGAGGTCGACGAGCGGGCCGCCCGGGTGGCCGCCCGCCTCCAGGGGCAGCTCGGAGCCGATGCGGTGAAGGTCCCGGAGCGTCGGGGCGGCCGACACCCCGACGAGCAGCTCGTGCTGGTGTCGGCTGCCACGGTCGAACTCCGAGGCCGGTCGGCCGACCTGCCCGTCGACGGCGACGAAGTCGCTCCATGGCCGGGTCGGTTGCCGGCGCCGTCGCCGAGCCGAGTGCCGGCGAAGCCCCATGCCGTCGAGCTCACCGATGCCGAGGGGGCGATGGTCACCGTCACCGGAAGAGGGCTCGCCTCGGCACCGCCGGTGGCCCTCGGGATCCGGGGTCGGTCGCTCCCGATCGTGGGGTGGGCCGGCCCGTGGCCGGTCGACGAGCGCTGGTGGGACACCGACGACCATCGCCGCCGGGCCCGGTTCCAGATCCTCACCGACGACGGGCAGGCCCGCCTCGTCACCCTCGAGCAGGGCCAGTGGTGGGTGACGGCACTCTGGGACTGACCGGCGGTCGCTGTCACACCCCCTGCGTAGGGTGATCTCATCAGTCGCTGGCGCTGTCTCGCCGGTCTTCACAGACGAACTTCCCCAAGAGATCTGGGAGGAGGTTGCGCATGTTCGAAGACTGGCGATGTGAGCTGCAGGCGATGTCGTTCAGCACGATGAGTCGACCCGAGATCGCCGATGCCATCGCGGATGTGTGTCGACTTCGGGCCGCGCTCGACGCCTACGAGGCGCGTGCCGTTGCTGCCGTCGGGGCCTTGGGCGACAGGGGCGCGCCGGCGTCGACCGTGCTGCGCTCGGCCGGGCGCCTCTCCCAACGAGAAGCCGACAAGCGGGCCCGTCGGGCGGAGACACTCACCCAGCTGCCCGAAGCGGCGCAGGCGCTGTCCGAAGGGCGGCTCAACGCCGAACACATCGAGACGCTCGGTCGGGCAGTCGAGGCCACCTCTGCCAAGGCCGTCGCCGGGTCCGGCCTGATCGACAAGGCGGCACGCCGGCCGGCCGATCTCGCGGCCCGCGATGCTCGCGAGTGGATCCGGAAGGAGCAGACCGAGGTCGAAGTGGAGGCCGTGCAGAAGAAGCGCCGGGCGGCGCGCAACCTGTGGATCTGGGAGAACGACGACGGGATGACCGTCCTGCACGGCGAGTTCGATCCGGTGACGGGAGCCGAGCTGAAGCTGCGGCTCGGCGCCGCAGCCAACCGGCTGTACCACGCCGACGGTGGGCGATCCGCGGCCGCAGATCACCGCACGCCCGAACAGCGGCGGGCGGATGCGTTGTTCGAACTCGTGATGGGGGCCGGTGAGCGGCCCAGTGCCGCGCCGCCGGTGCGCTATCAGATCCCGGTGGTCGCCACGGCTGAGCGCGGACGGATCACGGGTGGCCACCTCGTCGATGGCACGCCGGTGCCGCTCTCGACGGTGGAGCGCCATGCCTGCGGGTCGGATCTCTTCGGGATGCTGTTCTCCGGGGCGGGGGATCCGTTGTGGCACGGCGACCGGCTGCGGCTCGCCAGCGACGCGCAATGGCGCGGGCTCGTGGTCCGAGACGGAGGCTGCGCGATCTGCGCCGCCGCGCCGGCGGTGTGCGAGGCCCACCACGTGATCCCCTGGTTGGTGGGCGGCCCCACCGACATCGACAACCTCGTCCTGTTGTGTCGGCACCATCACCATCTGGTTCACGACGACGGCTACCTGCTTCGGCGAGGAGCCGATGGCTGGGACCTGGTGCCGCCGTGATCGGTGGTGGGGTGCGCGAGTGCCTGGCAGTCTGGTGACCGATGACGACCACCGATGCGATACAGCGCGACCGGACCGAGCGATGGTTCGTGCGCCAGGGGCTTCCCCACCTGATCGACCACTACTCGGTTCGCGAAGACGTGCTCTCGCGCATGTTCCCCTTCCTGTCGCTCGTCGTCTTCCTCGAGCTCTTCCTCGTCTTCGGTGACCGTTGGTCCGGGTTCGGTCAGGCGCTCGCCTTCCTCGGTGGGGTGGCGCTGATGCTCGTCGCCTTCGTGGTCGTCAACCGCCTACGGAGGCGACCGCCATGGATGATGCCCGACACCGTCGGGGCGCCCGAGTTGTTCCTGTTCTTCGTGCTCACCTCGATCCCCACCGCCATCGGGGCCGAGGGGGCCCGTAGCGAGAACCTCCTCTACGTGCTCGGGGCCAACCTGGTGATCCTGGCCGTCGGCTTCGTGCTCACCGCCTGGGGGATCATCCCGATGATGCGCTGGTCGGTGGGTCAGGTGTGGGCCCAGATCAACGACATCGCCAACCTCGCCATGAAGTCGCTGCCGATCCTGCTGATCTTCTCGGCGTTCATCTTCCTCAACGCCGAGATGTGGCAGGTGGCCAACGACTTCGAGATGCCCTACTTCCTCTGCGTGCTCGGCGTGGTCGTGGCGGTCGGCACCGCGTTCGTGATGCTGTCGGTGCGGCGCATCACCGTCGACCTGGCCCGGTTCTCCCGCTGGTCCGACGTCCGGCCCTACTGCGACGACACGCCCGTCGTCGACGTGGTGCCCGACGACGACGAAGCGCCGCCCAACGCCCCTGCCCTCGGGCGCCGCGCCGAATGGAATGTCGCTCTCCTGCTCTTCGTGTCGCAGGCGATCCAGATCCTGCTCGTCGCCCTCGTGATCACCGGCTTCTACCTCGTCTTCGGGCTGCTCACGGTGCGCGAAGACACGTTGCTCCAGTGGACGACGCTGTCGGAGGAGACACTCGCCGCCGACACCTACTGGGGCTCGCCCTGGTCGGTGTTCGGTGCCGAGCTCGTGTTCACCAGGCAGTTGGTGCTCGTCGCCGCGTTCATCGGGATGATGTCGGGACTGCAGTTTGCGGTGCAGGTCGTCACCGACGACACCTACCGGTCCGAGTACGCCGAAGGGATGACGGCCGAGATCCGCGAGGCCCTCGCGGTCCGGGCCGTCTACCACCGAGTTCTGGTGAGGCCCGAACGTTAGCTACGCTAATTGTTATGGGGGCTAAGGGAACGGCCAAGGGAACCGCGACCGACCGTGGACACGCGCTCACCGTCATCGCGCTGAGCCGCGCGATCGAGATCGCGGTGAACGAGACGGGCCTCACCAG
Source organism: Acidimicrobiales bacterium (assembly GCA_040263275.1). GTDB lineage: Bacteria > Actinomycetota > Acidimicrobiia > Acidimicrobiales > Aldehydirespiratoraceae > JAJRXC01. The sequence continues at coordinate 16,271 of JBDQKM010000040.1, forward strand.
CTCGCAGTTCCGGGCCCTGTCGCTCGTCCGGGCCGGCGTCACGTCCAGCAGCGTGCTCGCTCGTTTCCTCGCGGTGCGTCCGCCGACGGTCACCACGGTCATGAACGGTCTCGTCGACGACGGCCTCGTGGCCCGCGCTCGCAGCACCGACGACCGACGCCGGGTCGACCACGAACTCACCGCAGCGGGTGGCCGGGCCCTCGACACGGCCAACTCGGCGGCCGACGCGGCGATGGCGTCGCTCGTGGAAGGGCTCGACGCCGACGTGCAGAGCCGAGCGGTTGACGCGCTCGATCTGTGGCGCGATGCCCTTGATGCCAAGCGGAGCGACCGGTGACCGCGCTCGCCACGTCCGAACTCGCCCGCTACCCCGAGCCAGAGGGGCGACCCCACCCGGACGCATCGAAGGGATGGCTGCGCCGCCTCTGGCCGGTGGTCAGGCCCACCCGCTTCCTCCTGCTGGTCGCCATCGTCGGCACGATGATCGGCATGGCGGCTCGCACGATCGTCCCCGCCGTGCTGATGCTGGCGATCGACAACGCCCTCGACGAGCAGACGGATTCGATCGCCCCCTACGCCTGGGCCCTCGCCGGTCTGACCGTGGTCTCGGCGCTGAGTGGATTCGCCGCTCGCCGCGCCATGTTCCAGGTGGGATTCCGGGTCGAGACGGCGATGCGCCACGCCGTCTTCGATCACCTCTCACGGATGTCGGCCGACTTCTACGACCGCTCCGAGACCGGCCAGCTGCTCGCCCGGGCCAACGGCGACATCCGAGCGGTCCAGATGTTCCTGAACTTCGGACCGTTCATGACGCTGTCGCTCATCAGCCTCCTCTTCGCCCTCGCGCTCATGCTGGCGGTGAGTGTCCCACTCACGCTGGTCACCATCATCCCCATCCCGATCGTGGCCTTCATCGGGCTCAAGAGCCGTCACCCCCAGCTCCCCGCCTGGTGGCTGGTGATGGCCCGCCAAGCCGACGTCGCCACCCTCGTCGAGGAGAACATCGCCGGCGTGCGCGTCGTGCGGAACTTCGGGGGCGAGCAGCACGAGGTCGCCCGGATGGCCGGCGTTGCCGATCAGCTCCGATGGGCGATGGTCAAGGGTGCCGACGTGTCGGCCCGCTACATCCCGGCGCTCGAGCATCTGCCCCGATTGAGCCTGGCCGTCGTGTTGCTCTACGGCGGGCTGTTGGTCGAGGACGGCACCATCGGAATCGGCGCACTGGTGGCGTTCAGCTCCTACGTGGTGATGGTCCAGGTGCCGTTCCGCTTCATCGGGCACCTCGTGCAGATGGCGCAACGAGCGAAGGCGTCGGCCATGCGGGTCTACGAGGTGTTCGACGAACCGGAGACGATCGTCGAACGCGACGACGCCGTCGATCTTTCTGGTGGTGTCGGCGGCGGTGCCCGGGGTGCGGTGTCCTTCAACGATGTGCGCTTCGGCTACGGCGGCGATGCCGACGTACTGCGGGGCTTCAACCTCGAGATCTCCCCCGGGGAGACCATCGCCCTGGTGGGCGAGACCGCATCGGGGAAGTCGACGGTGGCTCGCCTCCTCCCACGGTTCTACGACGTGCGTGGCGGGTCGATCGAGATCGACGGGATCGACATCCGCGACGCCACCCTCGAGAGCCTGCGCAACACGGTCGGCGTCGCCCTCGACGACCCGTTCCTGTTCTCGATGAGCATTCGCGACAACATCGCCTTCGCCGACCCGACCGCCTCCGAGGATCGGGTCCGCGCCGCGGCGGAGGCCGCGCAGGCCATCGAGTTCATCGAGGACCTCGATGACGGATTCGACGAGGTGGTGGGGGAGCGGGGCTACACGCTCTCCGGTGGCCAGCGTCAGCGCATCTCGCTGGCCCGGGCGCTCCTGCACGACCCCCAGGTGCTGGTGCTCGACGATGCGACGAGCGCCATCGACGTCCGCGTCGAGGAGAAGATCCACGCGGGCCTGCGTGAGGCCACCGCCGACCGGACGGTCATCGTCATCGCCCATCGGCTGTCGACCATCGCCCTAGCCGACCGTGTCGTCTTCCTCGACGCCGGCGTCGTCGCCGCCACCGGCACCCACGAGGAGTTGATGCGCAGCGAGCCGCGCTACCAGGAGCTGCTCGAGCACCTCGAAGACCCGGACCCGGACCAAGATCCCGACGGGGAGGCCGGCTGATGTCGATGGCTGGTTGGGGAGGCGTGGCCGACACGGGCTTCAGCGGGATTCCGCCGGAGGTCCGTGACAAGGTCGAACGCTGGATGGAGGAGGGCCCTCCCGCGGTCGCCGTCGACCCGCCCGAGTTCAGCCAGAGCGACTACGACCACACCCGATTCACGATGTCGCGCTTTCTGCGGCCGTACTCGCTGGCGCTGTTCGGCGTGTTCCTGCTCGTCGCCATCGAGGCGGTGATGTCGCAGGCCGGGCCGCTGCTCCTGCAGATCTCGATCGACGAGGGCATCCGCAAGGGCGACCGCGGACTCGTGGTCACCATCGGCATCATCTTCGCCGTGTTCGTGCCGGTCTCGATTCTCGTCGGGATCGTGCGCACGATGGTCGCCGGCCGGGTCGGTGCCCGCATCATGGCCAACCTGCGGGTTCAGCTCTTCTCCCACTTCCAGCGGTTGAGCATCGACTACTACACCAACGAGCGGGCCGGCCGGCTGCTGAGCCGGATGACCAGCGACCTCGAGCCGCTGCAGCAGCTGTTCCAGCAGGGACTCGTGCAGCTCGCGGTGCAGGGGGTGACGCTGGTGGCGGTCACGGTGGCCCTGTTGCTGCTCAGTCCGCTGCTCGCGCTCGTCACGCTGCTGGCCGTGATCCCCGGCACGCTGGCGCTGTCGCTCTGGTATCGCAAGGTCGCCGGGATCGCCCAGCTCCGCGTGCGCGACACGATCGCCGACGTGCTCGCCCATCTCCAGGAGAGCCTCGCCGGCATCCGGCTGATCACCGCCCACAACCGTCGCGAACGGGCGGTGGTCGAGCACCAGAACGAGGCCGGCGAGTACCTCGACGCCAACGACCGCACGGCCTACATCAACGGTGTCTACGGTCCGGGATCCGAGGCGATGGGGCCGTTCGCCCAGATGATCCTGCTGATCGTGGGTGGACAGTTCGTGCTCGATGGTCGGGTCACGCTCGGCGAGCTGATCGCGTTCGTGCTCTACGTGGGTGCCTTCTTCGCGCCGATCACCGAGCTGGTCGCCCTCTACAACATCTACCAGCAGGGTCTTGCGTCGGTCGTGAAGATCGACGGTGTGTTCGCCAGCGAGCCGACGGTGCCGGAGAAGCTCGACGCCTACGAGCTGCCGCCGGTGGTCGGCGAGATCAGGCTCGACGGCGTCACCTTCGGCTACGACGACGGCGAACCTGTGATCTCCGACGTCGATCTCGAGATCCACCCGGGCGAGACGATCGCCGTGGTCGGCCCGACGGGTGCGGGCAAGTCGACGATCGCCAAGCTGCTCAACCGCTTCTACGATCCGCAGGTCGGCCGCGTGACGATCGACGGCCACGACGTGCGCGACGTCACCTTCGCGTCGCTGCGCACCCAGATCGGCGTGGTGCCCCAGGAGCCCTTCCTCTTCGGTGGCTCGATCCGCGACAACCTGCTGATCGGCGGCCGCGACCTCGAACACCACGAGCTCGAGGCGGCCTGCGAGCAGGTCGGGCTGGGTCGGCTCCTCGATCGCCTGCCCGAACGACTCGACACGCCGTGCCATGAACGCGGCGTGGCCCTCTCCGCCGGCGAGCGTCAGTTGCTGGCCCTGGCCCGAGCCTTCGTCTCGCAGCCGCGACTGCTGGTACTCGACGAGGCGACCTCGTCACTCGACCTGCGCACCGAACAGGCCGTCGAGCAGGCCCTCGACGTCGTGCTCGAGGGCCGCACCGCGGTGATCATCGCCCACCGCCTCCAGACCACGATGCGGGCCGACCGGATCGTCGTCGTCGCCGAGGGCGGTGTCGCCGAGGTCGGCACCCGCGACGAACTCATCGCCGCCGGCGGCCACTTCGCGCGTATGTGGGAAACCGGCGGCCTCAGTTAGCGCCCCACCCGTCACACCGGTGTCAGACACTCGTCACGGCTCATGGTGTGGCGAGCCCGCCCAGGCTGACTCGTCGAGTCTGTCGGTCTGTACGGGTTCGTCGGCAGTGCTCGTCCCCGTCACGAATCGGGCCGTTTCGGGGTCTCTGCGATGATGACTGCAGTGGACTTCGATGCGCTCTATCCGAGACTGCGAGCTTTCGCCGCGGCGGTGGGGCCCATCGAGGACGATCCGGACGATCTCGTCCAGGAGGCGCTGGCCCGCATGCTGCGCCGTCGCCGTGGCGCTCCGATCGCCCACCCGGAGGCGTACCTCCGTCGGGCGATCCTGAACCTCGCGTCGAACCGGCGCCGCTCGCTCGGTCGCCTGCGCCGCGCCGTCGTCCGTTTGGCGGGCGATACCCACGTGACCATCGAGCACTACCCCTCCGACGTGGCCGACCTGGCCCGGCTCCCGTCCGAGATTCGTGCGGTGCTGTGGATGGTCGATGTCGAGCGTGCTCCGTATGGCGAAGTCGCCCTTGCCCTCGGGTGCAGTGAGGAGGCGGCTCGAGCCCGAGCGAGCCGCGGGCGGGCCCGCCTCCGGGCCGATCTCCGAACGGAAGGACTGGCCTGATGGACGAACGTGAAGCACTCCGGCACTTGGCGTCGCGTGGCTCCCCGCGTGGCGCGGCAGCCGTACGC